>NC_013223.1:987500-1316666 GCF_000024325.1 Desulfohalobium retbaense DSM 5692 | reverse complement strand
TAATACAAATTCCGGCCGCCCATCGTCAGCAGGGCACGGTGCATATTGTTCCGGGTCTCGCGCCGGTCCCAGATGCCCTGGATATGACCGCGGGACAAGGCGTTATGGGCCTGGTGATAATCTGACGGAATGTCCACGCCGGTGGTCTCCTTGATCACGCCGGGGCCGGCGAACCCGATATTCGCCGAATGGATAGCGAATTGGTATGGCGCGCAGCCAAGGAAACTGGCGATGGGGCCGGCGTAGGAGTTGGTATCGTAGAGAACCAGGTACAGCCCCCCGGCCTCCAGGTAGCGGCGCACGGCCATGGTGCAGCGCGGCATCTGGATGACCCCGTTGGTGCCCTCCTGGATGCGGATGCCGGCCGTCCCGTGACTGTACGCGATAAACGGCACGTGTTTCTTCCGGGCCCGCTCCGCGGCGCGAATGAATTTCTCCCCTTCCGCTGCTCCCACCGAGCCACCACGAAAACGGCCCATGAGCAGGGCCACGACAACTTGCAGCCCTTCAATACGGGCCTCAAAGGTCATGCACCCGGAATTGTGTCCGGTCTTTTCCTTGGTTTTGTCCAATTTGACGTCGAGTCCGGGAAAACCGAGCGGATTGATGGATTCGATTTCGTGGTTGAATTCATGGATGCTGCCGCGATCGAAGACATTATAAAGATACCAGGCGTCTTCCATGGGGAAATGGTAGCCGCAGTAACTGCAGACCCCAGCCCAGTCCCCGAAAAGATCCGGAGCCCACTGGTCCAGACAGCCGTGACTGCGCTCCCGTGGACAACTCACGGCCTTGTCTGATTGGGCCTGCGGACTGACATAGGTCCAGGGGGACTCCTTCTCCTGCTCGCTTTTCCAATCCGAAAGTTCGGTCAGTTGTTGCTCGGCCTCACCCTGGGAGGTACGCCAGGGCAATTTCTCCAGGGTCCGCTGGTACCATTTCACCAAGCGGTGCCCGAAACGGTCGAACAGCACCCGGGCTTCGGCTTCGACATCCTCGGCGAGATGGGTCAGACGGCGCTGATGCTTGCCCAAAACGTCGTAGCGGACAAAGGCGTACAGGGCCCAACTCCAGTCCCAGACGTAATCGTAGCCCCGTTTGATGATCGAGCGCTTGTCCGTATAGGCGTTCTGGGCGAGATGGCGGAATTTCTTGAACCGTTTCCAGACCAGCCGGTCGCGGCCCTTGGCGTTGAGGGTCCAGCGGACATAGATCTCGGAATTGCGGCGCCGGCGCAAGGCCATGGCCCGAAAGACACTCATGCCGCGGGCCGGCAAAACGACTTCGTCTGTGGCCTGCACGATCTCCTGGCGCAACTTCTTGAAAAAATCGTAATGGTCCGAACGAGCGCCCAGAGGAGGCTCTTCGATGATATCATCGATATAGCCCATTTTTTTATTATCGAAGGCGGTGATTTTGAGCTGTTTGGCACACCGCTCGATGAGTTCCGGCTCGGCCCGCTGTCCGTGGCGCAACCGCCCTTCAATGGCCGCCGCTCCCTCCGGAGAGATAACCGAATAGTAGCCATGGGACAGCATGAGCCGGCGGTCGGCGAGTCCGATGGCCTCGGCGCCACCCGAGCCGCCTTCGGAGATAACGGAGAGAATCGGCACTCGCAGACCAGCCATGGCGTAGAGATTCTTGGCGATCTGCTGGGCCGCGCCAGGGTAGTCTTCCACGGGATACGACCCCGGGGTGAAGATATAGGAATGGATGGGGATGTTCTCGGTTTCGGCGACCCGCATGTACTGCAGGGCCTTCTCATTGCCCCAGGGCTTGACGGAACCGCCATTGCGGAACTCTTCACCGTGTCCTTTTTCCTGACCGATGACCATGACCGGCTGCTGATAGACCTTCTTGCCCACCCGGCGGGTGATATACGCCCGGGCGATGAGCATGCTCGGGTCGATGGAGTATTCGTCCTGGCCACCGATCTCGGTATAATTGTCGTAGACGTTCTCCAGTATATCCTTGAGGCAGATACGCTGGGGATGGCGGACGATGCGCACGCGGTCCATCGGGGTCAATTCACGTTCGAGCTTTTTTTCCAGAAAGGAAAACAGGTCCTCCAGGGAGGTCAGCTGCCGCACCTGTTGGTGGACATCAAGCTGGTGCTCCTTGGCCTTGAAATCGCTGAGCTTCGATTCCAAGAGTTTGACGTTGGCGTTTTCCTTCTCCCCGAATATATCCTGCAGATAGCGCAAGCGGTCGCTGAGTTCTTGTATGCGCTTTTCGATATCCATAGATCCTAGTATCCGTTCAGGGTTGGTCGAACAGGCATCCTCTCCCGATCCCACTGGTCTCGGGAGCTAAAATTCCAGGATGTGATCGGTGTTGGCGGCGAGAAACCGCAAATTGGACCGTAAGGATTCAGCGGACTTGTTTTCGCCCTGAAGGTCGATAGTGTCGAGCAGCCTGTGTCCCCTGCGTTTGACCTGGTCGAGATCCTCGCCCCAGACGATGGCCAGGGCCAGGTTGGGGTCATAATCCGTGGGGATTTCATAGGCCCGGTCCAAGGGGACCTGAGTGTGCATTTTCAGCCAGGGATAGTCCGGCCATTGGAAGGAGTCGATCCGCCCTACCCAGGGGGCGAATTTGTTGTCCGGATCCTCGGCAATGATCCGGTATTCCACGCCAATGCCATCGAAGGTGATGTCGTTTTGGGTATAGCCCATGTTGTCGCCGAGGGCCAGCCGGATCTGCTCGGCGAGCAGATTCACGCCGGATTCGCCCTTGATTCGCGAGATCGCGGCGGAAACACCGTTTTCGACCTGAATACGGGTATTGACTTCCATGAGAAAGGGTTGCCCGGTGGGGCTGACGATCCATTCCCAGGTCCCGACATTGTCATAGCCGACTTCCCTGGCCATACGCAGGGAATATTCAGTGATGTTGTCCAAGACTCGCTGGGCATTGAAGGCGTAGGAGACTTCCTGGGGGGCGAAGCCGGGAGCGATCTCGACCCGTTTCTGGCGGCCGGTGCTTTGGATGGTGCAGTTGCGGGTGCCGAAATGGACGATGTTCTGCCCGCCCCGCTCAGCCACCACCTGGACTTCGAGGTGGTTGAAATCAAAGATCCGCTGCTCGATGAGCACGCCCTCGTCACGGAACTGCCGCTTGGCGTAGTTGCGGATCCGGCGCAGGACCTGGCGAAATTTGTCCATGTCATCGACTTCCTCGATGCCCATGCCGCCTCCGCCGGCGGAGGCTTTGACCAGAATGATCGGCCGCTCCACTCCCTGGTCCAACTGGAAATCGAACAGATTCTCGGCGATTTCCTCGGCCTCGAGTTCGTCAAAAATCGGCCGGTCCGAGCCGGGAACCGTGGGCACGTCCAGACTGCGGGCGAGCCGTTTGGTGTTGATCTTGTCGCCCAGGTCACGGATAACCTGCCAGGAGGGGCCGATAAAAATCAGGCCGCGTTTGCGCTCGACCACGCGCCGGGCGAAACGGAAATCTTCGGAAAAAAAACCGTATCCGGGGTGGACCGCCGTAGCACCGGCAGCATCCGCTACAGCCAGGATTTCATTGGGATCAAGATAGGAATTGATACGGTACAGAGCCGCATCTCCGCCGTGGTGCCGGGCCAGATCGCAATGGCCCGAATCCGCGTCCTGTTCCGTATACACGCAAACGAAATCCAGACCCAATTGGACACAGGCCTGGATGATGCGAACGGCGATTTCGCCGCGATTGGCGATGAGAACTTTATGTCGAGCGTCCAACGCTGTCCTTCCTTGACTGGTTGTTGTGGACAAGGTGACCTCAAACCTGTGCACTGGCGCAATGGGCCCGACAGAGGCTGTCGGACAGGGGCGCGTCGGAACCCTCGTCGTGCCACCCACGGACCGGGGCGGCAAGCCGAAGGACACGGTCCGACCGTTTTCATGGCGCCGCCTTTGCCCACCCTACGGCAGAACCAGAGGGGTAGAGCAACAATTTCCGGGACTGTCAATGTTTCTTTAGCTCTGTTTCTGGGCAGTCGCCTGGATGGTGCTTCTTATGGCAAAAAGATGCCAGGAATTCAACTCTCGTTTCGCTTGCATAAACAACTACCCGTAAGCCAGCCCCCGAGCCGCCCACTGCGCCGAACCCAGCAGCGGCGGGCCTTACTGCATCGCCTCATCCCCGCGCTTGGCCGATGCAGGCTGTTGGGGAGCAAATTGAAGTTCACACGCTTTGTTCAAGCTCCAAGCGCCGCCCCAGAACCGGGTCTCAGATCCAAGGGGAAATTCTTGACATCTTTTACGCAAACCAATTACCCAGCCTACAGCCTCCCAGCTGAGACTGAAGACCAGTTTCAGTCGCTCTGGGGGCCGCTTTGTCCCCAGCGCTTCCGAATTTTCCGACAGCCGTTTTCGCCCGATACCGAAGGAGGACCGCCGTGCTTGAAGAGGACCGCATTGCCGAAGCCGCCGCACACGTCAGAAACACCCTGGGCCTGGACCATCCGGCCAAGGTGGGGATCATTCTGGGCACCGGTCTGGGCGGTTGGGCCTCCCAACTCACCGAAGCGCAATCCGTGCCGTATGCCGAGATCCCGCACCTGCCACAGGCCACGGTCAGCAGCCACCAGGGCGCCTTGTGGCACGGCCGGTGCAACGGCCTGCCCGTTCTTGTTCTCCAGGGACGGTGTCACCTCTATGAAGGATACACCCCCCAGGAGGTCTGCCGCCTAGTCCGCCTGCTGGGCGCCCTTGGCGTGAGGACATTGGTGACCACCAACGCCGCCGGCTCCTTGAATCCCCTCTTTCCCGCCGGACAGTTGATGCGTCTGACCGATCAGATCAATATGACCGGGAGCAATCCCCTGACCGGTCCCAATCTCGAAACCTTCGGACCGCGCTTTCCGGACATGTCCGAGGTCTTTGACCCCGAACTCGGACGATTGGCCGATACCGTTGCCCTTGAGCAGGGACTGCGCCTGGAGCGCGGCGTTTACGTCGGCATCCAGGGTCCGAGCCTGGAAACGCCTGCGGAAACACGCATGTACCGGTGCCTGGGCGGCGATGCCATCGGCATGTCCACAGTCATGGAGACCATTGCCGCTGCCCACATGTCCATGCGTCAATTAGGGGTCTCCTGTCTGACCAACCAGAATCTGCCCGATTGCCAGGCCCCCACCTCTCTTGAGGAGATCATCGCCCAGGCCGAAGCGAGCAGCCGTCAATTGACCCTCCTGCTCGAGGCTGTCTGTGGAGCCCTGGCAACTCACCAATAAACCACCACAGCCAACGCCTTGTCCGTGCAGCACCTCTTGACTTCCGCTGGGGGTTGACACACACTTCCTGATTCGTTTCTCCCGAACCTAGTGTCCGTCTGCACCCCGGATTTGCAGAACAGATTCCTGTTACCAACCCAACCCGACCTTGAGGAAGACCATGGCTGATTACAAAGCGACCCTCAATTTGCCGAAAACTTCTTTTCCCATGCGGGCCAATCTGGCCAAAAATGAACCCAAGATGCTCAATTTTTGGGACGCCAACAATATTTACTCCGCCATGGCCCGCAAAGACGGTGATCGTCCCCCTTTTGTCCTGCATGACGGCCCTCCGTATGCCAACGGCAATATCCATTTGGGCACGGCCATGAACAAGGTCCTCAAGGACATGATCGTCAAGTACAAGAACATGCAGGGGCATAACGCTGAATACGTACCGGGTTGGGACTGTCACGGGCTCCCGATTGAACTCAAGGTCGAGCGGGAACTTGGCTCGGACAAAAAATCGATGTCCATTTTGGACATCCGCAAACAATGCCGGGAATACGCCCTGAAATATCTCGACATCCAGCGAGAAGAATTTAAGAAACTCGGTGTCTTAGGCACCTGGGACGCCCCGTACCTGACCATGAACCCGAGCTACGAAGCGGCGACGGCCCGGGAACTGGCCCGGTTCATGGAGCGCGGCAGCGTGGTGCGGAACAAAAAGCCGATCTACTGGTGTTGTTCCTGCGAGACCGCTTTGGCCGAAGCCGAAGTCGAATACGGCGAACACACCTCCCCGTCGATCTATGTCCGCTTTCCGCTCCCTGACGATCGCTTGCGCGAATCCATCCCCCAGGCCGACCCGGACCGGACCTCACTGGTCATCTGGACCACCACGCCGTGGACGATCCCCGATAATATGGCCGTGGCCGTGCATCCCGATCTGGAGTATGTCCTGGTTCGCGCCCACGGGAATGATTATCTGCTCGCGGAAGAATTGTGGCAGGAACGTGCCGAAGGCTTCGGCTGGGAAACGACTGAAATTCTTGGCCGGGTCTCTGGGGCCGCCCTCGAGGGGCTCAACGCCCGCCATCCGCTGTATAACCGTCACTCACCGATTGTTCTGGCCGACTACGTCAGCACCGACGCCGGCACAGGATGCGTCCACACCGCCCCGGGCCACGGTCAGGAAGACTTTGAAACCGGACAACGCTACGGCCTGGAGGTCTATTCCCCTCTGGATGACCAGGGCCGCTTTCTGTCCAGTGTCCCCTTTTTCGCCGGGTTGACCGTATTCGAGGCCAATCCCGAGGTCATCGCCAAGCTCCAGGAATTCGGCATGCTGCTGGCCCAGGAGGAGATCAGCCACTCCTACCCCCATTGCTGGCGGTGCAAAAAGCCAGTCATCTTCCGGGCCACGACGCAGTGGTTTATCTCTATGGAGGCCAACGGATTGCGGGACAAGGCCCTCAAGGCCATTGACTCCGAAGTCCAATGGATCCCCTCCTGGGGCCGGGAACGGATCCACAGCATGATCGCCAATCGTCCGGATTGGTGCATCTCGCGCCAGCGCATGTGGGGCGTGCCGATTATTGCTCTCCTGTGCGAGGGATGCGGCGAAGCGTATTACGAGGCCGACTGGGTGCATGCCATCGTCGACCGCTTTGCCGAACATGAACGCGGCGCCGACTACTGGTTCGAGGCGTCTTTGGAAGACATCGTCCCCGAGGGACTGACCTGCCCCTCGTGCGGGGGCACGCATTGGGCCAAAGAGGACGACATCCTTGATGTCTGGTTCGATTCCGGCACGAGCTTCGCCGCCGTGGTTGAACAACGCGACGAATGCCGGTATCCGGCCGATCTGTACCTCGAAGGCACCGACCAGCACCGGGGATGGTTCCACAGTTCTCTGCTGGCCTCGGTCGGCACCCGGGATCAGGCCCCGTACAAAACCGTGCTGACCCACGGCTTCGTGGTCGATGGCCAGGGCCGGAAAATGTCCAAATCCATCGGCAACGTGGTCGCGCCCCAGGAGATCATGGACAAATACGGCGCCGAAATCCTGCGCATGTGGGTCGCCTCGGAGAACTACCAGGAAGATCTGCGCATCTCGGAAAATATCCTCAAGCAATTGGTGGACGCCTACCGCCGCATCCGCAACACCTGCAGGTTTATCCTGGGCAATCTCGCCGATTTCGATCCCAGCCAAAATGGTCTGCCTCTGGACGAGGTCCTCTCCTTCGATCGTTATGCCCTGGATCTGATCCAGACCAGACACCAGCGGATGCAAGAGGCCTACAGCCGTTACGAATTCCACAAGGTCTTTCACACCCTGCATCACATGTGCGTGACTGACTTGAGCGCTTTTTATCTGGACATCCTCAAGGACCGGCTCTACGTCTCGGCCCCCGGGAGCATCGAGCGGCGCTCAGCCCAGACCGTCCTCCACCGTATCCTGCAGATGCTCTTGCGCGATATGGCGCCATTTCTCAGCTTCACCGCCGAAGAACTCTTTCAGCATCTGCCCGAATGTATGCGCCCTGACGTTCCTTCGGTCTTCACGCTTTCTCCGGTGGAACCGGTTCAGGATCTGCTGCGCGAAGACGAACGCGCCCTGTGGGACCATGTCTGCTCCCTGCGCGAAGAAATCACCAAGGCCATCGAACCCTGGCGCAAATCCGGGGACATCGGGCACCCCTTGAGCGCGGCAGTCACTATCTATGCCCCTGAACCGCTGCACAGTGAACTCTCCAGCGTGGCCGGTCAGCTGCGGGAAATCTGTATCGTTTCCCAAGCCTCCTTGGAGCAGGCGGACTCCGCCCCAGAGGATGCCGGCTTTGCAAGCGATGTCTTTCCGGGCCTGAGCATTGCGGTCAACGCGGCGCAGGGAGACAAATGCCCTCGCTGCTGGGTGTTCAGTCCGGAAATCGGATCCGACGCCGCGCACCCGGATGTCTGCCCGCGGTGCAGCGCGGTATTGCAGCAATTGTAGGATTTCGCCCTTTACAGCCATGTAGCCTTGAGGAGACCACATGCGCACTCGTTATGCCCTGACCGGAGGATTGGGCGCTGCCATCCTGGCTCTGGACCAGCTCACCAAACTCCTGATCCAGAGCAGCATTCCACTGTACGAGAGCCGGACCGTCATTCCCGGATTCTTCGATCTCGTCCACATCCACAACCGCGGGGCCGCTTTCGGTTTCTTGAACCGGGCCGATATCGAGTGGCAGACCTATTTTTTCATCGCGGTATCTGCTCTGGCTGTGGTGCTTATTTTCCAGCTCCTGCGCACGGTGGACCGTCGGGATATGGTCCTTTTCACAGGTCTGGGCTGCATTCTGGGCGGGGCCCTCGGCAATCTGGTGGACCGCATCCGGGTCGGACACGTCATCGATTTCCTGGATATCTATATTGGCTCCGCGCATTGGCCAGCCTTCAATATCGCTGATATTGGAATCAGTATCGGCGGTATCTGCATTCTGGTTTCCTTTTATCGTCGCAAGAAACGCCATGCATCCCATACTCGTTGATATCGGACCGTTCACGGTCTACACATACGGTTTTTTCGTCGCCGCTGCCTTCCTGGTTGGGATGGCCGTGTCCATGCGTGAAGCCAAGCGCCTGGGGTTGCCACACAAAATCGTCCCTGATCTCGGCTTTTATCTCATCCTCAGTGCTGTAGTCGGCGCCCGACTGCTTTACGTCCTTTTGGCGCCCAAATACTTTCTGGCCCACCCGCTGGAAATTGTGCAGTTCTGGAAGGGAGGACTGGTCTTCCTCGGCGGCGCCCTGGCCGCTGCCGGGACCACGATCTGGTTTCTGCGCCGTCGCGAACAGCCAATCTGGTCCTGGGCTGACGCCATCGCTCCTGGACTTACGCTAGGACAGGCTGTGGGGCGGCTTGGCTGCCTTGCGGCCGGGTGTTGTTTCGGGAAAGAATGTACCCTGCCCTGGGCCATCACCTTCACCGATCCCAAATCCCTGGCCCCGTTGCACCAGGCACTGCATCCGACCCAGATCTACCACGTCCTGGCCGGCGTCGCGGTCTATTTCCTGTTGCTGGGCACTAAACGGTGGCAGCCCAAACCCGGGATGCGTTTTGCTATCTATATTATGGGCTACGCCGTACTGCGGTTTGTCATTGAACTCTTTCGCGGGGATTTCCGCGGCCATTTGGGTCCTTTGAGCACCACCCAATGGATTGCCGCCGCGCTTGTGATCCTCGGAATCTGGCTTTATAGGCAAAGGAGAAACAGCTGATGGCCGGACTCCCCCCTGAGACCCTTGCCCTGTTCGCCGTTGCCTTGATAGTACCCATTTTACCCAATTTATGGTCCATCTGGCATATCTTCCGCAGCGACTTCGCTACGGCCCAGGAAAAGATGGCCTGGCTGGGGGCCGCTGTTTTTATCCCGTTTCTTGGCGGCCTCGCCTATGTGTGCATTGGCCGCAGACGGGCCAAACGGGTCATCTGACCCAAGGAGAAACTGAAAGACTATGGCCAGACGATTCCTGTCAATGGTTATCAAAGGGACCTGCATCGCTGCCACCGGCCTGGTCCTGTCCGGGTGCGTCATCAGTCAGCAGGATTTCAGCCGTTTGCAACAGCAGGTGGCCCAGCAAGGACGAATGCAGCGGCAGATGCGTCAGGATGTAAAATCCCTGCGCAGCAGTTTGCAGCAAACACAATCCCAGTTACAGCAAAAGATCGAGGCCACAAGTTCCCCGGTCCGTTCGACCCAGGCCAATCTCACCGCTGATATGCGCTCTTTGCAGGTGGCGGTGGCCGAGGTTCGGGGCCGCGTCGACGCGCTGGAGCGCCGGGTCGACTCCCTGGCTCGCACGCAGGCCAATGCCACGGCCCAACTGACTGACCTGACCTCCAACAACACCGATGTTGCGCTGCCGGAAAACGCCACGCAGCCGAGCCAACTCCAGGCGGGGCCATCCAATGCCACCAACGGCACACCGGCTGAGGCCGAGGCGCCGCAGACATTCGACTCGCCTCAGGCCATGTACGACGAAGCCCTGGCCCAGTTCCGGAAACGCAATTACCAGAATGCCCAGGCCTTATGGGCCCGCTTTATTGATGAAAATCCCAAGAGCGACCTCGTCCCCAACGCCTATTTCTGGCAGGGCGAGAGTTATTACCAGAGCCAGAACTACGCCCGCGCCGTTTTGGCCTACCAGGAAGTGATCGAACGCTTCCAGGAAAGTTCCAAATACCGTCCGGCCCTGCTCAAACAGGGATTGTCGTTTTATAAACTCGGCAAGACCAAGCCCGGACGATTGCTCTTGCAGCGAGTGATCGACTCTGCACCGGATTCACCCGAGGCCGGACGAGCCGAGGCGTTTCTGGAGCAGCGCTCGAATTGATTCATGGAAACGTCCTGAGTTTGTCTGTTTCAACATTGCAGTGAAAGCCTTCTCCCGGCACGGCCCCAGCGCTGTTTTGTATCCAGCCCCGCCTGGTTCTGCTGGCCCCGGGCCGCCCTTGAGAGAGGCACCAGACTGCCAACGCAGCGATACGAGTTTGTTTATGACCGAGACCCAAAACAATGTCCGCCGTTCCATCCTGGCCTTGACCTTTCCGCCCTTGTTCTCGGGGCGGCCGATCATGTGCAATCTGGCCAAACACTATGAACTTGACTTCAACATCCTCAAGGCCAGTATATCGCCGCGCCGCGAAGGCAAGCTCGTCCTCGAGCTTTCCGGCAGTGAAGAAGAATTCCAGAAAGGGCTGAGCTACCTCAAGGAACACGGGATCTCCATCGCCAAGGTATCCCAGCAGATCTCACGCGACGAAGATTCTTGTGTCCATTGTGGTTTGTGCACCGCTTTGTGTCCCACCCAGGCCCTGAGCCTGGACCATGAAACCCGCCATGTCCTGTTCGACGTGGAAAAATGCACGGCCTGCGGGGCCTGTACCCGTGTTTGTCCCGTTCACGCCATGCGCGTGGATGTCGACGATACTCTCTGGTAAATCGCAGCGTGCTTGGTGGAGCCTACGCTGAGCGCTGCGCAGGAGCCCCCTGGACCATTCACGAAAGGACACAACCATGAGCAGACCAGACGACCAATGGGTTATACTCGGACAACAGTATCTCCAGGCGACAGCCGGAAGCTTCCTTTCCGGAGTGACCCACAATCTGAACAACGCAGTGCACATTGTCGACTTGCAATTGGAGCTCTTGCAACGCAAGCTAGCCGGAGCTCTGGACCGCGGGCAGATTGAATCCCGTCTGGAACGCATGGGCCAGGCCTCCAAGTCCATGGGTGAGCAGTTGCAGCATTTGCGGCACCGCTTTTTCTACACTCAGGTGGAATCGACACAGATCGATCTTGGCCAGTATATGGAATGGCTGGACGCCTTCTGGAACAACAACCTTTTCTATAAGCACAACATCTCGATGACGTGGCAAGTCGCCGAAGAGGTTCCCAATCTGGAACTCCGGCCCTTTTTCCTGACGCTCTGCCTGGAAGAGCCCTTGAAAAATGCGGTCCGGGCCTGTCGGGCCGCCAACCTGGAAGGCGAACATACGATTCGTGTCCAGATCACTCCCTGGAACTCAGGCGCCGCAGTGACTCTCGATTCCCGGGAACCGCTTCCTGACACCCTGGATATCTGGGCGGAGGGGACCACATCTTCGCCCGGACGACGAGGCCTGGGGCTGCCATTGGTCCAAGCTCTGGGCCGGATTGCCGGCTGGGAAACAACCCTTTTCCCCAATGAGGACACGGGGGCGCGCTTTGAACTCAAAATCCCGGAAATGATCTCTTCGTTGCCGTCGCTCGAAGTTTTCGAAGCCTTGGCCGACTGGTAGGACTCCGGGCAACCTTGCAACCTGGCCCCAAGACTTCCCCTTGCCGGCGTTCCATGACGCGGCAGGGGCCGAATCGGCAACGCTGAGCCGTTTCACGGCCTGGCCACGCATAAGGATGGATTCCATGCAAACTGTCCAACAAACTGAACTCTCTGGAATCGAACTCGTTTCACGGGGCAAAGTCCGTGACATGTATGCCGTTGACGAGGACAAACTGCTCATCGTGACCACAGACCGCATGTCCGCCTTTGATGTCATCCTGCCTGACCCGATTCCAGGCAAGGGTATTGTCTTGAACCAATTGACGCTGTTTTGGATGGACCGTTTTGCTGACCTGGTCTCCAACCACACCTTGAATGCCGACGCCTCCTCCTACCCGGCGTTCCTCGCTCCGCACGCCGAGCAACTCCGGGGCCGTTCGGTCCTTGCCCGCCGGGCTCAGCCACTCCCGATCGAATGTATCGTCCGTGGCTACCTTTCCGGATCGGGCTGGAAAGATTACCAACGGACCGGGACCGTCTGCGGCCACTCGCTCCCTGAAGGCCTGCGGGAATCCCAACAACTGCCCGAGCCGTTGTTCACCCCGTCGACCAAAGCCGAAATCGGCGATCACGATGAGAACATCACCCTGTCCCAGGCCAGTGACCTCGTCGGCGCTGACCGTATGGCCCAGGTCCAATCCCTGAGTCTGCAGATGTACAGCCGAGCCCGAGACTACGCCCGTCAATGCGGCATTATCATCGCCGACACAAAATTTGAATTCGGCCTTATTGATGACGAACTTGTTTTGATCGATGAGGTCCTGACTCCCGACTCTTCACGTTTCTGGCCTGAAGAGCAGTACACTCTTGGTCAGGGGCAACCGAGTTTCGACAAACAATACCTCCGGGACTGGCTGACAGGCTCCGGCTGGAATAAACAGGCCCCGGGCCCGGCACTTCCACCCGATGTGATTGCCCAAACCCGGGACAAATACCACCAGGCCTATACCTTATTGACCGGTGAGACCCTGGCACTGCCCGATCTTTCGTCTTGAGCCAGCACCGGCCGGCTGGGCAGAGCCTCCGCATTTTCCATTGACCGCCCCGCCGCGGCTCTATAAACACCGCCGCTGTAGCGGTAGAGCGGTCAGCAACTCCACAACGCCCCGCCCTCTGCCCGGAGGATTTCCGGGCCAACCCCAGGCGGGGAAAGGACACACAGCGTATGAGTGATTGGCTGATTCTCCTGCTCATTGCCGTGGGCTGGATCTTTGTCGTCCGGGTCGTTTTTCCGCGACTCGGCATCAAGGGGTGAGGCCCCTCCAGCGAGGGGTGCAGTTGGCGCCCCAAAGACGACAAAAAAAAGAATAAAAACTGACCTATTACCCCTTGCCAAGCGAACCAGGTTCGTATAAAAACGTCGTTTCTTGAGCGGAGAGGTGACCGAGTTGGCCGAAGGTGCGCGATTGGAAATCGCGTGTACCCTTAACCGGGTACCGAGGGTTCGAATCCCTCCCTCTCCGCCATTTTCTATTGATGATGATACAGGGGAGCCGGGCGGCAGGAACGCAGCCAACCCCGTCAGGCCTGAGAAGGAGCAGCGGTACGCTGTTGTTTCTGGGTGCCCGGTTTCCCTTATAAGGGCGTGGGGTTCAATCCCTACGCCCTTATTTTTTTGGGAGATACCTATGCCTTCAATGCGACAAAGCCTGTGTCTTGCAGTGATCCTTGTTTTCGGGATGGGCCTGGTTCTGACGGCCGCCACCCCGGCTGAGGCCAAGCGATTCGGGAGCCGGCGCTCGATTGGGAGCAGTCCCGCTCCGAGCCGAAACTATTCGACCAAGACCTCCACTGCCAAGCAGCGCCATGCGGTTTCCTCAACGCGCCGCTCCGTGCGCCGCCCTGGTGGTCTTTTCGGCTCCCTGGTGGCGGGTACGCTCATCGGATCCCTCTTTATGGGCGGACCGTTCATGGGGCCCTCGCTTCTTGATCTGGTCTTGATCGGCCTGCTGGTCTTTTTCGTGGTCCGATTGTTCAAAGGGCGCGGAACCAGGGGACCTTCATCAAAGTCCCCGCCACGACAGGATCAGCGTTCCGCACCGGACCGCTTCGACACCGCTGCCGCAGGCTGGGAACACCTGCGTTCCAAACCGGCCGGTGGCCCACCACCTCCTGAGCCTACCGATGAAGAAGAATCGATTCCTCAGGATTTTGACACCCAGGAATTTCTCAAAGGGGCCAAGATCGTCTACCAGCGTTTGCAAGAGGCCTGGGACGACCGGGACCTTGAAGACATCCGCGGCTTTACTACCCCTGAGGTCTTTCGGGAAATCCGGCGGCAGGCCAAGGAAGACCCGAATACCAGCCAGACTGAAATCGTGCTTTTGCAGGCCGAGGTTCGCAATGTCCGCCGCGACGGAGCCGTGACCCACGTCAGTGTGGCTTTTGAAGCCCTGCTCCGCGAGTCTCCTCAGGATTCTGAGACCAGACAGGTTCGTGAACTCTGGCATTTCCAGCGCGACGAATCCCGCTCCGATAGCCATTGGCTGCTTGAGGGCCTGGAACAGCTCCCACCCTCCTCCTGACGGCTCAACACCCCAGGACTGGGCCTACGCTTTTTTTCCAGGCCGGGAGCAACATTCCAGAACCGGGCAGACAACTCCTTGTGAATCTGCCCCCGACCCCGGTTCTGGGATGTTGAGCGCGGCCTGGAAGCTGCCTTGAGCGCCTGAGGAGCCGGAGCCGTATGCACCCGCTTCGCCTGAGTCTCTCCTGCGACTTCTCCAGGACTGGGCCCACGCTCTTTTTCCAGGCCGGGAGCAACATTCCAGATACCGGGGACACTTTCACAGCGAAACGCACTCTCAGCAGGCAAAAGACCGTGTCTGCAAAAACACAGGCCCCCTGTGCAAATTTTTCCGCACAGGGGGCCTGTATATATTTGAACTGGAGGCGAGTCCTGGATCCGGCTCCCGGAAACTCCCAAAGTCACCTCTCCAGGAGGCGCTCGTAAACAGAATGGTACTGCGTCGCCATAACCTGTGGTGTATAATGCGTGCTGCTCGTCAATCCCCCAGCCACACATCGGTTGGCACGCTCAGTGTCAGTGGCCAGCGTCGCCAGCACAGAGGCCAGCTGATCAGCACTCCCGGCGGTAAAAAGCACCCCATTGTGGCCATCAGCCACCAATTCGCGCGTGCCCGGCAGATCTGAAGCGACCACCGGTACTCCGCTGATCCATCCTTCCTTGACCACCCCGCTACTGCCCTCGCCGTCCACTGAAGGCACAATGAGCACATCAAGCTCCGGCAAGACCTCCGTGGATTCCCGATAGCCCACAAAATCCACCTGCCCGTCCAGACTCAAATCATGCGCCTGGTGCTGCAGCGTATCCGCCAACGGTCCGCTGCCGATTACCTCCAGCCGCCAGGGAGGCAAACGGTTTTCCTGCCGGGCCAGTGCCAGAGCGTCCAGAAGCACCGAATGTCCTTTCTGCGGCGTCAAAGAACCAATGCAGCCCAACCGCATCGGTGATTGCGGCCACGGCAAGGCCGGATCGCGCCGGCGGTAGCCCTCAGGATTCACAGCGCTGTGAATGACGCTGATCCGTTCTCGCGGCACCCTGCTCTGCGTCAGGACCGTTTTGATCTCCCCGCTGACAGCCACTACATGATCGCCGCAATGGTATTTGCCGCCGAGCAGACCTCGCCGGACCGGATACGAGACTCGCCGGGTGTGCACCAGTCGCCAGTTTCCCGGTACACATCGCCGCAGCATCGCCCCAAGTGCGGCACTACGGGCGTCGTTGGTGTGGACGATATCCACCTTCTTCCGAAGCTGGCGCCGCAGGCAGAGCCAATTGCCAGGATGCCATTCCCGTGTGCCCGGCAAGGTCAGTGTGGATATGCCTGCCGAGTGGCCTCGGGCCAAAAGCGGGCTGTGCCGGGGAGAGGCCAAAGTAACCTGGGCTGCCTCAGCTTGCATGAGCGCCTGGGCCAGAAACAGAACCTGCCGCTGTCCCCCGCGCCACTCACTTCCGAGATCGAGAAGCAAGATATGCATCAATGAATCGGTGTCCCGTTGCGCTCTTGGTCTTCCCGCAACAACTGCCGCAAACGGCGGCTGACCGGTCCGGGCCGGACATCGTGGATCGGCCGGCCGTTAAAACGGACCACACTGATGGCATCCAACGAGGTGCCCAGCAAAATGAGTTCCTTGGCCTGATAGAGTTCATCCTCTTTCACTAAACGGTGTTCAACCGGCAGTTCCGGTCGGATGAGATCCAGGCCGCGCAATAGAGTCGTACCAGGTAAAGCATTGCGCAATTCCGGGACGATCAATTCGCCCGAGGCATTGACCAGGCAGACATTTTCCGTGGCTCCTTCGGCCAAAAACCCTTGTTCGTCGAAACACAGGGGGTAATCGTATCCCTTGAGCACGGCCTCACGCTTCATGAGCACATTGGGGAGATAATCAACGGTCTTGATCCGCGACAGATAGCATTGTTTGGCCGGGAAACTGGTCGTGTACGCGGTCACTCCCTTTTCCCAAAGCTCTTCCGGGCGCTCTGGCATGATCCGGGCCACGCCGTACAGGCTGGGCTGGGGGCATTCCCGGAAATCTGCGGAAAACCCGCCGGGGCCGCGCCCCACGTACACAGCCACGATACCGTTTTCGAGTTCTGAAGCCGCGGCAAGGTCTATGATCAACTCCCGAACGTCCTCTCGCGAACACGGAGGATGGATGGCGATGGTCTTAGCGGAATGGAAGAGGCGCTCGACATGGGCATCAAGTTGGTACAACCGCTTCGCAGTAAATTTCAGGGTTTCGAAGACCCCGTCGCCCCGATGGACCAAGTGGTCATCCATGGGAATAAGCAGATACCGGGGATCCTTCCCGATCACACCGACGCGGTGGTCATAGAAAGCCCGTACCTGATCGATTCCCGGCCGGGGGGCTGCCAAAAGGGCCTCAAGATAGCTCTGGTCTGAGATGGTGCGGGGCACAGTATTTTTCTCCAGGACAACACAGGTTGAAGACGAGAGGAAAGCCAGCCGAGCCGAACTGAGAACCGACGACCGCCTCAGGCCAGGGCCAGAGGCGACTGGATGTTTCCAACACGCTAGCTGACTGTTGAAAATTCCTTATACTGCAGGTCGTTTTAAAAAACCCAAGGGACGGCGACAAAGTTCAAGGTCGTAGCGTACTGAGTCGTACAGACACGTTTGAACGCATTGCAACTGTCTGCCATTGGGAGAGAGTCAACGGCCTGCTAGGACAACAGCAGGTTCTCGCGGATCAGAACCTCGGCAATCTGGACCGTATTCAGTGCCGCGCCCTTGCGGATATTGTCAGCCACGACCCACACGTTCAGCCCGTTGTCGATGGACTCGTCTTCCCGGATCCGGCCAACGAAGGTTTCATCCTCACCAGCCGCATTAATGGGCATGGGATAGATATTCTCCGCCGGATTATCGAGAACTTTGACACCTGGAGCCTGGCTGAGCAACGCACGCGCCTCGCGCGAGGTCAGCTTGAGATCGGTTTCGATGTTGATCGACTCGCTGTGTCCATAAAAAACCGGAACCCGGACCGTGGTTGCCGTAACCCGAATGGAATCGTCGCCCATGATTTTCTTGGTCTCGTCGACCATCTTCATCTCTTCCTTGGTGTATTCGTTGTCCAGGAAGGCGTCGAGATGGGGCAGACAATTAAAGGCGATTCGATGCGGGTAGACCTTGGCTTCGGGCTCCTGCATGTTGAACAATTGCGTGACCTGCTTGCGCAATTCCTCGATGGCCTTGTTTCCCGAACCGGACACGGCCTGGTAGGTGGAGACGACTACCCGTTTTATCCGCGCCGCGTCATGGAGCGGCTTCAAGGCCACCACCATCTGGATGGTCGAACAGTTCGGGTTGGCGATGATCCCTTTATGGGTCTTGAGCGCCTCCGGATTGACCTCCGGGACCACCAGGGGAATCTCCGGATCCATGCGCCAGGCGCTGGAATTATCGACTACCGTACACCCGGCTTTGGCCGCGATGGGGGCGAATTTCTTCGAGGTCTCGCCTCCGGCGGAAAACAGGGCCAGATCGATGTCCGCAAAACTCGCTTCGGTCAACTCTTCGACAATCAACTCCCCGTTTTGAAACGGCAAGCTCGAGCCGGCCGATCGGCTCGACGCCAAAGCCCTGACCTTGGTAGCCGGAAACTCTCGCTCTTCAAGGATCTTCAACATTTCCCGGCCCACGGCACCGGTGGCACCGACAACGGCTACAGTCAGATCGTGTGGCATAGTACGACTCCTTCCAGCAATGGATTGCTCTGAACCACGAGACCGTTCAGACTTCATTTGTGCAAAAAGCATTCGGTCTTCCAGAAAAATGACGGGCCTTGCCTTAAAGCCAGGGCGCAAACCGCCAGCTCCCCCGTTCGGTCTCGCGATTCAGGATTATTCACACAAACAGGCGTTGAGTTCACGATAAATTCGCAAACACGCCTCGGACTTGTTCAAAGTGTACAGGTGGACGCCCGGCGCGCCGCCGGCCAGAAGATCGCGCACCTGTTCAGTGGCATACTTGATTCCCACATCTTTAACCGCCGCTGGACCGCCTTCGGCCTCGGCCTCCTCCAGTTGCTGCAGAAAAGCCGGCGGTAGGGTCGCCCCGCAGAGGGAGGAGATGCGTTTCACGGTATTGAGATGCATGATCGGCAAAATCCCAGGCACAATCGGTTTGGTGATGCCTTTGGCCTGGGCTTGATCGAGCATGCGCCAATACATGGCGTTGTCAAAAAACATCTGCGTAATGGCAAAGTCCCCGCCGGTTTGGAACTTCAACCCCAGATAGTCAAGGTCGGTCTCGAAATCCGGGGCTTCTTGATGGCCCTCGGGATAGCCGGCCACCCCGATGCCGCATTCGGGGTAATGCTCCCGAAGAAACCGGACAAGATCACTGGCATGTTGGAAATCCGCATTATCGGGGACGAAGGTGTCCTGCCCCTGGGGCGGGTCACCGCGCAGGGCGAGGACATTATCGATGTCTGACGCCTGAAGGGAACGCATGAAGTCGTGGAGAGTGGCGGCTGAGGCTCCAACGCAGGTCAAATGCGCCATGGGCTCCAGTCCCATCTGCTTCAATCGGCTGACCAGACGCAAGGTATTGTCCTGCGTGCTTCCACCGGCGCCGTAGGTCACGGAGACAAAAAGCGGATCCATACTCGCCAATTGGTGTACTTCCTCAAAAAAACCGGGCCAGTTCCCCTCGTCCTTGGGGGGGAAAAATTCAAGAGAAATAAATTTCTTGCCCGGTTGCATCAAATCAGCAATGCGCAAATTTTCCTCCTTGGTCTACACCAGATCCGTTATGGAATACCAAACGTTCGTTGTTTTCCCCCAAGACAGGGGCAACGCCCGATCCAGAGAACAACACGGCCACCCTGGTCATGTTTCACCATCCCCGCTCGCGGAAATCAAGCCGCCTGAAACGGACACTCCGGACGTCCCTTGCGGTCCGTCCGGAGGCATCCTGTAGCGCGTACTCTCCGGATCGCGCGAAAAACCGGCCGGAAGCCGGAGCGGTGCTCGGCTATCCGGCCACAGTCCCGGCGATCTTGAAAATGGGCAGGTACATGCTGACCACGAGGCCACCGACAATGACCCCTAAAAAGACAATCAGGATGGGTTCGATTAACGAGGTCAGGGTCGTCACCGCCACATCGACCTCGTCATCATAGAAATCGGCGATTTTGCCGAGCATGGTGTCCAGTGACCCTGTGGTTTCGCCAATGGAGATCATGTGGATGACCATGGGCGGGAAAACCCCGGTGGCATCAAGGGGATCGGCCAGGGTTTGCCCTTCAGCAATGGACGTACGCGCTTCATTCACCCCGGACTCGACAATCTTGTTGCCAGAGGTCCTGGCCACAATGTCCAAGGCTTGCAGGATCGGAACCCCGCTGGAAACCATAGTGCTGAAGGTACGGCTGAAACGGGCCACGGCAAATTTTCGCATCAAGGGACCGAAGACCGGCACCGTGAGGAAGAAGCGGTCCACCATGGTCCGGCCTCGTTCCCAGCGGTAAAAAAACCGGAAGGCGATTAGCGCCGCCACCAACCCCAGGATCAACCAGAGGAGATTGCCCTTGACCCAACGGCTCAATCCGATCACCAGTTTGGTCGGCGTGGGCAGGCCGCTCCCGAAATCATTGAAAAGTTGCTCGAAGGTCGGGATGACAAAGATCAGGATGATGGCGATGACTGCGACGGCCACAAAGGAGACAACTCCTGGATAAATGAGCGCGGCCCTGACCTTCGATTTCAGATTGGCCGCCTTTTCGATATATGTCGCCAAGCGATCCAGGATCACGTCCAAAACGCCGCCGGTTTCCCCGGCATTGACCATGTTTGTGTACAGATCGTCAAAAACATCCGGGTGCTTGCGCAAGGCCTCGTACAAGGAACTCCCGCCCTCGATGTCGTTGCGCACTTCGTAGAGCTTGCGCCGGAGCTTGTCATTTTCCGTCTGCTCGCACATGACCTGCAACGCCTGCAGGATGGGCACTCCGGAATCGATCATGGTCGCGAATTGCCGGGAGAAGATGACCATATCCCGGTCTTTGACCCGGCCTTCCAGAAAGGTCCCTTCAAGCAGATCTTTCGGCTTGGGCTTGACCCGGATGTTGGTCATGCCACGACGCCGCAATGCGGCTTCCGCCATTTCCAGATTGGCCGCGTCCAGATCGCCTTTGACCCGTCGTTTCCCTTTGATCGCCTTGTAGATGAAAATCGGCATATCTGAGGCACCTTTTCCGGGCTGACTGCGAAACACACCCAAAGACACAGCCGGCACGGTTCGTCAGAGAACCTGCCCGCGATCGCCCGACCGACCGCGAAACGCCGGATTACGCCGTTACTTTGAGCACTTCCTGGGCCGAAGTGATTCCCTGGCGGATTTTTTCGATACCGCTTTGACGCATGGTCAACATCCCCTCTTCTATGGCCAGGGCGTGAATATGGGGGACACTGGCGCGCTGCAGGATCAATTCCTGCATAGTTTCAGTAACTTCAAGGACCTCGTACAGACCGATGCGCCCCTTGTACCCGGTATTGTTGCATTTCGGGCATCCACGCGGGGCACAGACCTGGCTGTCGTCCCAGGTGGCGGGATCAATGCCCAGGGCGTCCAGGACCGGTTGCGAAAGCTCGGTGTCCTGTTTGCAAAAGGGGCAGAGTTTGCGCACCAGACGCTGGGCAACAATGGCATTGACCGACGAAGCGATCAGATATTCTTCGACCCCCATGTTCATCAGGCGCGTCAAAGTCCGTGGCGCGTCATTGGTGTGCAGGGTGGAAAGAACAAGGTGGCCGGTCATAGCCGCTTTGACGGCGATTTCGGCGGTTTCCAGATCCCGGATCTCACCCACAAGAATAATGTCCGGATCCTGACGCAAAAAGGAGCGCAAGGCCCCGGCAAATGTCAAGCCGATATCATCGCGGACCTGGACCTGGTTGACCCCTTCCAGACTATACTCCACCGGGTCTTCGGCAGTGGCGATATTCACTTCCTGCTTGTTGAGTTCCATGATCGCCGAATACAAGGTGGTCGTCTTTCCGCTGCCTGTTGGGCCGGTAACCAGTATCATTCCGTACGGTTTGATGATGGCGCGCTGGAGGATCTCCAAGGCGCTGTCTTCCAACCCCAGATCCCGCAGGTCAAGATTGAGCGAACTCTTGTCCAACAGGCGCATGACCACCTTTTCCCCGTACAAAAGAGGCAAGACCGAAACCCGGAATTCGACCTCCAACCCTCCGGGGGTCCGGACCTTGACCCGGCCATCCTGGGGCAGTCGCCGTTCGGCGATATCCATGTGGGACATGATTTTCAAACGGGAGATGATCGCATTGCGCAAGCGCATCGGCGGCCGCATGACCTCCTGCAGGACACCGTCGATACGAAAACGGACTCGGAAAAGTTCTTCATAGGGTTCAATATGGATATCCGACGCCTTCTTGCGGATGGCGTCCATGATGATCAGGTTGACCATCTTGACCACAGGAGCCTGAGAAGCGGCCTCGAGCACCGAAGGTTCTTCCGAAGCGGATTCCTCGCTCTTGCGCGAAATTTCAACATCGGACTCGGCAATGTCGGCCAGGGCCTCGTCCAAATCGCCAAAATTCCCGCCAGACTCTTCGCCTTTAAGATAGTTCTCCAGACTGACAGCGATGCTCGTGGGCGTGGCGATGTGCACGGCGAGTTCCATGCCGGTCACAAAACGGATGTCGTCAAGGGCGAGGAGATTTTCCGGGTCGGCGGTGGCGATGAACAGGGTGTTGTTGTGGCGGAAGAACGGGACCGCCTCGTACTTGCGGCACAACTCTGAAGGCACAAGTTCAAAGATATCCTGAGCGATATCAAAAAGTTCCGGCGCAGCGCACGGCATGGACAGACGTTGGGAAAGAAATTCCAGATAGTCCTGGTCCCTGAGGATATCTTTATCGAACGCCGCCGCAAGAAAGCTGGTCCGCTTCTGACGCTGGAGTTCTTCTATGTCCCTGATTTCTTCTGCAGTGAATTGGGCCCATTGTTTCAGGGCCTCGGTGGTCGTCTGCTTGGCCATGCGAGCCTCGTTGGTTAGCAGCGCTCGATCTCAAAAGCCAATGCCCTGACAATGGGGACATCAGCGGCCAAAAGCGGCAGGTCCAAAGCGTGTTGAGGCAGCAGCCACGCTATTTGCTGTCCTTCGCATGCGTTGGGCGTTCCCTCGAATTCGGGGATGATATAAAAGTAAAGGCGTATGCGTGTCCTTGTATATGATTTTGTTATGGCTTTCCACAAGCGAAACTTCAAGGGGCGAATGCGCAATTCTTCCATGAGTTCACGCTGGAGCGCTTCACAAAGGCACTCACCAGGTTCCGCCTTGCCCCCCGGAAACTCCCATTGTCCGGCATAGGATTTTCCGGCCGGACGCTGGGCGAACAGTGCCGTTCGGCCACGGAGCACGATCCCGGCCACGACCTTGAGCAGCTTAGTCTCCTCCGGCATCGCGCAGTTTGTCCTGTTCCTCGCGGATATGGGCCATCCCTTCCTCCAACTCGGCCATTTCCTCCATGAGTTGCTCGCCCCAGCGGCGGGCTTCTTCGTATTCCTGATTCGCGGCCAGGGCCTGGTCCGCCTGCTCATAGGTACTCGGGTCCGCCAGGCGCTGTTCGAGCTCAGTCTGTCTTTCGAGGTTGGCTTCCAGCAACTGTTCGAGTTCCTGATACCGTTTTTGCTTGGGGTGCAGGCGTCGATACAAAGCGTTGCGCGCTTCTGCCAATTCCCGCCGTCTGGCCTTGACCGTTTCACGGGAGGGTTTGGCTGAGGGCTCCGTTGGAGTCTGGTCCTGGCCGGTGTTGTGCAATTCCTGGAGGCGTTCTTCATATTCGGCAAAGCCGCGGGTCAACATTTCGATGCCTTGGCCCCCGAGGACCCAGACATCATCCGCCACCTCTGAGAGCAGGTAGCGGTCGTGGGCCACCACAAGGACCGTACCTTCGTAGCCTCGCAGGGCCTGGACCAAGGCTTCGCGGCTCTCCAGATCGAGATGGTTCGTCGGTTCGTCCAGGATAAGAAAATTGGCCTGCCCCAGAAACAGCGAGGCAAGTACAAGCCTGTTCTTCTCCCCGCCACTGAGCTCACTGACAAGCCGTTCCCAATAGCTCTCATCAAGCAAAAACAGCCCCAGGGCAAACCGGAGTTCCTCTTCCTTGATCTTGGGATGGGCCAGCCGGCGGAGTTCACCGAGCACGGTCTGTCTCGGCTGGAGGATATCGGTCTGGTGTTGACTGAAATAGCCGACCTTGACTCCGGTGCCAAGCTTGATGCTTCCCTGGCGCGGCGAATGCTCACCCACGATGAGTTTGAGCAGGGTTGATTTGCCACACCCGTTGGGCCCGACCAGAGCAATGCGCTGGCCGCGGTAGATATTCGCCGTGACCGGTGACCACAGTGGGGGCTCGTGCGCAAAGCCGTAGGTCACGTCGACCAGGCTCAGGACATGGTGCCCGGCCCGAACAGGGGGAGGCCACTGGAAGGATAAGCTCCTGGCGCTGGCTTCGTTTTCGTGCTGTCGCCGCTGCTCTTCCAACCAGTCGATCTGTTTCAGCCGACTCTGAGCCTGCCTGGCTTTGGTCGCCTTGTACCGAAACCGATCGACAAAGGCCTGCTTATGCTTGATCTGTCGATCGAGCTTGGCGCGCTCTTTATCGGCCAAGCGGCGCTTTTCCTCTTCCCAGGCTAGATAGGCGGAGAAATTGCCTTCTCTGAAAACCGGGCGGGCACTGCCCAGGGACAGGGTGTGCGTGGCCACGGTGTCCAAAAAAACCCGGTCGTGGGCCACGAAAAGCAAAATCCCTGGAAAATCGTGAAGGAATTGCTCCAACCACTGCACCGCCTCCAGATCGAGGTGGTTGGTCGGTTCGTCGAGAAGCAAAATGTCCGCGCCTTCGACCAGCACCCGGGCCAACTTGGCCCGTTCACGCCAGCCCCCGCTCAGGGAAGCCAAGGGTTGGGCAAACTGCCCTGTGCCGAAGCCAAGGCCGCTGAGGATCGACTTGGCCCGGTGCTCCGGGTTGTAGCCGTACTGGTGCTCCAGACGGGTCTGCTCCGCCGCAAGGCGGGACAGGGAGTCAGTCTCCCCGTTTTCTTGGGCCCGTTCCCAACGGGCCCAGAACGCCTGCCAATTGGGCAGATTTTCCAATACCCAAGCCAGCAGCGGGCTGTCCAGATCATGCTGGGCCAACTCCTGCTCCGCCCGGCCGATCCGCGCCCCTTTCGGGACCTGGACCACGCCCTCGTCCGCCCCGGTCTCGTTGTTGATAATCTTCAATAACGTCGATTTGCCACAGCCGTTTGGGCCGATGACGGCTACTCGCATCCCCGAACTGATACTCCCGGACAGCCCCGAAAACAGCTGGTTGGCGCCAAAGCCCTTGCTGAGATTCTGGAGGGTAAGCGTCAACATGGATGGCGATCAGTCCTTACGGGCCTGGAGACGGTCAACCACAGCCGCACCCATGGCACGGCATCCGAGCACAGCTTCGCCAGGACCGGCGATATCCCCGGTACGCAGACCTTGGGCAATGACGTCGGCTACTGCCGCGTCCACGGCGTCGGCCTCCTGTTCCAGGCCGAGGCCGAATCGGAGCAACATGCCCACGGAAAGGATGGTCGCCAGCGGATTGGCCTTGTCCTGACCGGCGATATCCGGAGCTGAGCCATGGATCGGTTCAAACAGAGCCGGCTTCTCGTCGCCGAGGGAGGCCGAAGGCAACATGCCGATGGATCCGGTGATTGTCGCGGCTTCATCGGAGAGGATATCCCCAAAAAGATTGGAAGTGACCACAACATCGAATTGTTTCGGATCCCGAACCAGTTGCATGGCTGCATTGTCGACATACATGTGCTCCAGGGTGACATCCGGATAGGAGGGAGCCAGTTCGTTCATGACTTCCCGCCATAATTGCGAGACTTCAAGAACATTGGCCTTGTCCACGGAACACAGCCGTTTGTCCCGTTGCTGTGCGGCTTCGAAAGCGAGCCGGCCGATACGGCGTACTTCGGTCTCATCGTAGACCATGGTGTTCATGGCCCGGCGTTGTCCCGGTTCGCCTTCGCGCCCGCGCGGTTCGCCGAAATAAATCCCCCCGGTCAGTTCCCGCACAACCAGCACGTCCACGCCGTCGGCCACAATATCCGGACGCAGGTAAGACGCCTCTTTGAGTTCCGGAAAAATAACCGCGGGACGGAGGTTGGCATACAGGGACAATCCCTTGCGCAGGGCCAGCAATCCTTTTTCCGGACGGATGGCTGTCTCCAGTGCATCCCACTTCGGCCCGCCGACCGCACCCAGGAGCACTGCGTGGCTCTCGCGGCAGGCCTGGAGAGTCGCCTCCGGCAACGGAACGCCATGCGTGTCGATCGCCGCGCCACCGATGGGCTCGTCGGTCATCGTAAAAGTATGACCAAACTGCCTTCCAATCGCAGTCAGAACGTTTTGGGCTTCAGTGGTGATCTCCGGGCCGATGCCATCCCCTGGCAGACAACAGATAGTAAATGTGGCCATTGTATGCTCTCCATGGTCGTATGTGGCTGGTGTAAAAGCGCAATCCGCGAAACATGCTCTCAAAAAATGGTTACGGAACTGGGGGCATGGTCTGAGAACCCTGCCGGCGCCTCGCCTGGAGACGTGCTGGCAGGGCTGGCCGATGCCAATCTGCCGATGCCAGGCCGCTTCCACAGGTTGGGCTGCGGGCCCCACAAGCCCAGCGGCAGGTAAAAAAGGGGCGGGCTCCACATCGGAACCGCCCCAGAGAAATGGACGCCCGACGCACGGCTGGGCCGTCGCGTCATTACAAGCGTGGTCTCGCCAACGCTCAGTCCTCCTTCCCTTCCAATCCGAGACGTTCGACAACAGCCTGGGCCGCCTCCCGGGCGAAGGCATCGGCTGCCAAACGATTCTTGACCTCAGGATCGATAACCGTCTCCGGCCTGTTCTGCCATTGGGCCTGGGGAGTGATCCCGTATTCCGGAGCAAAGGTATTTTGAAAATACCGGTCCTGGAAACCGATGAACTTCAGGCTGTGGGCCGTCGCGTCCAAGACCGCGGTCGTTTTGTGGTCGATACGGCCTTCTTCCTTGGCCCGGAGCAACCCGGCCAGACATTCCCCACCCTGGGTGCAGGCGATGTGCCCGTGCCGGTTGGCCAGCAACATGGATTCCATGATCGCCTGTTCCTGGACCTGGACGACCTGGAAACTGCCATCGCCCGCCACCTGCTCGTAGCGCTCAGCCAAGGTGCGCACCCTGGGAAAGGAAACAGGATTACCGATCATGGCCGCCTGGGCCACGCTCGGTTTGACTTCTACAGGGGAGTAACTCCGGCTCTCGGGCGGTTGTCTGTAATACTGGAAAACCGGGTCGGCGTGAGCGGTCTGGACCCCGAACAACTGCGGCAGAGCGGTGATAATGCCCAGGTCGTGCATCTTCAGCAGCCCGGACATGATGGCCGTAATATTGCCGGCATTGCCAATGGGCACAAAGAGCGCCTTGTCGCTCAGGTTCCAATCATACCATTGGGCGACTTCGTAGGCGTAGGATTCCTGGCCCAGAATGCGCCACGGATTCTTGGAATTCAGCAGGGCCACTCGATAGTTATCAGCAAGATATTCCACGACCCGCATACAATCGTCAAATACGCCGGGCACCTCAAGGACCACTGCTCCGCTGCCCAAAGGCTGCGCCAACTGCTGTTCGGTGACCTTGCCCGCGGGCAAGAGGACCACTGATGTCAGCGGCGCCCCGACATAGGCGGCGTACAAGGCGGCTGCGGCCGAGGTATCGCCGGTCGAGGCGCAGATGGTCAACAGCTGATCCCAGTCATTGGCCCGGGCCATGGATTGCAGATAGCTGAAGGCACAAGCCATGCCCCGATCCTTGAAAGAGGCTGAAGGATTCTGACCATCGTTTTTCATGGCCACGGTGTGTCCCACCGCCGTGTTCAAGGCCGGGCTGGACGGTATGATCGGCGTCTGCCCTTCGCCGAGATAGACGATATCCTGCTCGTCAAGCACCGGGGCGATCAGTTCGTAAAATCGAAAAATCCCCCGCAGCGCTCTGCGTTTGACAGCAGCCCGGGCGTCAAAGCGTTCCCGCCACTGCGCCCCGGAAAGCTCTTTCAGGCTCTCCTGTCGGCTGTCTTCAAGCAAAAACACCCCGCCGCAATCCGGGCAGGTATAGAGCAATTCATCCTGCGGATAGCGCGCCTGGCACTGCAGGCAGACATACTCAAGGACGCCGCGATAGGCAGGGAAATCATGAATCGACATCGACATACGGTCTCCTTGACGACAATAGCCATCCGGAGCAGCAGCCCAGGTATGGCTCGAAACGTTGCCGTCTCCACAGCAAAAAGTTCGTCACAATGCGGGCTAAGCGGCTCTAGCTACTGGGGGAAAAACGTCAGATACCGCAGGTCACTCAAAAATCCCAAGGGCCAGGCGACAAAACGCTCATGTTCGCAGCGTACGTATTCGCGCGAAGGAGCTTGAACGTATTCCAGCTGTGCCTGCCATTGGGGAATTTTCAACGATCTGCTAGGCTGGCCAGACCCGGGGCATGGTCAAAGCCAGCATCAAAATCCCCAACCCCAACTTGGCGACCGTGCCCAAAACCCGGCCGAACATCGCTCCCTTGGCCGCCCTCAGAGCTTCGGGCCAAGGGCGCGAGCGGATGATTTCGACAGCGAACGCGCCCACAAACGCCCCGGCCAGTGCGCCCAAAAAAGCGCCTATGCCCATGAACAAAGGAGCGCCGAGGACAGCCCCGACAAGGGCGCCGGCCAGCGCCCCCCAGCTTCCTTTGGTACTGCCGCCGTATTTCTTGGCCCCCCAGAATTGCGAACCGAATTCAAGCAGTTCACCAATACCGGCGATAGCCAGCAAAGCCAGGAAAAAGCCCCATCCCGCTTCCATGCCGGGGTGCGCCCATTTCCACAAAGCGATCAACCCCAGGTTGATCCAGTTGCCCGGCAAACCGAATACATTGGAGGCGGCCACAAATAATATGACCAACAGGAAGAGTCCTACCAGAAAATAACTCATACCCACGCCTTCTTTTCTGGCGGGCGTTTCCACCAGACACAGGTTGATCGATCATTCGCAAGTCAGCTTTCGATTCCGGCCCAAGCCGAGCCTCTTCGGTTGGCAGGGACCGACCTGAAGGGGGGGCCAGTTGGGCAGCCAGAGACCTGTTTCAGGAAGAGGGTGTTCAGGAAGCTTCCGAAGGCTCCGGCACATGAGCCAGATTTTCAAACGCGGTATAGCGGTCAAGAAACGAGAGTTCGACCGTCCCGGTGGGGCCGTTGCGCTGTTTACCGATGATGACTTCGGCAATGCCCTTTTTGGGGTTGTCCTCGTTTTTATTGTAGGCGTCCTCGCGGTAGAGGAAAACGATCAGGTCGGCGTCTTGCTCAATCGCCCCGGATTCGCGCAGGTCGGAAATCATAGGCCGTTTATTGGTCCGCTCTTCAACTTTGCGGTTGAGCTGAGCCAAGGCCACGACAGGGACATCCATCTCCTTGGCCAGCGCCTTAAGATTTCTTGAAATATCAGAGATTTCCTGTTCCCGGGAATCAATATTCCGGCTGGCGCGCATAAGCTGGAGATAGTCGACAATGACCAGGCCGAGACCTTTTTCGGCCTTGAGTCGCCGGCATCTGGCGCGCATCTCCATGACCCCCAGCGCCGGGGTGTCATCGATGTACATCGGGGCCTGAGCGAGATCGTCGGCACTCTGGTACAGCCGGGCCCAATCCTCGTCACCGAGAAAGCCCGAGCGGAGATTTTTCAGATCGACCTTGCCCCAGGAACAGAGCATACGCATCATGAGTTGCTGCTTGGACATCTCCAGGGAGAAGACCGCCGTGGGGACCTCGAACATGGCTGCAGACCGCATACCCATATTCAGGGCAAAGGCGGTTTTGCCCATGGCCGGCCGTCCGGCGACAATAATCAAGTCCGTGGGTTGCAGGCCGGCGGTCAGCTCGTCGAACTTGTGGTAGCCGGTAGCTACCCCTGTGACCAGTTCCTGGCGTTCGACCCGCTTTTCCAGCTGCTCGAAGACATCTTTGACCAACTCCCGTGTCGGCTGGAAAATGGATCTGGATTTGGCCTCTGCCACAGCAAAGACTTCCTGCTGGGCGTTGTCCAGAAGGCCTTCGAGTTCCGCTCCGCTTTCAAAAGAGCGGGTGATCATGTCCGAGCCGACCTGGATCAGGGCCCGCCGGACCGCTTTTTCCTTGACGATCTGCGCGTAGTGTTCGGCGTTAGCCGCACTGGCCACGGATTCCGTGAGTGATGTCAGATAGACGGGTCCGCCGACGGCGTCCAACTCTTCTGTCTTGCGCAGATGTTCGGAAACGGTCAACAGATCGATAGGGGTGTTTTGCCGGTAGAGATCCTGGAAGGTCCGGTAGATGATCCGGTGCGCGGGGGAATAGAAATCGTCTTCAACCAGGAGGTCAATAAGGGAATGGAAGACGGCGTTACGCAAAAAAACCCCCCCCAAAACCGCCTGTTCGGCCTCGAGATTCTGGGGGGGTAAACGGCGGACAAGGTCTTTGGAGACCTTGTCCAGCCCTTGTGCTGAAGACGAACTGCTCCCGGTGGAGTTATTCCTCTTCTTGTTGTTCTTTGGGTTGTTCTTCTCTGTCATGCCGTTTGACTACGACCTTGAGCGTGGTCTGGACATCGGGATGGAGCTTGACGTCGATGTCGAACTCGCCAAGGGAGCGGATGGGGTTTTCCAGGACAATCTTTTTCTTGTCGATCACAATGCCCTGTTCGGCCAGTGCGTCCGCAATATGACCCGAAGTCACGGAGCCGTAAAGCTTTTCGTTTTCACCGACACGCACTGAGAGCTCGACTACGGCATTTTCCAGCTTCTCGGCCACCTGCTCGGCGTCAGCGCGGACAGCATCCATCTTTTCCTGAAGCTTGCGCCGCTCCTGTTCAAAGGCATTCTTGTTCGCCGGAGTGGCCTCCATGGCCAATCCTTTGGGAACGAGATAATTGCGGGCATAACCGGGGCGGACATTCACCTCTTCACCCAGCCGGCCCAGATTGTCCATATCAGATCTGAGTATGACTTTCATAGGCGTCGTTCTCCCTAAATGGTCTTTTTCTTGACCTCGGTGCTGTGGGTGGTGGTGTAATACAGAAGAGCCATCTGCCGCGCCCGTTTGATCTCGCGGGTCAGTTGCCGCTGATGCTTGGCGCAGGTCCCGGTGATACGGCGGGCGATGATCTTGCCCCGGGCAGTCACAAAATCCTGCAACAACTCGATGTTCTTGTAATCCAGATTCAGCTCGTTATCCTGACAAAAACGGCAAACTTTTTTCCTGGGGCGGAACTTTCTACGAAACGCCATATTAAGCGGCCTCCTCGGCTTGGGGCTCAAAGTTGTCTGCCAACTTCACGGTCAAGAACTTCATAATTCCGTCCGTGATCCGGATCCGGCGCTCCAGCTCGGTCACAGCCGTGCCTTCCAGCGCAAACTCCAGCCGGACATAATGTCCGCGGGTCACTTTCTGGATCGGATAGGCCAAGGTGCGCTTGCCCCAGTCGTCTTCTTCCACGATTTGCCCGCCCTGGGAATTGATGACTCCAGCGAATTTATCCAGAGTCTCCCGACGGCCGTCTGTGCCCACCTCAGGGTGGAACAACAGCAATGCCTCATACTTGTTGACCATACACTACCTCCTTGTGGTCTTTGGTCCTCCGCCTTCGGCGTGGACAAGGAACCGGAATGTTTATCCTGAGCATTCGGTGGTGTCAAGGAATCTCTCGCCCATTCCGCTTTCTGCCGGTGGATTGATTTTCCCCCTCAGGTATGCAAAATAGTCCGCGATAGAGGAAGAGGGACTCTTGTACCATAACGACTGACACAGAGGAGGGACTATGCGTATTGTGACCCGGATCTTGTTGCTGTGCCTTGCCGCGGTGGTCATGACCGCCGGCAGCCTCCAGGCCAAGACCTTGACCGTGGCCTGCGACACCAACTTTATGCCCTTTGAATTCAAAAAGGACGGCGAATATGTCGGTTTCGATATCGACATCTGGGACACCATCGCCCAGGACCTGGGCCTGGACTACAAACTCCAGCCCATGGATTTCAACGGTATCATCCCCGCCCTGCAAACCGGAAATGTCGACGCCGCCATCGCGGCCATTACCATCAAGTCGACCCGGGAGGAAGTCGTTGACTTCTCCCATCCCTACTATGATGCTGGTTTGCGGGTCATCGTCTCGGCTGACAACAACAGCATCAAGGGGCTGTCCGACCTCGACGACAAAATAGTGGCCACCAAGATCGGCACCACCAGCGCCGACTACGCCCGGGAGAACATGGACGCCAAAGACGTCAAACTCTTTCCGAACATTGATGCCGCTTACATGGAATTGCGCACAGGCGGCGCGGATGCCGTGCTCTTCGACGCTCCGGCCGTCATGTATTACGCTAACACCGCCGGCAAAGGGGCGGTCAAGGTTGTGGGCCCCCTGTATCAGGGGCAATCCTACGGCATTGCATTTCCCCAGGGCAGCGACCTGCGCGAGAAAGTCAATATCGCCTTGCTGAAGATGATCGAAAGTGGCGAATATGCTGAAATCTATGAAAAATGGTTCGGTTCCAAACCGCAATAGAGCCCAAGACCGTCCAACGGCCCTTCGCGTCTTTTCAGGCCCGGAGGGCCGTTCTACGTTTTCAGAGAGCAAGACCTGAGCCAGGGAGCACCTATGGCAACCAATTTCCAATTCGACTACAGCGTCATCTGGGAGTCCGTTCCCGCTTTGCTCGACGGCGCAGAGTTGACGCTGATCATCACTATTGTCGGTTGTTTCTTCGGATTCATCCTCGGGGTGACAGCGGGCCTTCTGCGGCTGTCCAAGGTCACAGCCATCAAAAAAGTCTCTGGAATTTATGTGGAGTCGGTCCGCGGGACCCCCCTTATGGTCCAGGTCATGTTTCTCTATTTCGGTCTGCCCATGGCTCTGGGGATGCGGATCCCCCCTCTCACGGCCGGCATTGTGGCCATCGCTGTCAATTCAGGCGCCTATATCGCTGAAATCGTCCGCGGCGCTGTGCAGTCCATTGAGCCGGGCCAGGTCGAAGCCGGCCGTTCCATCGGCCTGACCGCCCCGCAGACCATGCGCTATATTGTCTGGCCCCAGGCCTTCAAACGGATGATTCCGCCCCTGGGCAACCAATTTATCATCAGTCTCAAAGACACATCGCTTTTGGTGGTCATCGGCGTGGGCGAATTGACCCGCAGCGGCCAGGAGATCATTGCGGTCAATTTCCGGGCCTTTGAAGTCTGGTTGACCGTGGCTGTGATGTATCTGGCGATCACCATGGGCATCTCCAAATTCCTGCGGATCATCGAATCGCGATGGTTCACGCAGCGGCTCCCGGAACAATAGGCTGCCGCGCCACTGTCCGGCTGGAAGCGGATCCTTTCAACACCACCGAACCCTTTCAGCCTCTGTAAAGACGCAGCACTCCACCTTCACTCAAACCCGGCGGAGCGGTCATGATCCACATAGCGCATCTGCACAAGCACTTTGGCACGACTGAAGTCCTGCACGACATCAATCTGGACATCCATTCCGGTGAAGTTGTTGTCGTGGTCGGCCCCAGTGGTTCGGGCAAGTCCACGTTGCTGCGCTGCATCAACAAACTCGAAGATATCACCTCCGGGCGGGTCACCGTGGACAGCTACGACCTGACCGATCCCAAAACCAATATCAACCATGTGCGCACGGAAGCGGGAATGGTCTTCCAACAATTCAATCTGTTCCCCCACATGACGGTTTTGGAAAACGTGACCCTGGGCCCGGTCAAGGTGCGGGGCATGGCCAGGGGGGAAGCCGAAACACTCGGACTGGAACTTTTGGATAAAGTCGGCCTGCGCGAAAAGGCCAGGAATTATCCCGACCAACTGTCAGGAGGCCAGAAACAGCGCGTGGCCATTGCCCGTTCTCTGGCCCTGCGGCCCAAAGTCATGCTCTTTGACGAACCGACGTCAGCCCTGGACCCTGAACTCATCGGGGAAGTTCTGGACGTCATGAAAACCTTGGCCCGGGAAGGAATGACCATGGTGGTCGTGACCCACGAAATGGGCTTCGCCAAAGAAGTCGCCGACAGGGTTATCTTCATGGATCAGGGCAAGATCGTCGCCCAAGGCTCTCCCACGGCCTTCTTCACCGAAATAACCAACGACCGTCTGCGCTCTTTTCTGAGCAAGGTCGTCAACCACTGACCCCATGCATCTCGCGCTCACAGCCCTGGCGGGCCGCATCACCCTGCTTGGGGTAGAGCGGATCGTGGTCAAACAATTGGGCCTCAACGGCGACAGTGTCAGCGCCACCTTCCTCTTTTTCGCCCTGGGAGCTCTCCCCTTGTTGCCCTTTGCCCTGGCATTGGGAGTGCTGGACATCGGCCTGGTTCCCACCGCCTGCCTCAGCAGCCTCTTTTATGCCGTGGCCTTTGTCTGCTACGTCCACGCGCTCCGACTCGGCGAGGCCTCCCTTGTCAGCCCCTTATACAATTTCAACATTTTTTTCCTGGCCCTGTTGGCGGGGGTATTTCTTGGCGAACCCGTTACCGGTGTCAAAATCGGGGCCCTGATCCTTCTTGTCTATGGTGCCTCTTTTCTCAACCGGCAGCACACGATCTGGGCTTCGCTTCGGGCCTTGGCCTGCGATCGGGCCTGTCGAGTCATGATCGCCGGGTCCATGCTTATTGCCGTGGGCCGGGTTATCGACACTGCCGCCATCCACACCGCCTCGCCTCTGGGCTACGCCTTTGTCCTCTACGCCTGCATCAGTCTGTATATCCTGGTCTACATCCTCTGGCGCGGAGAGTGGATGAATGTGGTTGGGCTGTTTCGCAGATCGCCGGGACTCTCTGCGCTGAGCGGAGCTATCAACGGTTTTTCCTATCTCTTTTTGCTCCTGGCCCTGACCCAGATCGAGGTCAGCGTCGCCGAGCCGGTCTCCATGCTGGGCATGGTCGTGACCCTGTTTCTCGCCCGCTGGATTTTCAAAGAGGACATCAAGGACCGCATGATTGGCGTGGCTATCATGCTCGTGGCCGCCTGGCTTTTACTGGCAGCCTGAATCTGTGCTCTTCGGAGAAAATTTCAAACTCCACCTGAGCCTTACCCCTATTTCTCGGCGCCCGGAGACACACAGCCTCGGGCCTGCGCATGTCCTTATAAACCGGACTGTGCCCGAACTTGCTGGCTCTTTTCTGTGCCAGCTGCGGCCACCACTTCGGAAAGGGTGCACAGAATCAGGCAGAATTTTCCTGAGCAACCGATGTGGACCCGGTGTTTGGCGTTGAAAACCAGACCGCCTTGGGGCAAGCTGGGGCCGGTTTTCAATACGCCGCTGTCACTCAACCCCTATGGATGCACTATGAAATTTTCCAAGCAACAGATCATCCTCGCCCTGATCATCATCTTTTTTGTTGGAGCGGTCTCGATCATCGCTGAAGAGTACACCAACATCTGGGTCGTCCTCGTGGTCTGCTTCTTCCTCTTTTGCTTTCTGGACGCCGTGTGCAACGGCATCAAAGGATGGCTGGCCAAACGCAGAAACAACACGGATACCAAATAACCACTTCTACCAGAGCCAGTCACCGAGACCACGCGTTTGCGGCCAGACCGTCACGAACACGGGAGTAGGCCGACACAAGCCCCGTCAACATGTTACGAGTTGGATCGCCATGCACCTGTTCTCTTTGCACCGCCTGTTGTGGATCTGTTTTCTCTGTTGCCTGCTGCATTTTCCACTCGAACCAGGTTTTGCCGCCCCGGTTTCCGGACCTCAAACCTCTCCGGAGACTCCCTGGGAGGTCGAAGCCGATTCCGTCAGTGCGGACCAGGATATCCAGCTCCTGGAAGCCTGGGGCGACGTGACGCTGCACAAGGGGGAAAACTATCTGAAAGCCGATTACGTCCGGTATTACTGGAGTACCCGATGGGTCTATCTGCGCGGCAATGTCCAGGGGAATTGGGGGGGCGACCATCTCCAGGCCGAAGAAGCCGAATTCGACCTCCAATCCAAGGTCGGCTGGCTGAATAACGGCACCATTTTCGTTCAGGACCCGCACATGTACTTCCAGGGCCGGGTGTTACGCAAGACAGGGACCAATACCTACGCCTTCGAAGACGCCACGGTCACGGCTTGCGATGGCCAAGTCCCGGCATGGTCCCTTCGCTCCGCCAGCGGCGAAATCACCGTCAACGGGTACGCCCGCCTCTGGCATCCCCGGCTGCAAATCAAAAACCGCCCTTTGCTCTACGCCCCCTATCTGACAATCCCCGTCAAAACCAAGCGCCAAAGCGGCTTCCTCTGGCCCGATCTCACGGTGAGTTCCGAACACGGTGCCGGATTCAATCTGCCGTATTACTGGGCCATCAACGAAGAACAGGACGCCACCTTCTATCTCAACCCCATGGATAAAACCGGGGTTCGCGCTGGTGTGGAGTACCGCCACACCCCGAATCTGAGCAGCCAGGGGATGTGGCTGGCGGATTGGCTCTACGACCGCAGTACGGCCACGGCCGCATCGGACACAGAGTACGAAAACGACGGATTGTTGCGTCCCAACCACAACCGGTATTGGTTGCGGGGCAAATACGACGGCAAGACGTTTGGCAACCTGTTCGACCTCAAGGTCGACGTCGATTACCTCTCGGATCAGGATTATCTCAACGAATTCGACCAGGGACCGCTGGGGTTTGAGCGCAGCCGCCAGGAATTCCTGGACGTCTTCGGCCGTACCATTGAAGACGAGGACGACATCACCCGGGAAAATCGCTTGTACCTTTCGCGCAACTGGCAGGATTCCGGGCTGCGCATGCGCCTGGAATACACCCAGAATCTCGCCTTTACCAACGACAACCGGGACTCTTCCCTCGACGACACCCTCCAGCGTTTGCCGCAGCTCGAGTACGATATCTATCGGACCGCCCTTGGAACGACCCCCCTGGAATGGTCGGCGGAAAACGAATTGACCTATTTCTGGCGCGAGTACGGCACGACCGGCAGCCGGCTCGATCTCCGGCCCCGCTTGAGTCTGCCCCTGGAATCCGCTTACGGTTCGCTCATTCCGACTCTCGGTCTCCGGCAAACCGTCTACGGTGTGGAGCGCTTTGAATCCACCACTGCCGCCCAAGAAACCGATTCCGCCTGGATGAGCCGGACCTTGTGGGATTTTGAGGCCACGGCCAACACCGAATTTGGCCGGGTCTTCAACCTTGCCCCCCCACCAGCTGTGTCCAACGCCACAGCCGGGGCGGCAAGTCGCTGGACCAAGCTCAAACACGTTGTCCGGCCGGAACTCAGCTACGAGTATCAACCCTATGTCGATCAGAGCGACTACCCGGATTTCGACGACTTGGATCGCATCGAGCCCCGCGACGAGTTGACCTATTCCCTGACCCAGGTTTTCACCGGGCGGCGCGACAATCGGGTTCCTGTCGCCGCGGCGAACGGCACCACCCAACGGTTCAAGCGTGTTCCCCGTTACACTGAACTGGCGCGCATCCGCCTGGAGCAAAGCTACGATTTTCGGGAAGCCACGCGCCAGGACGACCGGGAGCAATACCCGCGCCGGCCGTTTTCCGATATTCTGGTGGACATCGAAACCGGGATCGCCCCATGGCTGCGCCTGGACAATAAAACCTGGTTTTCGCCATATCTCGGGACCATCACCGAGCACGAACACCTTCTGCGCGGCACGTGGCCCGAGGTGGGGAGTTGCTTTTTCGGACTCGACTACCACAAGCAGGTCAAAGACGATTACGCCCGGCGCGACAACGATGCCCTGCGGACATTGACCGCCGGAGTTACGCTGACGGTCATTCCGAAATGGTCCGCCAGGGTGCGCTATGAAAAAGACCTCCTGCGGTCCGAACTCGTCGAACGACAATTCGCCGTGCAGTACCGCCACCAATGCTGGCAGGCCGAGGCTGTTTTGACTCAGACCGACGAAGAGGACCGGGTCGAAGTCCGGGTCACCCTGAACGAATTGGGAACGGTGGGCCAATCATTCCAGGCCTCGGAGGAACAGTGAGCGCGCCTATTCGGGTCCTTCCCCCGGTATTGCAGAACCAGATCGCCGCTGGAGAGGTCGTCGAACGCCCGGCCAATGTCGCCAAGGAATTGATCGAAAACAGTCTGGATGCCGGTGCGACGCGGATCGAAATCAATCTGGAAAACGGCGGTCAGGGATTGATCCAGGTCCAGGACAACGGGCACGGCTTGGCGGCCGAGGACATTCCCCTGGCCCTAACCCGGCACGCCACGAGCAAAATCCAGGGCATCGAGGATCTCGTGCGTATCGCTAGCCTCGGTTTCCGGGGCGAAGCCCTGCCGAGTATCGCCTCCGTCTCCCGGCTCTCTTTCGCTTCTGCCCCTGCCGGCGTCGAAGCCGGACACGAGGTCGAAGTCGCTTTTGGCGAAATGGCCTCGGAAGGGCCGGTGGCCTTGCAGACTGGGACCCGCATCCAGGTCCGCGACCTGTTCTCCAACACCCCGGCCCGGCTCAAATTTCTCAAAACCCAGGCCACAGAAACCCGGCGCTGCCAGGAAACAGTGTTTAAAATCGCCCTGGCCCACCTGGATAAGGAGTTCACGCTCAGCATCCAGGGACGCAACCAGCTCCATCTGGTTAAACATCAGGCATTGCCGCAACGGCTGGCTGCAGTGTGGCCGCAACAGGTTATCGACGGGCTGCTCCCGCTCCAGGGAGAACGTCACGGGCTCCAGGTGGAAGGGGTTATCGGATCCCCACGGACCGCCCAGGGCCGGGCGCAACGGATCCATTTTTTCATCAACGGCCGCCCGGTCCAGGACAAGATCCTGCTCAAAGCCCTGCGCGAGGGATACAAGGGGGCGCTGCTGAGCAAGGAGTACCCCCAGGCCGTGCTGTTTTTGACCCTGCCGCTGGAAGAGGTGGACATCAATGTCCATCCTGCCAAATCCGAGGTCCGCTTCCGCGATGAGCGCAGTGTGGCTGGTCTGGTGTGCACAACGGTTCGCAATGCACTTGAAAAATGTGACCCCAGTCAGGCTGTACTCGGGGAAGCCCCTGCCACACAGTCTTCGGTCCAGGCCCCACAAGCGGCGGCTCCGAAATTCGGAACCTTCCATGAGTACCTGGAAAGCGCGGACGCACCATCGCCGCAGACACGAGCGCGGTACACCTCTTCGTCCCCAAATACACCACAGACCGAGACAGCACCGCAGATTCGCGAATCGGGCCCGGCCTCCCGGGAACCGGCCTACCTTGGCCAGGTCGCCTCGACATATCTCTTGGTCGACGACGGGCAGGGATTGCTCCTGGTCGATCAGCACGCGGCCCACGAGCGCATCCTGTTCAACGCCCTGCGCCAGCAGCATGACGGTGTCGAGCAACAGCTCCTGGCCCTGCCGCTGGAGCTGGCCCTGCAGCCTGGTGAAAGGGAACGGTTTCAGGACGTGGCGTTGCAATTGCGCCAGATGGGATTCTCCTGTTCCCTGGTCGAATCCTCCCTGCTTTCGGTACAGGCCATCCCCGCCAGTCTGGCCACGGATCAGGCCCGGGCGTTGCTTCGCGACATCTTGGGAGGCAAAGAACGCTCCGTGGATGACATGCGGGTCGTCCTTGCCTGCCGCATCGCCATCAAGGCAGGGGACCCACTGAGCCGGGACGAGGCACTGCACCTCTTACAGGCCTGGGAACAGAGTCAGGAGCGATTTTATTGCCCCCACGGTCGCCCGGTGGCCGTCCGCTTCGGGCCGGGTGACCTGGAGCGACTTTTCAAACGGGGACAATAGACAAAGACGACACGCGCTTTATTCGGCGGCTCCGGCCCGGGTCTCAGGCTCGAGGTAGGGATCAGAGGCCTGCAGATGCGCGATGTAATCAGCAACGCCGTCTTCGAGGGAACGCATGCGCACCGGGCACCCGGCTCGGGCCAAGCGCTCCATGCGGGCCTGAGTATAGTACTGGTATTTGGCCTGCAACGACTCCGGCATCTCCATGTATTCTATGCGTTCGGACTGCCCCATGGCCATGAACACGGCACGGGCGAGGTCGTTCCAGGTCCGGGACGTGCCGGTGCCGACATTGTAGATGCCATTGACCCCGGGATGGTCCAAAAGCCAAGCCATGACCGCCACACAATCTTTGACATAGACGAAATCGCGGTGCTGTTCGCCGTGCTCGTATTCCGGGTGGTAGGATTTGAAAAGGCGGATGCGGCCGTGGTCGTGCACCTGATTGAAGGCCTTGCAGACCACACTGCGCATATCCTGCTTATGGTATTCGTTCGGACCGAAAACATTGAAAAATTTCAGGCCACAGAGTCGGTCGAGCAGGCCATTGCGCATAACCCAGAGATCAAAGAGCTGTTTGGAATACCCATACATGTTCAACGGCTTGAGTTGCGGCGCCAGACGCAGATCGTCATCAAACCCCAACTGGCCGTCGCCATAGGTGGCCGCGCTCGAAGCGTAAATAAACCGGGCGCCATGCTTCATGGCGTACTCGGCGAGAATCTTGCTGTAGCGGTAATTGTTTTCCATGAGGAAATCGGCGTCCCGCTCCGTGGTCGACGAACAGGCCCCCATGTGGATAATGGCCCGTGGCGCAGGCAACCGGTCCATGCGGACCTTCTCCAGATAGGCGTCCCGGTGCAGGTAATCCTGATAATCAAGATTGACCAGATTTTTCCACTTTTCACTGCAGGCCAGGTTGTCGACCACCAGAATATCCCTGATTCCCATTTGGTTGAGTTGCCAGACAAAGGCACTCCCGATAAAACCAGCACCACCAGTAACAACTATCATAGATCCTCCAAGGTCGCAGGTCGGATTGGAAAGGTCCGCTCCCCAGAGCCGCCTTCCCGGACAACCGATACAGCGGCCCCCACAATTGCAGGGAGACAACCCCCATGTTGAGTATCCTCGACTATCGTGCCGGCAACCTGACCAGTGTCCGGCGCGCACTGGACTATCTTGGTATACCGTGCACCATCACCGCCGATCCGCAGGAAATCGAGTCCGGTTCCGGCATCATTTTCCCGGGCGTCGGAGCGGCCGGGACCGCCATGCACCATCTGCAGGCCAGCGGTCTGGACCGGGTGTTGCACGAGCAAACCCAAAAAGGCAAGCCGCTTTTGGGAATTTGCCTCGGCTGCCAGATCGTTCTCGATTACAGCCCCGAGAATGACACCAGGACCCTGGGGCTCGTTCCCGGACGGTGCGAACGGTTTGACGACCAGTGGACAGACGGCCAGGGATTGCCGATCAATATCCCCCATATGGGGTGGAACAACATCCGCCTTCAAGCGCCGTGCCGGCTTTTTACCGACATTGCCGATGAGGCGGCATTTTATTTCGTGCACAGCTATTACCCGGCACCCGAAGCGGAATACGTGCTGGGAACCACGGAATATGGACAATCCTTTTGCAGTGTCCTGGGCCGCCCGGGGTTGTGGGCCGTCCAGTTTCATCCGGAAAAAAGCGGCCGCCCCGGTCTCAAACTCTTGTCCAACTTCTATCAGTATTGCCTGGAGGTGGCAGGTGCTCAATAAACGGATCATTCCCTGCCTGGACGTGCGCGACGGCCGACTGACCAAAGGCATTAAATTCAAAGGCAACGTCGATATCGGCGACCCCGTGGAAACCGCCCAACGGTATTACGAACAGGGCGCTGATGAAATTGTCTTCTACGACATCACGGCCTCCCATGAAAAACGGTCCATCTTTCTTGATGTCGTTGAGCGGGTGGCCTCCAAGATCTTCATTCCCTTCTCCGTGGGCGGTGGCATTGCCTCGGTGGATGATATGCGCCAGGTCCTCTGGGCCGGGGCGGAAAAGATCTCCATCAACTCCGCAGCGGTCAAAGAGCCCGGTCTTATCGAGCAAGGCGCAGCCGCTTTCGGGTCGCAATGCATTGTCGTGGGAATGGACGTTTTGCGCGTCGCGCCCTCCGAGACCATCCCCTCGGGCTATGAGATTGTCATCCATGGCGGGCGCAAACATATGGGCATTGATGCCTTGTGGTGGGCCCGGGAGGTGCAGCGCCGGGGCGCTGGAGAAATTTGTTTGAACTCCATCGACGCCGACGGGACGAAAGACGGCTACGAACTTACGTTGACACGGCTGATCGCAGACAACGTCCGCATCCCGGTCATCGCCTCCGGCGGAGCGGGTACGCCCCGGCACATGGCCGAAGCAGTCACCACGGGACACGCCTCTGCGGCCCTTATCGCCTCCATCGTCCATTACGGCCAATATACCATCCCGGAAATCAAACAGATCATGCACGATCAGGGCGTGCCCGTGCGCATGGTCTGGTAGACCGCTTGCAACGCGTCGAACCGCCAGGAGCGCGCAAAAAAGCCCCGGAGCAACTGTGCTCCGGGGCTTTTTTGCGCTCATAAGACGGTGCGGCCAAGTTCAGTCTGATCAGTTCGGTCTCAGCCGGGATTTTCTTCGTAAGTGCCGCTTCGGCCTCCCGACTTGTGGACCAAGCGGCAGTCGGTAATAGTGATATCGCGCTGGACCGCTTTGCACATGTCGTAGACGGTCATGGCCGCGATCTGAGCGGCCACAAGGGCCTCCATCTCTACCCCGGTCTCAGCGGTGGTCCTGGCTTCGGCCTCGATCTCGATGCTCTGGTCTGCAGCAATCGGGGTCAGACGCACGTCCAGGTAGCTCAAAAACAGCGGATGGCACAGCGGAATCAGAGTCCCCGTCTGTTTGCCAGCCTGGATACCAGCGATCTTGGCTGTGGTCAGGACATCCCCTTTGGGCAAGGCCTGACCTTCCAAAAGGGCAAAGGTTTCCCCGTTGAGCTTGACTCGGGTCCGGACGACCGCCCGGCGCTCTGTTTTGTCCTTATGGCCGACATCGACCATGGTCACGTCGCCGTCGCCGGTCACATGCGTCAAGCGGTCTCCGGACATATCAGTCTCCCATGGCCTTTTTAAAGAAATTGCGGACCCGGGTCCGTGGACGCTCTTCTTCGAGCTTGGCGAACTCTTCCAGGAGTTCTTCCTGGCGTTTCGTCAATTTTGTCGGCGTCTTGACCTGGATCGTCACGTGGAGGTCACCGACCTTACTGCTTCCTGGATGGGGCAGACCGAGTCCTTTCATCCGGAACGACTCGCCGCTTTGCGTTCCTTTGGGGATATCCATCTGTACCGGTTCATCCAGGGTCGGGACTTCGATACGATCGCCAAGGGCGGCCTGAACAAACGAAATTTCAGCATTTAAAAGCAGGTCCTGCCCTTGCCGCTGGAACATCTCGTCTTCCTGGACATAGATGACCACAAACAGATCCCCGGCAGGACCGCCATGCTCACCGGGCTCGCCCTCGCCGCGCAAACGCAACCGGCTGCCATTGTCCACGCCGGCGGGAATGCGGACTTTGATGTTCCGGGTCTCTTTGACGGCCCCGCGGCCCTTGCACTTGGGACAAGGATGGGTAATGACCTGACCTTCACCGCGGCAGACGGGACATGGGGTGGCAATGCGGAAAAATCCCTGCGTTTGCTGGACTTGGCCGCGCCCGCCGCAATGCTGGCAGGTTTCCGGGGTGTGCCCGGGTTCAGAACCGCTGCCGTCACACTCTGAGCACGGCACACGCTTGGGGATTTGGAGGTCGACTTCAGTGCCCTTGGCCGCGTCGTGAAACGAGACTTCCAGATTGTACCGTAAATCCGCCCCGGCCGTCGGACGCGGACCACGCCGGCTGCCTCCGGAACTGAAACCGAAAAGATCACCGAAAATATCGGAAAACGCGCTGAAGATGTCTTCGGCATCCTGGAAATTCTGAAATCCACCGTTGCCGTTGACCCCGTCGTGCCCGAACTGGTCGTAGCGGGCTCGCTTGTCCGTGTCACGAAGCACTTCATAGGCCTCGGCCGCTTCCTTGAACCGGTATTCAGCGTCGGGGTCATCCGGATTCCGATCGGGATGGTATTGGAAGGCTATCTTCCGATAGGCTTTCTTGATCTCCTCGTCAGAAGCGTCGCGGCCGACGCCGAGGATTTCATAATAGTCCTTTTTACTCATGATCTGCCTTTATCGCGACTTGATCCAATGTTTCATTCGGGAGAACTTCTCCGGCCGCTATCTCTCGCAAAGCGGTAACGACTTCCTTGTTTTTGGAGGTCACCAATTTCGGATAGCCGTCCCGGTATTGTTCGACCCGCCGGATGGCCATCTGCGCGACCAGGAAGCGATTGTTTATTTTTTCCAAGCAATCTTCAACAGTTATTCGTGCCATGGGCTCCCCCTGTGTGAAAGCGGTGTTGTACCGCAGAATTTGCGAAACACAAACAAATATGCATATCCGTCACCTCCCTTTCCGTCAAGGCAGGAACGGTTTCGGCCAACTCTGAGGCCCCAGCGGTTCGCAAATCCGCCTGTTCCGGCGATCCTGGCGCACTCAAGCCTTTTTCGAACCCTTCCCCTTCCCGGGACTTGACCTGAGCCCGTTTCGTCCTATATCGCCCGGAGTCTTTTGAGACTAATTCCCGGCAGCGGGACGTCAAGGGGCGAAAACAATGTTGGATCGCAAAAAACTGAGCTACGTCCAGAAATCATGCATCGGCAAGGCCGGGAAACTCATGCACTCGGCTGGCATGCTCTGGCCGGGGGCCCGGTTGGGCATCGCTTTCTCCGGCGGGGTCGACAGCTGGGCCCTCTTGAAAATATTAAGCATTTACCGCAAGCGACTCCCCTTTCCCATTGAAATGCTGGCCCTGCATATCAATCCTGGTTTTGAACCTGAGAACCATTTCCCACTGGCCGACTGGCTCCACAAGCACGGGATCCCCGGCCATCTGGAATGCCTGGACATCGGCCCTCGGGCCCACACTGCCGAAAATCGGACCAATTCGCCCTGCTTTTGGTGCAGCCTGCAACGCCGCAAGCGACTGTTTCAACTCTGCCAGGACTACAACCTCACCCACCTGGCTTTTGGCCACACCAGCGACGACCTGGTTAACACCTTTTTCATGAATCTGACCACCAACGGGCGCATTGAGGGTATGTACCCGAAAGAATCCTTCTTCCAGGGAACATTAGAAGTCATCCGCCCCCTGCTGTGGATCGATAAATTTCAGATCGAACGCGCCGCCCGGGCCTGGGAACTCCCTGTTGTGCCCAATCCCTGCCCATCGGCCCAGAACAGCCGGCGCGGTGAAGTGCAACAATGGCTTGAGACCCTGTGGGGGCAGGACAAACGGATTCGGAAAAATATTGTCAGCGCCCTGCGACGGTGGCAAAATTTCGAACCGTGATCCTGGCTCCTGCATTTCGACGGCACAGGACCATTTTGCTTTGTGACCACATGATGTGGTCAGCAGGTACACCATGACAAACGTTTCTGCGACGGGGCCCTCCCCGCTCCCCTTCGGGCCCCAGGCTCCGTGGCTGGCGCCGTTGGCCGGATTCACCGACCTGCCGTTTCGGCTCCTGTGCCGTGAAAACGGTGCTCGTGTGGCCCACACAGAAATGATCAGCGTCAAAGGGCTGATATACAACAGTCAGGGCACCTGGGACCTCCTGGCTACCGCCCCCGCCGACACGCCCCTGGTGGTCCAATTGTTCGGTGCAGATCCCGACTGTTTTGCGCAGCCGGTGCGCTGGCTCACTGAACGGGGATTTCACTGGATCGACCTCAATGCGGGATGTCCGGTGCGCAAGGTGATCAAGACCGGGGCCGGCGCCGCGCTTATGGAAGACCCGCAGCGCCTTGTACGCATCATGCAGACCATTGGCAGGGCCGCCCCGGTGCAGGCCGGGGTCAAACTCCGCCTCCCAGCGGACGGTAGCACAGACGGGTTACTCCGGTTACGCGACACTCTCGCACGTGCCGGGGTCAGTTGGATCACCTTGCACCCGCGCACGGCCAGACAGGGATATGGAGGATTGGCGCAGTGGAGTGCCTTGTCGCGAATGGCCGAGTCCAGCCCGGTACCCATCGTGGCCAGCGGCGATCTGTGGAACGCGCAAGCGGCCCGGCGATGCTTTGAGCAAACCGGTGTGGATGGGATCATGTTCGCCCGTGGCGCCCTGCACAATCCCCGGATCTTCAAAGCTGACCTCGCGACTGGAGCCGAGGAAGATCCCTGTACCGACACGGCTTCAATAGCCGCTCTGGTTCGACGACACGGCCAATTGTGCCGCCGCTATGATCCCAGCCGGAGCATGCTGCTGAAGATGCGCTCATTTATCCCGCGCTACGTCAAGGGATTTCCCGGCGCCAAACAGGCCCGGAAGGGAATTATCGCCTGCCAGGATTGGGAGGCCTTTGAACAATATGCCGATCAACTTGAAGAGGCCTTGGCCGGACAATGAGCGTATCGCTTCACCATCCCACGCTTTTGCTCCGGTTTTGGAACACATCTGACCCCTGCGGTTTGGAGGAGGTTGTATGACTGAAGTACTCCGCGCTGAAACAGCCGGTTTCTGCATGGGGGTCGATTTGGCCCTGCGCAAACTCAATTCCCAAGTCGAAGCCAAGGACACGAGCCCTATCTTCACCTTCGGTCCCATTATCCACAATCCGCAGGTCCTGGCCCATTATGCGGCCCGTGGAGTGACCGAATCCGAATCCCCGAGCACCATCCCGGCCCAGAGCCGAGCGGTCATCAGGGCCCACGGCATTCCCCGCTTGCTGGAGGACCAATTGCGCTCCAAGGGAGTCACTCTGGTCGATGCCACCTGTCCCAAGGTCAAAAAGGCCCAACTGCTGATCGAAAAACAGACCAAACAGGGGCGGCATCTTCTCTTGTTTGGCGAAAGCGATCATCCTGAAGTCAAAGGGTTGCTCAGTTACGCCGACGCGGAGGCCCTGGTCTTCGACTCCCTGCTCCAACTCCAGGGCAAGGACCTCGCTCCGGAAAAGCGCTATTTCCTCGCCTCCCAGACCACGCAGGACAGGGAGGAATTTCGGACCATCCGCGACTACCTGCTGGAACATGTCGATGCCTCCATGCCCATTTTCGACACCATCTGCGATGCGACACGCGAGCGGCAGGTGGAGGCCAAGCGGATCGCCAAACAGGTTGATTACATGATCGTCGTCGGGGGCTTGACCAGCGGCAACACCCGCCGCCTCGCTCAGGTCATCACCGCGCAGGGGACCCCCTGTGCCCATATCGAACAGGCCGATGAACTCCCGCTGCCTGCCCTGACTGGCGTCCAGCGCATCGGACTTACTGCCGGCGCCTCCACCCCCAAATATATCATCGACGCCGTGGAAAACCGTTTGCGGGAACTCTAGGCCACCTTGACGGTGCCGGTGGCCAAACCTTCAGGGCCCCGGTGGCGATGTTCGCCACCGGGGCCCTTTGTGCGCAGCGCACCCGGACACCACGAACGCCTGCGTATCAGCAAATCCTCGGTAATTGCTCTCCTTCAAGCATATCCAGCAAGCGTTTGCCGCCGATCGGGGTCTGCAAGACCACCTTTCCAGGATGGTCTTCGGTCACCGTGCCGACTCGGCAGGCCTGGCGGCCTTCGTCGTGGGAGCGAAGGCAAGCCAAGGCCGCATCCAAGCGATCTTCAGGGACAATGCAGATGGCCTTGCCCTCATTGGCCAGATACAAGGGGTCAAGTCCCAGAAACGAGCAACCGGAACGCACCGCATCCGAGACCGGAACCGCCTTTTCCTCTATCACGAATCCCAGATTGGATTGGAGTGCGATCTCGTTGAGTGTGGTCGCCAGGCCGCCGCGCGTCGGGTCGCGCAAGACATGGACTTCTCCCACCGATTCAACCAGATCAAGCAGCATATGATTGAGTGCGGCGCTATCGCTTTGCACCGGAGTCTCGAATTCCAGTCCCTGGCGCTGGCTTAAAATCGTCAGACCGTGGTCACCCATTGTCCCGGTCAGCAGGATCGCGTCGCCTGGGCGGGCCCTGTCGCCCTGGGGCGGGGAAGCCGTCTGGACCAGTCCCAACCCGGTCGTATTGATAAAAAGCTTATCCACAGCCCCTTTGGGGACGACCTTGGTGTCCCCGGTAACGATCTGGGCCCCGGCATGTCGGGACGCTTCAGCCATAGACCGAACCACGGCTTCCAAAGTGGAAAACGGCAATCCCTCTTCCACGATCATCGCGCAACTGAGATACATCGGCCGCGCCCCGAGCATGGCCACGTCATTGACCGTGCCGTGGATGGCAAGAGAGCCGATATCACCACCAGGAAAGAACAACGGGTCCACGGTAAAACTGTCGGTACTCACGGCAAGCGGTCCGCTGAGGTCCAGCATTGCCGCGTCATCCAGCCGGTTGAGGGTGGCATTGTCAAAATGTTTCAAAAAAAGTTCGCTGATAAGCCGCTGGGAGGCTTTGCCCCCGCTGCCGTAATCAAGGAGCACAGTATCTGGAAAGGACATAGCAGACTCGATGGTTGGCTGATGGTCAAGAAAGTCCCGTACTCTGGGAAAAGGGGGCCTCGGGTCGGAATCGCAGATCCTTGAGGCCCTCAAACGGGCGTCAGGCGGAATCGACCCACCTGCGGCACAATCCCAAGCCGGGAATATGGACTTGTTGTCGGGTTACAGACGGTATTTGTAGTAGGCGGCGCAACTGCCCTCGGTGGAGACCATGCACGGTCCCACAGCAGTGGCAGGAGTACACCGGGTCCCGAACAAGGGGCATTGCTCCGGACTCAGCTTGCCTTTGAGCACGTCCCCGCAACGGCACCCCGGCAAAGGCGGAACCTCGGGCCATTCAATGCCCAACACCTGACGGGCGTCGTGGTCCGCGAACGCAGAGCGGATCTCCAAACCGCTGCCCGGCAGTTCGCCAAGACCCCGCCACAGGGTGTCGCAGGGCGCGAAGACCTCCTCCATCAGGGCCATCGCTTTCGCATTGCCCTGGTCGCCCACCACTCGAGGATAGACATTGGCGATACTGGGCTCACCGGCTTCACGTTGACGCAAAAGTTCCTGAAGTCCGGCGAGGATATCCACCGGTTCAAATCCAGCCACCGCTCCGGGCGTCCTGTATTTTTCGGCCACAAAGGCATACGGTTGCGTCCCGATCACCGCGGAGACATGCCCTGGGAGCAAAAAGCCGTCAATGGCGCAGGCCGTGTCGTCCATCAAGGCCTGCAGGGCCGGAGGGACCAGTTTGTGCAGGCTCAGGACACTGAAATTGGACAGAGCGTCACGTTTGGCGGTCTTCAATGTGGCGGCCACAGTCGGAGCGGTCGTTTCAAACCCGATTCCCAAAAAAACGATATGTTTCCCGGGTCGGTCCTGGGCCAGTTGCAAAGCGTCAAACGGCGAATACACGACCTCGACCTGCGCCCCTTCGGCTTGAGCGGCCTTCAGACTGCGACCCTCAGGACCGGGAACGCGAAGCAGATCCCCAAATGTGGCCACAACGACACCGGGCTGTCTGGCGAGATCCAAAAAAGCCGCCACTTCGCGTTCGTGGGTTACACACACGGGACACCCCGGCCCGGACAAATGGGTCAAGTTGTCGGGGAGCAAAGAGCGAAGGCCGCTTTGAAAAATACTCACCGTATGCGTGCCGCACACTTCCATGAACCGGAAACCATCTCCGATCCGTTGCTGAAGATCCCGTACAAGCGCTTGGCACAATTGGGGATCGTGAAATTGTTTCAACAAGTACTCCACACCGGCTCCTCTTTGTATGCGGCCTTGAATTCAGACGTAGGGTTCATCCACCCCATCTCGCGGCGCAATCGCCTCCGATACAGGGGCAAACGAATTTCCCTTCCTGCCGGTTCGACGTCAGATGCAGCGTGACGATCCTGAACCCCTTCCGTCCAGGGCTCGCTCAACAGGTCACAGTTTACCGCCACCTTAAAACGCGTTTTTCCAGGCTGGAGGCGGCATTGCAGATTCGAGTTTCCCAGTTCGGGTGAACCCTCTGGATACTTTGCTTTTTGCCCCATGAATTGCTAAAGGTCTTCCCAGTTCCTGTCAATATAGGCGCGGCTCTTTCTTCGAAGCGCAGAACCGAGCCGCAAGCCGCCTTGGCCCCGGCCGTGCGGCCGGATGGGACTTGGCGTCCCTGCTACCCCCACACTTGTCCAGGCGAGTCTCCTATGGCCAACTACGGCACTGCATCCATACCATATCCCGGAGAGTCCCGGGGCGACGTGCCGAGCTTTGCGGCTTGCCAGCGCCTTTGGGAGCGCTACGAAATGCTGGACAACATCAAGGCCCACAGCCTGGTCGTCTCCGGCATAGCTGTCCAACTCGGCCAACTCGCCCGGGACAGGGGATGGGATGTTGACCAGCCGTGCCTGCAAGCAGCAGCACTTTTGCATGATCTGGGCAAAACCTACACCATCCGGCATGGTGGCAATCACTGCCAGGTCGGCGCGGCCTGGACTATGGAAGCAACAGGCAATCCAGCAATCGCTCAGGGCGTCATGCACCATGTCCACTGGCCCGGGCCTTTGGATCCAGAACGCTTTTTTCTCCCCTTAGCCGTGCTCTATGCCGACAAACGTGTCCGGCACGAGGAAATCGTTTCCGTGCGCGGGCGATTTGATGATATCCTCAAACGCTACGGGCATACCACGAGGCGGTGCGCGCTGATTGAAACGTCACGCACCCAGGCCCTGGAACTTGAGCACCAATTCAGTACAGCCATTGGAGTGGATCTTAATGCGTATCCTTTTGATAGCCGGGGGCTGGTCGAACGAGCGTGACGTCTCCATCAGCGGAGGCAAAGCCATCGCTGCGGCCCTGCGCGCCAACGGGCATGAAGTGCACTGGTTCGATCCCGCACAGGAATTCGCTGAGTTGCCCACAAAGGCACGCCAGAGCGATTTCGTGTTCATCAATCTCCACGGGGCGCCTGGTGAAGACGGCCTCATCCAGGCCATGCTGGATCGGCTCGGGTGCCCGTATCAAGGATCCGGTCCGGCCGGTTCCCTGCTGGCCCTGGACAAGACCGCAACCAAAACCTTATACGCCCAGGCCGGCCTTGCGACACCGGCGTGGGAACTGGTGACCTCCTGCCGAGAAGAGAATTGGCAGCCTGCCCTGCGTTTTCCGCTCTTTATCAAACCCAACCAGGGCGGCTCGAGTCTGGGCGTCCAACGCGTCTATTCCCAAAAGGAATTGCATCCCCAACTCTCCCAGCAGCTCCAGTTCAGTTCGGCCGTGCTTTTGGAAGAGGCTGTGACCGGCAAAGAGGTCACCTGTGCCGTGGTCGGCGAGCAGGCCTTGCCGTTGGTGCTCATTGAGCCGGGGGACGAAGCCGCCTTTTTCGATTACCACAGCAAATATACTCCAGAAGCCGCCCGGGAAATCTGCCCTGCCCCCCTGTCTGAGACCCTCACCGCCGCCATCCAGAAAGCGGCCCTGGAGGCCCATCGGATTTTAGGGCTTACCGGCTACAGCCGCACGGATTTCATTCTCGCCAACGGGACGGCCTTTGCGCTGGAGACCAACACCTTACCCGGCATGACCCCGACAAGCTTGCTCCCTCAGGCCGCCGCCGCCCGCGGACAAGATTTCAACGGCTTATTGGAGGAACTCATCCAGCTTGGCCTGAAACGGTTCTCGTGAACCTCCAGGCTCCTGCGATTTTATCGCCCTGCGCCCTGGATGCTGCCAACAGCATTGCCCGGTACCGACCCCCCTGCGGCGGGCATTTCGCCAGAACCGGCACGACACAGTTCCGAAAACCCCAATCCCCATGACCACCTTACACAGATTTCCAGCGGCAGGAGATACATCCGCCATGCGAGATGAAGCCAAACGATCCACAGCCTGGATGATCGGATATTCCATACTCTGGTTCGTCGCTCTCCCCTTTTTGGCCCTCCACCGGCGTCTGCGCTGTGGCTGGCGGCAACGTTTGCTGCTTCGCGCTCCCCGCATTCGCGCCGATGTCTGGATCCAGGCCGCTTCCGTCGGCGAAGCCCGACTGGCTCAGACCCTGGTAAGCGACCTTGCCCCTGAGCAGCCGTTGCACATTCTGGTTACCAGCTGCACCAAAGAAGGGCGCGAGATTCTGGACTCGACCCAGGTTCCTGGCCCAGTGGTCCTGCACACCGCCTATTTTCCTTTTGACCTGCCACTACTGATGGCCAAGGCCCTCGAGCGCTGGCGCCCCCGCTGTGTGCTGCTTTTAGAGACCGAACTCTGGCCCGGTCTGTTGTCCCAGTGCCGCCGGAAAGCCATTCCGGCGCACATCGTGAACGCCCGTATGGGACGCCGAACCCTGCCCCAATATCTGGCGCTCCAAAAACTCTGGCAATCGGCTGCTCCCGCGGCAGTGCATCCCATTAGCGACACCGATGCCCGCCGCTATGCCACTGTGTTTGGCTCCATTGCTTCCCGGACCATGTCGAACATCAAGTTCGACACCTGTCTGCCCGCAAACCCGCTCCCGTTTGTCCACAATCCCCTGGCCCGGTATTTCAAAGCCCAATCCCAGCTTCTGGTCCTGGGATCGTTGCGCCGCGAGGAGGAGGAAGATATTGAACTGTTGCTGCGCGAGGTCCTGGAGAAACGACCGCGGGCGCTGATCGCCCTCTTCCCCCGGCACTTGCAGCGTGTCGGTCCCTGGCAGGGACGACTTGACTCCCTGGGGCTGCCATGGATCCTGCGTAGCGAGATGACCGAGCCCCCCTCCCCGGGGACGGTCATTGTGTGGGACCGCCTTGGGGAATTGGAAGCCGCCTACGCCCTGGCGCGAGCGGTCTTTGTCGGTGGCAGTCTGGCACCTTTGGGGGGACAGAACTTCCTGGAGGCACTGGGCCAGGGGGTCACCCCGGTCATCGGGCCGTTCTGGGACAATTTTTCCTGGGTTGGCTCTGAAATATGTCAGACCGGACTGGTCTTCTGCGCCACGTCACGGCAGGAAGTGACCACCGAAATTCTGCAGAACATGAAACGCCCGCCTCAGCGGGAAAAAATATATGCGCGGTTCAAGAACTATATCGTCTCCCGGCAAGGCGGCACCGCCTATGCCCAGCAATTGCTGCTGGAGATGACCACACCGGCGACGGACACAACAAAGGGATAACCATGCCGCCTCGTTGTATCGGAATCATCCCGGCCCGATACGCTTCCTCCCGCTTTCCGGGCAAACCCCTGGCCCCTGTCCTGGGGCGCCCCATGTTCTGGCATGTCTATACCCGGGCCTGCCGTTGCCCTGAATTGTCCCAGGTCGTCCTGGCCACGGATGACGAGCGTATCGTGCACAGCGCTCAGAACGAAGGAGTTCCCGTGGTCATGACCCGTTCCGACCACCCCAGCGGGTCTGATCGAGTCCTGGAGGCGGCCGAACATTTGGGGCTTGACGAAGAAGACATCCTGGTGAACATCCAGGGTGATGAACCGGCCTTGGACCCGTCCATGCTTTCCGATGTGGTCCGCCCTTTCACTCAATCGGCGGTCCGTGTCGGAACCCTGGTCCGAGCTATAGCGGAAACAGAGGCCCGGGATCCCAACGTGGTCAAAGCCGTGACCGCCCCGGACGGGCGAGCGTTATACTTTTCCCGGGCACCGATTCCCTATCCCCGGGACAACGTGCCAGCGTATCTCGGTCATGTCGGCCTGTACGCCTACCGTCTGCTCAGCCTGAAACATTTCAGCTCCCTGGGGCCCAGCGCCCTGGAACAAAAAGAACACCTGGAACAACTCCGTTTTCTGGAAGCCGGCATTCCGATCCATACGGTACAGACAGCCTGCCGCTGCCACGGCGTGGATTGCCCGGACGACATCAAGCGGGTGGAACGTATCTTGAAGGAGAGTCAATAAATGCGCGCGATTTTAGCTTTGGAAGACGGCACCGTCTTTCACGGAACAAGTTTTACCGGCGACGGAGAGGCCACGGGGGAAGTCATCTTCAATACCGGCATGACCGGCTATCAGGAGATCCTGACCGACCCCTCCTATCACCGCCAGATGGTCTGCATGACCTACCCGCACATCGGGAACTACGGGATCAATCCGGAGGACATCGAATCCGACCGGATCCGGGTTGCAGCCTTCATAGTCAAGGAATGCTGCAAAGAACCCTCAAACTGGCGGGCCACCGAAACTCTGCCCAATTATCTTTCCCGGCAGGGAGTCATGGGCATCGAAGGGATCGACACCCGGGCCCTGACCCGCCATATCCGTCTCAATGGCGCCATGCGCGGCGTTATGACCACCACGGATGATCCAGCCACCGCCGTGGACAAGGCCCGGGCCATCCCGACCATGCAGGGGTTGAATCTGGCCGGCGACGTCAGTTGCCGGAGCCCGTTTTTCTGGACTGCCGACGGCCCGGTTGCAACCGACTGGGACTCCCTCCGTTGGCCCACTTCAGGTCCCAAGGTCGCCGTCTATGACTTTGGAGTAAAGTACAACATCCTCAGAGAACTGAGCTGCCAGGGGATACAGCCCCTTGTGGTCCCTGCGGACACCCCCGCGGCCCGAATCAGAGAACTCGGCGTTGACGGGGTTTTCCTCTCCAACGGCCCCGGCGATCCTGAGCCGGTGGAGCAGGCCATCGAGGCTATCCGGGACCTGGCTCAGGACACCCCCATCGGTGGCATCTGTCTGGGGCACCAGCTCCTGGCCCTGGCCCTGGGTGGACGCACCTACAAACTCAAATTCGGCCACCACGGCTGCAATCATCCGGTACAGGACAGCACCACCGGGGTGATTGAAATCTCCTCCCAAAACCACGGTTTTTGCGCCGATGTCTCCATGCTTGAAGACATCACCGCCACCCACGTCAATCTCAACGACCAGACCTTGGAAGGTTTCAGGCATCGGCACAAACCGCTGATGGCTGTGCAATACCACCCTGAAGCCGCTCCGGGGCCCAACGACGCCAAACCCTTCTTCCGGCGATTCGCGCAGATGCTCACGGTGCAATAACAATCAAGGCCGGCCCTGGTAACCAGGGCCGGCCTTGATAAAGACGCAATTGGCTCCGGTCGCGATAGGAACCGCCCTTTCGGGCGGCCCCCCGCACAGATCCCAGCGTGCGGAACTACCGCACTGGGCTCCTACCTCGGGTATTTAGCGTAGAAACGCTCGTTTGGATACGGATGCATGACTCTGGGTCTGGATATCCACCTTTTCACGATCGGACCGTAGCCCCTCCAGTTGATTCGCCGCTTCTGGCCCCGTCGCCGTAGCACCTTATACCAATAGCGGACGAGATCATCACGGAAGGCTCTCATAGCATCAAGATTTCCCGGAACAGCGTGGTATCTATAATAGCCGAGCAAAACGCGCTGCAGCCACTCACCTACGTCGTTGATGGGATCATGCATCCGGCTACGTAGAATCGTCTTAACCCTTTTCAGTGCCGCCCGTAGCCGTTTCTTCACCGTCTTGCGGCGCACGAGGAACCTCTTTCGTATCCTGGTTATCCCACACATATGGGTAAATCCCAGAAAATCGAATGTCTCCGGTTTGCCCTGTCCCCGTTTGCGCCGACTCTCGGTAGCAAATCGACCGAATTCGATAAGCCGGGTCTTTTCAGGATGCAGGGACAGGCCGAAACGATCTAGTCGTGCTTTGAGATCAGTGAGGAAGCGCTCTGCTTCGTGGCGGTACTGGAATCCCAAGACATAATCATCGGCATACCGCACGATGATTATGTCACCACGGGCGTGTCTTCGCCTGTGGTGTACCCATTGGTCCAGGACGTAATGGAGATAGATGTTCCCCAGAATCGGCGAGATCACCGCTCCTTGGGGAGTGCCCATACTTGTCTGGGACCATACACCGTCCTCCGATACCCCAACCCGGAGCCATTTGCGCACCAAGCGAAGTATCCGAGGATCGGCAATCCGGTGCTCAAGGAAACGGATCATCCATTCATGGGAGATGGTATCAAAGAATCCCTGAATGTCCGCATCAAGCACCCAGCTCACCTTCCTGTGGGTCAATCCGACATTTAGGGCGTCCAGGGCGTCATGCGCCCCTCGCCTTGGCCGGAACCCATAGGAAAAGCCGAGAAAATCCTCTTCGTAGATAGCTGAAAGCACCTTTCCAACTGCGTGCTGTACGATCTTGTCTTCCAGCGCCGCGATCCCAATTGGACGTTTGTGCCCATCGGGTTTCGGAATATGGATTCGCTTTGAGGGTTGTGCTCGATACGAACCCCTATGCACCCTCGCATGCAATTCTTTCAGCCTTTCGCGGAGGCCATCCTCATATTCTGCACAGGTGAGACCATCAACGCCCGGAGTTGCTTCTCGCTTCAGTTCGCGGAAACTTTGGCCGAGCATATCAATACTCACATGGTGCAAAAGCGCAGTGAACCGTGCATCCTTATCCTTGCGAGCCATATCTCGCACGCGTTGCAGTCCGATTGACGCAGCTGTCCGGCTCTGTGTCCGGACTGCGACCGCCTGCCTCGCGTTCCCCTTGGTTGGCCGCCTTCCCTCCACCGCCTCCGCAGACAGGCTTCCCATGCCCTTGTTCAACGGCTTTCCCGGTACTATGCAGCCATCCGACTTCCCAGAAACATGTTTGTCGGGCTTCTGGCCACCAGCCTTCCCCGACCGTCCATCTCCACCATCAGGAGAAGGAGTTCCCGGGACCTCCCGGTTCCCGCGCAAGGAGTTTCCGCACGTGCACAGGGTCTTCGACTGCGCGGGACCCTCGGACGGCTCGCGCATATCGCCATCCTTGGTGTTGCCTTCCGCTTGTCTTAACAGCGTCGGCGTCCCGGACCATTTTATTTCGCAGCTCAATGGCTGGCCCGTGCGTGCCCCTGTCAACGCTTCGCCGCCGACCTTACGGCCGTCAACGCATGACTCGGGGTCGGTGTGGGGCGCTAACCCTTCACCGTAAGGCTCTTTCATCCTCAACTCCTTACCGGTGTGACCGGCGCTCTAAGACCCGCTCACCCCGTTACGGCTGGCCTGCGCGGCGTCGCGTAGAGTTCACCACCGTGGGCGTCGTTGACGACAACCAGCGGAAAATCCTCGACAATCAGTTCACGCACCGCTTCGGGTCCGAGATCGTCATAGGCAATAACCCGGGCCGAGCGCACGCGCTGGGCCAGCAATGCCCCTGCCCCGCCGGTGGCGCCGAAATAGACGGCCCCGCAGTCCTGAAGCGCCTGACGCACCGCCTCATTGCGGCGACCCTTGCCAATCGTTGCCAACACGCCGCGACCGATCAACTCCGGGGTATACCTGTCCATACGATAACTGGTTGTCGGGCCGGCCGCGCCGATGGGAAACCCCGGCGGCGCAGGAGTTGGTCCGACATAATAGATGACACTGCCCTCCAAGGGGAACGGTGAAGGCTGGCCCTCGGACAACGCCTGACACAACCGCTTATGCGCTGCATCCCTGGCGGTGTAGAGGGTCCCGGACAGCAGGACCACATCACCGACACGGAGATCTCGAACCGCCTCTTTGTTCAAGGGCGTCGTCAATCGAATAGGACTCATGACCAGGAAACCTCCCCATGCCGCGCCGAATGGCATTGGATATTGACTGCCAGGGGAAGACTGGCGATATGGCAGGGAGCCATGGCCAAGCGGACCCCCAAGGCGGTAATGCTGCCCCCCAGCCCCATGGGACCGACCCCGAGTCCGTTCACCGCTTCTAAGAGCTCTTCCTCCCTGGCGGCCAGCTCGGGATCAGGGTTCGGGGCGTCCAGAGGGCGCAATAACGCCTTCTTGGCCAGCACAGGCGCCCAGTCAAAAGTCCCGCCGACGCCGACACCGACAATGATAGGCGGGCAGGGATTCGGCCCGGCCTCAGCCACCCTGTCGAGCACAAACGATTTGATCCCTTCCCAGCCATCCGCAGGCGTGAGCATGGTACAACGGGACATGTTCTCACTGCCGCCCCCCTTGGCCATAAAGGCGATATGCAACCCATCGCCCGGAACGATTTCTGTATGGATAATGGCCGGCGTGTTGTCGCCGGTATTGCGCCGGGTCAGCGGATGGCACATGGAAGTCCGCAAATAGCCCCGGGCGTACCCTTGGGCGACCCCGTCGTTGATCGCTCGCGGCAAACTGCCTTCGACTACCCGACACTCCTGGCCCAGGGAGACAAAAAAGACCGCCGCCCCAGTATCCTGACACAGGGGAAGCCCGGTTTCGGCAGCCACTCGGGCGTTTTCACGCAATTGGCTCAACACTTCCCGCCCGGACGGGCTGCTCTCCAAAGCCAATCCCCCTTCCAAAGCCTCCAGGACGTCCGGAGGCAGATGCCGATTGGCCCGAACGACCATTTCCGCCACCCGGGTCGTGATTTCCTCAGCCGCGATCTCGCGCATGCGCCCTCCGCTTGCCCCTTCTCCAATTCGGCAGGAGCTGTTTCAAGCCCGTCCAGCCCATCTTACGGCGCACAAACGCCAATTGGGTCTGTAGCGACAACCCTTTGGGACAGACGTCGTCGCAGGCCAGCAGGCCCATACATCCAAAGATTCCTTCATCGGTGCCAATCAATTCATAAAAGGCGTCATCTGTTCGCTCGTCCCGGGGGTCCATGACAAAGCGGGCGATGCGATTGAGTCCGGCAGCGCCGAGAAAATCCGGCCGCATCCGCGCTGTGGCGCAGGCAGCGATACAGCAGCCGCATTCAATGCAGCGGTCCAATTCAAAGACGGTCTCAGCAACAGCATTATCCATAGGCTCTTCCAGCGCTTCCGGATCAAACTCGCTGTCAGTATGGATCCAGGATTCTACCCGTTCGTGCATGTCGCGAAACCACGTCCCGGTGTCCACCGACAAATCCCCGATGAGTTGGAAGACGGGGAGTGGCAGCAGAACAATCTGCTTGGGCAAATCCTGGGTTTTGGTGTGGCAGGCCAGCCCCGGCCGGCCGTTGATAACCATGCCGCAGGAGCCGCAGACACCGGCGCGGCAGCAAAAATCGAATTGCAACGACGGATCGTGTTCCTCGCGGATACGGTTCAAAGCGATAAACAGGGTCATGCTCTCGGTCTCGTCAACGTAAAATGTCTGCATCCGAGGCGAAGACCCAGGATCGGCGGGGTTATGCCGAAAGACATCGATTTGAAGGATGCGGGCCATACGCATTTCCTCGGTTTGCGCCAATCAGTCCCAGGGCGGCACCACTCGACGCGATTTTCCGACTCGCCTAAAGCTGCCGGAGTTCTCGTTACCAATCACCTCCCCCAACCGGGGCACGCCGTCAGACCGGATCACGGGGTGTACAGACATCATCGCCGGAAATGATCTCCCCGCCCCCATAACCGCGATCACCAGGGGGGATCTCCACAGCTGAAGTCGCGGGCTCGTATTCCAGTGAGGGCAGCTCGTGCTCTTCAGTCCAGGTGGCCAGGGTCCGATTCCACCACTCCCGGTCATTGCGGGCCGGATAATCTTCTCTGGCATGGGCGCCGCGGCTTTCCTTGCGCTGCAAGGCGCCATACGTCGTACACACGGCCAGCCGGAGCATCCCGGGGAACCTCAGGGCCAGAGCCAATTCCGGACAAGCCCCCGCCCCATGGTTGCGCAATCCGATCTGAGCGGCGCGCTCACTGAGTTCAAGAAGACGGTCCAGGGCGGCCTGCAATTCGGGTTCCTCCCGAAAGATGCCCACCTTTTCCATGAGCACGTTTTGCATGGCGTTGCGCAATTGGAACACGTTTTCGCCGTTGGTCCGTGTTTGCACAGTGCGAATACGCTGCTGGACCTGTTTCGCACACTCCTGGCCGAGCTGTGGGACGAGATGCCCCCGGTCTCCCTGGAGAAACCGGGTGATTTCGCTGCCTATAAGACTTCCGGCCACAACGGTTTCTGCCAGAGAATTGCCGCCGAGACGGTTAAAGCCATGCAAATCCCAGCAGGCGGCTTCTCCGGCAGCAAATAGCCCTTTCAGTCCATAGGCGTGGCCCGTCTTGTCCGTCCGTATGCCCCCCATGCTGTAATGCTGGGTCGGCCGAACCGGAATACAGGCGTGAACCGGGTTCACTCCCAAAAAATGGCGGCAGATATCGTAGACTTCCCGGAGTTTGGTGGTGATATGGGTCTCACCGAGGTGACGGATATCCAACCAGAGATGGTCTCCGTAACTCGATGGTACGCCATACCCTCGACGGATGTGCTCGATCATGCGCCGGGAAACAACATCGCGTGAGGCGAGCTCAGCCTTCTCCGGTTCATAGTCGGGCATGAAGCGGTGGCCGTTGACATCCAGCAGGGTTCCCCCGTCACCACGACACCCTTCGGTGACCAGAATATCAGTGGGCACGGTGCCTGTGGGGTGGAACTGGATGGCTTCCATATTTCCCAGGGGAACCACTCCCGTGTCCAGGGTGAGCGCCTGCCCGCCGCCCTCGCAAATAACAGCGTTGGTGGAATGTTTGTAGATCCGGCCGTAGCCCCCGGAGGCGACAAGAGTGGCCCGAGCCAAATAGATCCGTAGTGTCCCGGTACGCAGACAGCGCACGACCGCTCCCATACACCGTTCGCCATCATGGATGAGCGCCAGGGCCTCAGTGCGGTCGTGGACCTCGACTCCGAGTTGCACCGCCCGGTTGTCCATGGTGTACAAGACGGCGTGACCGGTCCCATCGCTGGTATAACAGGTCCGCCATTTCGCGGTGCCTCCGAAACTGCGGGCGGTGATCAGTCCTTGTCTTGCCTCTGGTTCGACTTTCTCGAATTGTTCGCCGCCTTTGAAATAGGTCGAGGGACCAGGCACAACCCGATTCCATGGCACTCCCCAATGGGCCAGTTCGCGCATGACCACTGGAGCGTGTTCGACAAACATCCGGGCGACCTCCTGGTCGCATCCCCAATCCGAACCCTTGACCGTGTCCGTGAAATGGATATCCGGGCAGTCCCCCTCGCCCATGGCGCAATTGCCCAGGGCCGCCTGCATCCCTCCCTGCGCGGCCGAGGAATGAGAACGGCGAGGGGGAACAAGGCTCAGACAGATAGTGGTGAACCCGGCCTGCGCAGCCTCAATGGCCACCCGCTCCCCGGCCAGACCGGCGCCGATGCTCAACAGATCGGTATAAATGGTTTCCATGATACGGTTTGACCTCGGGTTTGCGCGCTCTCACAAAAAAGAGGACCGGGCCGGAACCCGGGCCGTCCAGACGGTTTTCCACACCACCAGCAGCCACAATGACGCAGCGCCGAAGCCTGCCAGCGTGTGCCCGCGTATTGCCGCCAGCAACTGAGGCAGTGAACACAACGCCATCGCACATTTCCAAGATAGGGGAAACGGTCCTGGAACCAGTTCACGGATCCAGGCTAGCAGGCCGCTGAAAATCTCCCAATGGCAGACAGCTGCAATACGTTCAAACGTGGACCTACGGATACGTACATTGCGACCTTGAACTTTGTCGCCGTCCCTTGGGATTTTTGTACGACCTGCGGTATACGGATTTTTTCATCAGGCAGCTAGACATAAAGAAAACGGACCAGGGTTATCAGGCCCAGCAATCCCAGTACGCCAGCGCCGGCCAGGAAAAAACGGCGGGCGGTGGCACGTTTGCGGCGAACGACAGCGCCCCATTTGATTCCTGAACGGTACAGGCCGACAAAGGCATGGCCGGTGACGGCACAAATCAAAAGGACATAGAACACAAACCAGGCCGGATGGGCGATCCGTTCACTGCTCTTGGCGGCGGTAATGGGCAGATCAGTCAATACCGACCACATATGGATACCCCCGAGCAAGAGAAGGACCATCCCGGTCAGGGCTTGGCCCAGCCAGAGCCAAGTCTCGCTATGGCGCAGCATCCGGGTTTGCCGCCACACGAGCGTATGTTCCGTCCAGCGCAAAGGGACTTTCCGGCCGGCGGCCAGGAAATGCACAAGAAAGACCGCGAAGACAAGAGGACCGTCGATTTGCGCCACCCCGGAAGACTCAAGGGCCTCAGCCATGGTGTCGTACACGCCAACGCCAAGAAGGACACTCCCCACCAGGGCCATATGGGCCACGATGTACACGGCCAGAGCTCCCCCGGTGAGAGAACTGAGCAGATCCCACGTGACAGCCGCCGAGCGGGGCCCGGAAGACAGGGGAAGTTTGGAGAGAGAGGCCATTAACGCGCTCCTTGATGCATCTGGAACACAGATCAGGTCGTCGCCAACCTGGCGGTCAAGCAGGGCCGCATCGGGCCCTGGCCGGGAAGTACTGCAAAGGCGGGGCGAAGGCAATAGGGCCACCGAAAACGGGAAACCGGTCTACTGGGCATCTATTTCAAGACCTATCGGGCAATGATCGGACCCGTATACGGTGTCTTCGATCCAGGCATTCCGGACACGGCCTGTAAGTTCGTCGCTGACAAAGAAATAATCGATACGCCACCCGGCATTCCGGGCCCGGGCGTTGAAGCGGTAGGTCCACCACGAATAATGCCCCCCTTCCGAGGTGAACATGCGGAAGGTGTCGTGGTATCCATGACTGATAAATGTATCGATCCAGGCCCGCTCTTCAGGGAGAAAGCCCGAGCGATCCGCATTGGCTTTCGGGTTTTTGAGGTCGATTTCCGTATGCGCGGTGTTTAAATCACCACAGACAATAACCGGCTTGGTCTGGCGGAGGTGTTCGGCATAGTCAAAAAAGGCGTCGTAGAATCCCATTTTATAGTCCAACCGTTCCTGACTCATCTGGCCGTTGGGAAAATAGATGTTCAAGAGATAAAAATCACGGTACTCCAAAAGCAGGGTCCGCCCCTCTCCCTGATACTGCATGTCGGGCAGTCCCCGGGACCAGTGTACTGGGGGCGTGCGGGCAAAGCAGGCCACACCTGAATAGCCTTTTTTAACGGTTGCTCCGTTCCATATGATTTGATGGGTGTTGACGTGCTGGTGCTTCTCCGGAACCTGATCCAAAGTGGCCTTGGTTTCCTGCAGGCAAATCACATCGCCATCACACTGTGCAAACCAATCCCAGAACCCTTTCTGGACCACGGCCCGAAACCCGTTCACATTCCATGAATACAGCCGCATCACTCCTCCCTCACCGAACGCAGTTCCGCGTGGATCCCCTCAGCCGTCCGCTGCAGCAGGACATATCCGCCCGCAGCAAGCATACCGGGATTGAGAATCAAAGTCCGACCCAGATAATCCTGTGAGACCGCCTCGTGGATATGGCCGGTGACACAGACATCCGGCTGGGCCGCCTCCAGAAAACGGCGGACCGAATGGCTCCCTACATGGGTCCCGTCTGCCAGGGCATCTGAACGGGTGCCGTAGGGCGGAGTATGGCAGACCACTATATGGTGCGCGAGATCCTTGATATCTGCGTAGGCCACATCCAGCCACATATGAAGTTCGTGTTCCCCGACTTCAGCGGGGGTCCCGAACGGGGTCGCATTGGAATAGCCAACCCCCATGAGACCGACATCCTCATCGAGCTCCACCCCCCTGGCGTGGATATTCCATCCCCGCTGCTCCAAAAAACCCGTCACCTCGGGAAAATCCATATTCCCGATCTGGGCGTACAGGTTGGGATTGACCCGGTGGAGTTCCTCGAGGACTTCCGTGGCCTTGGCCACCCGTCCGGCATTGGTAATATCCCCGCTGACGATAAGCCCGGCAGCCTCACCTATGTGAGGAATCCTGTGGATATTGGCGGTCTGCTCGTGGATATCCCCCACGACAATCCAAAACGGCAACGATGTCTGCATACCTTTTCTCCTTGGCAGTGCTCCGCCGAGGGTACATTGTGTTCTTCCGATGCAAGGGAGATACTAAAGAGCCTCAGGCTTGCCAAGCAGTTCCAGGGGGTTGCTCCAGAGGCTGCTTTGGGGCACTCTTTTGCCATGCCATCCACTCCGCTTCAGCAAGACGACAAATCACGGTTGCGCCGAGCCCTTATGCGCCAACGCCGAGACCTCGCACCAGATGAGGTCGTGAGCGCGAGCCGGTGCATCCAGGACCACGTCTTCGCCCTGCCCCAGTGGCAGAGGAGCGAAACGTTTTTGCTGTATGCCCCTATTCATAACGAAGTCGACACCTGGCCCTTGATTGAAGCCGCATGGAAATCGGAGCGATCCGTTCTCCTGCCGCGTTGCAGGCAATGCGAACGCGGCGAAATGGACCTGGCCTGTGTCCGCACAGTCGACGAACTGCAGCCCGGCTTTCAGAACATTCCCGAGCCCAAGGAACATCTCTGCCGCCCTCCGGGACTGTTCCCCATAGACGTGGCCTTTGTTCCCTGTGTCGGTGTCGATCGTTCAGGGGTCCGCTTGGGCTACGGAGGCGGGTATTATGACCGCTTTTTGAGCCGTGCCCGTCGAACAGGCATGCTCATTGTGGCCCTCGCCTATGCCTTCCAGGTGGTGCCCGCCCTGCCCAGCGAGCCGTGGGATATCCCCGTGGACTGCATTGTGACCGAAGCCGGGAGTTTCTGGACCCCACAGCACTGACTGCGACCGTCAGATCGGGCTGTCGTTCCTCTTTGGGAGATTCCACCGTACCGCCAAGGAAGTTTTTCATGCACATCGACCCTGTAGTGAGCCATCCCGCCCAGCCGGGAATCATCCCGTTTGCCTTTCCCAGTCTGCCCATGGTGCGAGCGGCCTTTACCACCCGGATAGGCGGCTCCAGCGAAGGGCCCTTTTCCCAGGGCAATATCTCGTTCGACGTCGCGGACACCCGGGAGCGGGTCCAGGCAAACCGGCTGGCGCTCCGAGCTCGATGCGGCTTCGACGAGTTGACCGAGGCCAAGCAGGTCCACGGGACTGCGCTTCTGAGCGTTGACGGCCCCCTTGCTCCGGACGTGGAGGCCGACGGGCTGATAACGACCGCTCCCGGCAGGGCGCTGTGCATCAAGACCGCGGATTGCCAGCCCGTCCTGCTGGCCCATACTTCTGGGCAGGCGGTGGCGGCGCTGCATGTCGGCTGGCGCGGCAACAGAGCGAATTTTCCGGCCACGGGCCTCGCCAGGTTTTGTGCCACCTACGATCTCGCTCCGGAAGAGGTCCTGGCCGTACGTGGTCCCAGTCTAGGCCCTGGATGCAGTGAATTCGTCCATTTTGATCGCGAATGGGGCCCTGAATTTGCGTCCTATTACGACTCCGGGCGAAAAACCGTGGATTTGTGGCGTATGACAGAGGACCAATTGTGCTCCGCCGGTTTGCGCCGCGAGCACATTTTCCGGCTCGACCTGTGCACCTTCAGCCTGCCGTCCTTCTTTTTTTCCTACCGCCGCGAGCGCACCTGTGGACGCCAAGCAGGTCTGATCTGGATCCACAAGGGCGCCCCGTGTTCCTAGAAATCTTCGGTCTCGGACTTCTTGTGGGTATGGCCCCAGGACCCGATTTTTTCCTGGTGCTCAAAAATGCCCTGCAGGGCGGACGGGCCAAAGGACGTGCCACAGCCCTGGGTATCGGCTGCGGACTGCTTGTCCACGTGGCCTATTCTGTCTTTGGACTGGCATTGCTGTTACAACGCTCTCCAGCCCTTTTTCAGACTGTTCAGACGGCCGGCGGCGCCTACCTGTTGTGGTTGGCCTTTCAGACACTGCGCAGTTCTGTTGCTCCGGAAACGAAGGCCCCAGCGGGGCTGCGCCGGCAGCAGCCCCGCGAAAGCGGAGCCGCCTCCACGGTCCGCGCCGGATTTTGGGAGGGCTTTTTGTGCAATCTGCTCAACCCGAAGGCAGCCCTGTTTTTTATCAGTGTCTTCTCCAACTATATCACTGCCGGGGCCTCGTTTGGGGTCCATTGGATCTACGGACTGGAAATTGTCCTCGCCGTAACCCTGTGGTTCCTCTTTCTCGCCCGCGTTGCGGCCTCAGACCGGTTTCGCGGCTTCTACCTCTTTGCTCATCTCTGGGTCGATCGCGCCTTCGGGGTTCTCCTGGCGTATCTTGGCCTCGGCCTGCTCTGGCCCTAACTGATTATGGAAAAATTGCGTATAGCGCTGGCCGTTCCAAAATCCCGAGGGCATGGCGACAAAACATTCAAGGTCGCAGCGTAGGTATTCGTTCGTAGGAGATTGAAGGCACAGCAGCTGTCTGCCACTGGGAAATGTTCTCCAGCCTGCTCGCTGCCAGGTATTCCCCTGCCCCGGAAGACCGGCTCTGCCCTTCCCAAACACACCATCGCTGGCCCCTGCAAGCTTCATTGGCCCGGAGTGCGGTCTTGTATAGATACAATCTATCCTTAGCTATTCAAGCCATCTAAACGTTGTATTTGCCCCCCTTGCCTGCACTTCGTACAAAGCACATGAGGATGCAAGGCAAAAGCCGGCCCCGGCTTGACACGCCACTTCGGAAGATAAACCCGCCTCCAGGGGGAACCCCATGGTCCCGCTCCCACGTTTTCTGGCCACATCGGCCTGGGCGTATAGAATCGTCCGGCTGGCTTTCGCGGTGATGTTTATCATAGCCGGGGGACTCAAGCTCGCCGATCCCGCCGTTTTTGCGACCACCATCGATGCTTTTGGACTGATCCCATCTTTCCTGCTTCCTGTGGTGGCCATCGGTTTGCCCCTTCTCGAAATCCTCGCCGGTATCGGTCTGCTTTTCGATTTCCGGGGCAGTCTGACCACCCTGACTCTGCTCACAGTCGTTTTCATTCTGGTTTTGGCCTACGGCATCCATCTTGGTCTGGATATCGATTGCGGTTGCTACGGACCGGGCGATCCCGAGGCAGAGGCCTTCGGCCATTTGCGCTCGTCTCTGTATCGCGACCTGGGCATGCTGGTCATGGCTGGCTATCTCTACATCTGGCGCCAGCTCAACGGTATGCAGGCTATTTCCAGTCGCGTGCCGTTTGGGCACAGATTGATTTCCCTGCGTGATTCCGGTTCATCCTCACTCTGAGGACAACGTTTCCGTGCCCTGAATAATAAAGAAACGAAGGAGATGAAATTCATGCCCAACCTGAAAACCCTGATGGTCCTCTTGCTCACCGGTTGTGTTCTTTTGGCCTTTGCCAACCCCGCTACTGCTCTGTTCGGAAGTAAATTCGAGGAAGAACTTGAGACCGAGAAGGCAGCCGTCAAACTGGTCCGCGACACCAAACGGGGTGGCTACGAACTCGTGGACACCGCGACGCTCAAGCAATGGATTGACAATGGCAAGGAGATGCTCATTATCGACACCATGCCCTTTGAGGCAAGCTACGCCAAACAGCACGTTCCCGGGGCCGAACAATTTCTTTTCCCCAAAGGGGATATGCCCCAGTGGGATAGCGAGCAAACCGCGGGCAAAACCAAGCAAGACTTCCAACAACTCCTTGGCCCGGATAAAGACAAATTGATCGTCGTCTACTGCGGTTTCGTTAAATGCGCCCGAAGCCACAGCGGTGCCAATTGGGCAGTCAAATTGGGCTACACCAATGTTTACCGCTACCCCGGGGGCATTTTTGCCTGGAAAGGCGCGGACTTCCCCATCGGGTCTGTGGAATAGCTATGCCAATCGTCAATGCCTCGCTCTTGCGCACGATTTGACCGGAGCCGCAAACTATGTCCGAAAACTCTGCTCTCCTGACACCGATCCGGCAGCGAGCTGAAAACCTCTACGCCACCAAACAGCTTTTATGCACCGAAGCAGTGCTGGTTGCACTGAACGAGGGATTTGAAGGGGGTTTGAGCCGCGAGCAGGCAGTCGGCCTGACCGCGGGCATGACTATCGGTCTTGGAGGCAGCGGCTGTCTCTGCGGCGCAGTGAGCGGGGGAGTTCTCGGCATCGGACTGATCCTCGGAGGCGATGCGCCTCACAAACACCGGGCGGAAATCCGACGGGTCGTCAATGCCTTCCACGATCAATTCAAAACCGCCCATCGCAGCACCTGCTGCCGGGTCCTGACCAAATCGGTCAAGGAGGATAACAAAGCCCATTTCCTGCAATGCCAAGATCTTACCGGAGAAGCCACGGAAATGGCGGGCCAATTGATCCTTGCTCACCGCCCGGCCCTGGCCGCCACGGCTCTGCCTGATCCCATCCAAAAGCGGGATTCGGCCCTGACGGGACGCCTCAAATGGCTGGCCCGGTGCATCTTCGGCTAAGGCGAAGCACACCCCTTTTTGTGCGCTTCTCCCCCTTGTCGACAAGCACCTTCCCCTGCGGTCTGTGCCCAATACCCTTGTCGTGATCTATTGCAGTGGGTGAGGATTTCCGGGCTGCTCGAGACGAAGCCATCAAAAAAGCGGAGAGACCAATGTGGTCTCTCCGCTTTTTTGATGGTCAATTTGTGCAATCGAAACGGCCACAGGGCCCCGAGTGACACAAGGTCTGAATCACGGCAGCCATGAGGCCACCTGATCCTTATGGTACCGGATCCAGCGGCGGGCGCTTTCATATGGGTAAACGCCCTTTCGCTCTTCTATCCAGAGCATGAGTTGTTCCATATCCTCTGATGTCCATTGGAAGTTGTCCAAAAACCTGTAGACGTCCGGCATATCCTCCCGCAAGTCCGAGCGAACAACGGTATGGATCGCTTCCCGTCCGCCAAAGACTTCTTTGGGGTCGTCGAGGAAGGCCAAGCGCCAGCGGGCGAACATCCAATGCGGTTCCCAGCCGGTAACCACCACCCACTGCCGTTTGCGGATGGCATCGGCCAGTTCAGCGGTCATGGCCACTTCACTGCCGGAGACCAGGGTATAATTGTGCAGCCCATAGGCGCGCAACGCTTCCTCGGTCCGGTGCATGATCCCGGCTTCCGGATCAATGCCGATGATCTTGCCGTCGAATTTGTCTGCATACTCCGGCAACTCGGCGATAGAGGTCACAGGGATGTAAGGTTCGTTCTCGAGACCACTGCCGGCTGTCTGTCGGCCGGTGGTCACCTTGGGAACGACCAGACCGATCCGGGTTCCCTCCAGGTTCGGTCCCAGATCAATGACCTGGCCTTCATAGCGTTGCAAATATTCGCTCTGTGTTCCCGGAAGCCAAGCCGATACCATGCCGTCCACAGATCCCTGGGCCACAGCCCGCCACATCTCATCGGCCGACATGGCCACAATGCGGCACGGGCGGTCGAGTTTCTCCTGAATAACTGCTTTGACCAGATTCGTGCTCGCCACCTCTGAAGACCACTCGACATACGCCAAGGTCACCGGTGTTTCGTGCCCGGCAGAGCTTGTCCGGGCCACGCCGGCCACAACCAATAAGGTCAGTACAAGACTGCACACAGACAGATTGCGAAGTTTCAACACTGCGTACCTCCAAGGTTGGATCAAAAAAACACGTCTCTTGGCGAGGCGTGGCTGTTAGTCGTAGTAGCGCATCCAATGGTCATGCAGACCGCGATACACGGCCCAGCACATCATCAATATGACCACCGCAAACGGCAACCCGGTTGTGATGGCGGCTGTCTGCAGGGCGACCAGGCCGCCGCCGAGCAACAGGACCGCAGCGACAACGCCTTCCAAAACGGCCCAGAACAGGCGCTGCGGAGTCGGCGGATCCGGGTTACCTCCGGCGGTGATGATGTCAATGACCATGGACCCGGAGTCAGAGGAGGTCACAAAAAACGTGATGACGACAACGACTGCCAAAAGGGAGGTCAGCATAGACAAGGGAAAATGTTCCAAAAAGACAAACAAGGAGACAGGAATGTTCTCCTGTACCGCCTTGGCCAGTCCCCCAGCCCCGAAATGCTCGATGAACAAAGCACTGTTGCCGAACACGGTCATCCAGACAAAGGTCACAGCGACGGGAACAAGCAGAACGCCGAGCAGGTATTCCCGGATGGTCCGGCCATAGGAAACCCGGGCGATGAACATGCCCACAAACGGAGACCAGGCGATCCACCAGCCCCAGTAAAAAACCGTCCAGCCGTTTTGCCATTCGCCGTTGGTGTAGGTCTCGTTCCAGGTGGCAAGATGCGCAAAATCCTGAATATAATTCCCAATATTCTCCAAAATACCGTTAAGGATAAATTGGGTCGGCCCCAACAAGAGGACAAAGAGCATCAGCAACCCGGCGGCGGCCATGTTCAATTCACTCAAAAATTTGATGCCCGCGTCCAGGCCGCGAACGACGGACCAGGTCGCAATGGCGGTGATCAAGGCAATCAAGCCGCATTGAACCCAGGGATTTTGCGGAATGCCAAACAAATGGGCCAGTCCGGCATTGACCTGTTGGACCCCGAGCCCCAGGGAAGTCGCCACCCCATACAGCGTTGCCACCGTGGCCAAGACATCGATCAAATTACCGATGGGGCCGTAAATTTTGTCGCCAAGCAGGGGATAGAAAATATTACGGATGGAAAGCGGTAGTCCTTCGGAAAAGCCGAAGAAGGCGAGGCCGAGGCCGACAAGGGCATAAATACCCCAAGGGTGCAGGCCCCAATGCAGGAAGGTCAATTCCATGGCCATGCGCGCCGCTTCAGGAGAACCGGGTTCTGAGAGGGGATTGGCCACATAGTGGAACATGGGTTCGGCCACCCCGTAGAAAAGGATCCCGATACCCATTCCAGCACTAAAAAGCATGGCGAACCACCCCATGGTGGAGAATTCCGGCTCAGCGTCCTCTCCGCCGATGCGCATCGACGCCATTTTGGTGAATAAGAGGAAAAAGCAGAAGACCAGGACCACGTTCATGACCAGCACGAAAAAGAAACCGGTATATGTGGCAATCCAGGTCTGCACGGAACTGAATAAGGTCGAGGCCGTCTCGCCTGCAATCAAGGTCAAAGCCACGCCGAGGATGATAACCGCCCCGCCGCCGAAAAACACCCATGGATGTATATCGTATTTCAGTATCTTGTTTTCCAGATTCTGCCACGTCGCCGTCGTGCGCCGTGACGTTGTTCGCAGATCCTCGCTCATGCATCGCCTCCACGTTACAGATGACAACCAGAGGAAAGGCCACGTCACCCTTTCCCGACATCAGACATGTTCACGACTGCCTAGCCGTTGGAATCAATTTTCTTAAGAATGATTCGGTCCTCTTCAACGATCATTTCAAAGGCGGTCCCGGGTTTGAAGCCGCTCGCCTCGAGCATTTTTTCAGAAAAAATGACACCCTGCTTTTTGTACCGTTTCCATTTGCTGATTTCTGGACACGGCGCCTCCAACAGGCCAGGGATCTCATAAATCTGTTTGTCTCTGCGCTGCAGCATCAGCACCTGCTCATGCAGGGTATACTTGGAAATTTTCATTTCCTTCATGATTTCTCGAGCGGTTTTGCCCTCCTGGATCAGGCGGCGAAGCCGGTCCGGATCGTAATTGTGACTGAACGTCCCTCTGGGCATAAGGACTCCTTGTCAGGGTTGTGGCCGTGAGCTATCGGGCCGGTTGAACAGGCGAAATGACGATTCCTCGTTGCGCCATTTCCATACTGGAAAAGCTCGCATTTGTACGTTGTGACAATGGACCAATTTGCGTGAAAAGACAAATACGGAATCAGGGACAGCGCTTCACCGGCAGAGAATTGCCTCAAGCCGGTTAGACAAGCACCACTTTGCTTGCTGCGCGAAACCGCACCGTCCAATTCCGCCCCCACGGCGGCAGTTCCCGCCGGGTCGGAGGGGTCTTTCGCGGTCCGTGGATCTTTTCCAGGGTAATCCGCGAATGCGCGACATCATAATCAATACTGATGCGCATGCCTTCAAGGTCTAAAAGACGGGGGTACCGGCGGTCAAAACCCGCCCGCTCCCAGGAGGGAATCCCTTCAAAAACCAGATCCTGTGGCGCGAGCACCGCCAGATCCTCCTGGGCTTCAAGCCCCAAGGTCTCAAGTTCGTGTTCCACCCATTGCTCAGGGACAACAGCGTCTCCCTGGCTTTTGCCCAAAGCACAGTACAAATTCCAGGCCTGAATGTCTTCCAGCAGACGCTTTCCTGACTCGCGCCAGAGTTGTCCGGCGCACAAGAGGTGCGCCACCGCTTGCCGTAAGAGACTGCCCTCCGGATACCGCCTCGTCTCCTCTAACACGCGCCCGGCAAATTCGTGCCTGTACAGCACACTGACGCGCCCGTCCTCCCAAGCCGGCTGCCCCGGGACCTCGGTGCCGATTCCGGCTTGACGCAACAACGCAAGAGGAAGCGGCGCCAGACATGTTCCCCGGCTGCATGACTGCTGTGTTCCCTTGGTGCCGGGCAAGCTGTGGATGGCCAGGACAAGGGCGGCTTCGGCCGGGTCAGCAAAGCGGGAACTGTTGCTCGCCGTGAGTTCGAAGCCCTGTCCATTGACCAGGGCTTCACGCCGTTTGATCTGCCCACGACGAATAAAGGCGGCCTCCGGTGCATTGCGCAACATGGCCAAAAGCCATTCGCTGCGTACGGGCAGCGCCTCAGCCTCCACATTCGTGGGCAGGTCCAGATGGTGACGAATACGGCGCGCTGTCTCCCGGGCCGCGGCGAGATCATTATATTTGCAGAACACCTCAGACGGAGGATCGTGGCGCATGAGGCGCAAAAGCGTCCAGGCATCACACGGTTCCGGAGCGAAGCGGGCCAGGGCCTCGCGTCCTTCGGCGGTCTGCTGCGCAGGCAAAAGACCGCCGGGTGCTTCAAGCGCCGCCGCAATGTCAATACTGGCCCGCCGCAGGGCCGCATCGTCAACCACAGCAACAAGGTGGGCGAAGAAGGGATCCAGAGGGAGGGTGAACAACGCCTGTCCATGCGGGGTCAATTGGCCGGAACTGTCGATGCCCCCCATTGCCCTGGCGCGCTGTCGAGCCGTTTCGAACGGCTCCGAGGGCAGAGAAGTCGGGAACTCGAGGGTTTCTGGAGGGCTCCCGCAGGCGTGGCTGGCGAGAACAAGCTCCGTCAAGTCCTCTCGCTGGATTTCAGGAGCAGTAAAATCCTTGAGTCGGGCCTGCCGCCCCCAGAGACGAAAACATTGTCCCGGGCCGAGTCTTCCGGCTCGACCGGCGCGCTGATCCGCAGCGGCTTGCGAAATGGCCTGCAGGGCAAGAACAGTCCGTCCTCCATAGCGTTGGGTCCGGCGTTCGAGCCCCGAATCGACAACGACCCGCACGCCCGGCAGGGTCAGAGAGGTCTCTGCGACGTTCGTGGCCAGGATAATCCGCCGATGCTGGCTGGGCTGCAACACGCCATCTTGCTCTGCAGCAGCAGTGCCGGCATGCAACGGAACCACCGGGACTCCAAGATTGCCTTGACGCAAGGCGGCCTGGGCGTCACGGATTTCCCCTTTGCCAGGGAGAAAAACAAGGATATCCCCTTCGTCTTCCTGAACCAGCCCCGTGCGAACCGCACGAACGATGCGCTCATTGAGTCCCTGAAGCGAGGGGAGGCGGTGCTCCTCGGTATATGTCGTCGTGACGGGATGACTGCGTCCTTCGGCATGGAGCAGGCCCCCGTCCAGATACGTCGCCAGTTCAGGGCCATCCACCGTTGCCGAAGCCAGCACCAGACAGTGCTCCCCGGAGCGCAGTACGGCGGCCAAAAAATCCGTATCCCAGCGCCGTTCATGGAATTCATCGAGAAAAACGGCGTCAAAGGAGTGCAAACCGTCCTCGGCATACCACCGCAGGGCGATGCCCGGGGTGGCGAACACAATGCGCGTCTTCTCAGAACAACATTGAGCAAAGCGGATGGCGTACCCCACTTCCTGACCCAAGGAGGTCCCTTTCAAGCTGGCGACATGGGCGGCCAACGCCCGGCAGGCCATGCGACGGGGCTCAACGACCAGGACCCGACCGGCCTTTGTCAGCCAAAGCGGCAACCGGGTGGATTTCCCGCTCCCGGTCGGGGCCTGGACCACCAGCCGTCCCTTGTGCAATCCCTCTTGAAAGGATTCGCGTATGGCATCGATCGGCAATCCATCCATCTCCAGGACCTACTTCGGCTTGCGGTGCGTTCAGGCTCGCGTCCGGAAATCGAGAGCAGGAGATTGACCTGCTGTGGCATTCGCAACCGGTCACGGGTGGCAGAAGTGGGATTCGGCGCGCAATACAGCTGGCCGCTGTGCGTGCAGTCCCATGTACATGGTCGTTAAAAATCCCAATGCCAGCAAAACTGCAAACGTTCAAACTCTTCCGGACGAATACCTACACTGCGCCCTTGAACGTTTTTGCGCCGTCCCTTGGGACTTTTAAGCGACCTGCGGTATACGAAATGTTCCAACAGGCAGTTACGATGCAGCTTCGGAGAAGACGAACACTGATGTCTGCTCCGGCAGACCCGCCAAATCCGCCACAACAGGACATTTGACCTTGAAGGCAAAAAAGACGCCGGACAGGCGGCCATGCAAGGCTTCAAAATTTCCTTGCCCTTTGCTCACAACAATTTCAGCCTGCTCCAATTCCTGGAGAAAGCCGGCTGAACAGCGGTGGAGCAGTGTCCCTGGACTGTCAACGCCGCTCGAGACCACCCGGCAGACCGTGTCCAGTCCCACCGCTTTGGCGTCTTCCAGGGTAGCGTCATTAAGAATCGGCCGGTCCCGCACGGCATAAACCACCTCGTGCCCCAGGGCTTGGAGGTGCTCGACGAGCAGGATATCCACAGCTATCTCGCCGGCATTGTCACCGAGAATGCAGATCTTTCGAGGGCCGCTTTCCAGACATGTGCGCAGGACAGGAAGACCGGGAAACTGTTCCTGTTCGCGTTCTTCTAGAAGCGCGGATTCCCAGTCAAAGGTCCTGGCGACCCCGACATCATTATAATTGGCGATAATGGACACACGCAGGCAGGTCAGCAGGGGATCCTCCGCCTTTTCAACGCGGCGCCGCAGTTCAGGCAGCAGGGTCAGGGCCTTGGCATTGGCTGCGCGCTTGTGCGCGGCAAAAGGGTCGGCGCACCCTGAAAAATCTGCGGCGGCGGCGTAAATCCGGGCGGCTGTTTCTGGAGGCGGGGAGGAAGAGACGCTGTCGGCCAGCGCCGCTAGACAGACCTGCCGCAGCCGATCGCGTTGCATCGCATCGTGCGGAAGGAGATGGTCGGCTAACGAGTCGATTTGACGCTCAAAACAGGATCGACAGGCAAGAGCGGTTTCCATGACAATTCCTTTGGAAACAGTGAGCCGGAAACGAGGCGCACCCGCAAAAGGGGCAAGGACTCAAGTCCGGTCGACGGGCAGACCACGCCGGGGACATATCGAGCGGAGGGCAAAAACGGCTGGCGTAGCTGCAAGATACAAAAAAAGAGGCTAGGTGCATCACCTAACCTCTTGGATTTTTTGTGGTAGCGGGGGCCGGATTTGAACCGACGACCTTCGGGTTATGAGCCCGACGAGCTACCATACTGCTCCACCCCGCGTCGCGAACTGAAGAAATTAGCTTTACATTTATACCTTGTCAAGGAAGAATTTGCTCTACGCCATTTTTTACGGACCGCGTGACCCCATCGCCTTGTCGTCCAGAACCGCTGCCATGCCGGCGGCCAACTCTGGAGCACCGATAGAGACCACTTTCTGCTGGATTTGCTCATGGCACATGACCACCATCAATTTTTCCAGGACCAACTCCAGGCTCTGGAGACAGAAAACCAGCTACGATCGATTCCGGATATCGATTACGGGGCTGACAAATACCTCGTGCTCGATGGCCGGTCGTTACTCAACCTCGGGAGCAACAACTATCTTGGCCTCTCCCGCGATCCCATACTCCTGCAGGCAGCCACAGAAGCGCTGCAAACATACGGCACGACCAGCGGGGCCTCCAGATTGGTCACCGGGACAAATCGTCTCGCCCAGGAACTGGAAGAAGACCTGGCCCGTTTCAAGGACCAGGAAGCCGCCGTGGTTCTTGGATCCGGCTTTAGCGCCAATCTCGCCCTGTTGACCACCTTTGCCGATCGGCACACGGTGGTCTATTCCGATCGCCTCAATCACGCCTCGATCATTGACGGAATAACGTTGTCCCGGGCCAAACATGTCCGATTCAGACACCGGGATATGGACCATCTTGCCTTCCTCATGGACCGCCACCGCGAGGCCCCGCGACACATCTGCGTGACCGATTCGGTTTTCAGCATGGACGGCGATTGCGCCGACTTGGAGGCCTTGGTCGGGCTGTGCCATGATGCCAACGCCCTCCTGGCGGTGGACGAGGCGCATGCCGCCGGCGTATTCGGCCAAGGGCGGGGCCTGGCGCATGCCCTTGGGCTGGAACGCGAAGTCGATCTGCACATGGGAACCTGGAGCAAGGCTTTCGCCTCCCTGGGAGGGTATATTGCCGGCTCCAGGACGGCTGTTCGCCTGCTGCAGACCAGGGCCCGGAGCTTCATCTACTCCACCGCCTTGCCGCCGGCAGTCCTGGGAACCAACAAAGCCGCCCTCGAGTCCGTGTCCGGCACCCCGGAAGCGGGAACGGCGCTGCTGGCCAAAGCGGCTGAACTGCGAGCCTCCCTGGAGGATCTAGGATTTCATACTGGCAACAGTCGAAGCCAGATCATTCCCATCATGCTGGACACAAGCCACAAGGCCCAGGCGGCTCAGGCATTTCTCAAGGAAAAAGGGGTTTTTGTCCCGGCTATCCGTCCCCCTACCGTTCCCCGGGGACAGTCCCGATTGCGGCTCTCTTTGCGGGCTGACCTGGAACACGCCGATTGGACGTTGTTGCAAACCGCGTTCAAGGCCCTGGCTGATCACCTGGGACCCAACGTTGGTGTGGAGGCTGTATGACCCCGAACAGACCGCTTTTTCTCTCCGGTTGGGCGGGGCCTCCTGGACTTTTTCCCGACCTGGCCTCAGAGGTCTATTTTCTGCAGCCCTTTATTGACGGACCCGAGGAGACGATCATTCCCTCACTCAGCGGCGGTCCGTTATTGCTGGCCTGGTCCACCGGCGCCCACATGGTTTTGAAACACACCACCACGATATTTCCCCTGTTTGCACACATTGTGCTTATCGCGCCCTTCCTGGCCTTCACAGACGGCTTTCCGCCGCGGCTTCTCCGGCGCATGCAGCAAGGACTGGCCGCCAACCAGGCTGCTACCCTGGCCCAATTCTACCGCAACTGCGGTATCAGACAAACTGCTGCGCTTGTCCGCCAGAGCCCTGCCTCACAAACAGAGACATTGTACGCCGGGCTCGACTATCTTTTGCGCTCCCAGGCGCCGGACCAACACCGTGTCCCGCATGGGCATGTCTGTCTGGTCCTGCCCCAACAAGACCGCATTGTTCCGCCGAAGGCTGCCGAGCGCGTCCGGCGCGCCCTGCCGCGCGCCAGTGTCCGCCGCCCCGAAACCGGCCATTATGTGCCAGAACCCATTCTCAATGCCATTGTCCATGAAACAACAGGTTCGCCGCTGCTTTGACAGGGCCCATGCGACCTATTCCCAGGCCGCTGTGGTCCAGAAGGAAATCGCCGAGGCCTGCGCCCGTCTTGTGCCCGAAGAGCAGACCTTTGCTACCGCTCTCGAAATAGGCGCCGGAGGGGGGCTGCTCACCCGCAGCCTTCTGCCCCGCGTGCAGGTCGGGTGCTATCTTGCCTGCGACCTCTCCAGGGCAATGCTGGCCCATCTGCCTGCCGCTCACCTACACCGCTTCCAGGCCGATGGGGAGCAACTTCCCCTGCCTTCAGGTTGCGTCGATCTCCTCGTAAGCGCCTCGACGCTGCAATGGTATACCGCCCCGCACCGATCCCTGCCGGCCAACCTGGACCTGCTCCGTCCCGGTGGCACCTTCGTGCTGGCCCTTTTTGTCCGCGGGACGCTTCCTGAACTCGCCGCCTCCAGCCGCGCCACCGGATTCGGAACGCTCCAGCCACTTCTCCCAGCCTCAACCTACCGCCATATTCTGGACGCCACCCCCGGACTGAGTTGGCAAAGCCGTGTCCAGACCCACACCCAATGGCACCGTTCTGTCACCGGGTTTCTGCGCAGCCATAAAAAAACCGGGGCCACATTCAGCCCCGGTCGAAAAGCCTTTCTTGGCAAAGATCGCTTAGCACGTTTCTGTCGCTATTATGCCTCCCGGTTCGCCCGCGACAACTCTATCCCAGCCCGGTATCGGGTCCTGTACCTCTGGGGACGCCGAGGAGGATGAAAAGTTGCCCTCTTTGCTGACCAAATACCCGGCGCCGGAAGCAGACTACCGAACCGTCAACCCCAGATCGGCCAGCAGTTCCAGGTCCTGAGGCAGGGTCCGCCCACTGGTTGTCAGGTAATTGCCGGTCATGATGCCGCTGGCGCCGGCTTGAAATATGAATGGGTGCAATTCCCGGAGATTGTGTTCGCGGCCACCGCAGACGATGAGTTCCTTGTCCGGCAAAAGCAACCGGAGCAAAGCGATGATTTTCAAACAGCGCAGCGGGGTCAGGCTGTGACGCGACGCCAGCGCGGTGCCCTCAATGGGCACAAAGAAATTGATCGGCACCGCGCTGGCGTCTAAGCTCGCCAGTTCCCGTCCCAACTCAAGCACGTGCGCGTCGCTTTCACCACATCCGAAAATGCCGCCGCTGCAAATCGAAAACCCTGCCGCCTGAGCCCGTTGAATGGTCTGTACCCGCTCGTCGTAAGAATGCGAGGTACAGACCTGGGGGAAATAACTCCGAGCCGTTTCCAGATTGTGGTGGTAGCGGCTGACACCGGCAGCGCGAAGCACTGACAACGCCTTTTCGCTGACAATCCCCAGCGAGGCGCAGCGTTCGATTCCCGAATGCCGCAATGCCCCGAGGCCAGCCGCCACCGCCTCAACCTCTGAGACAGGCAACCCCCGTCCGGCAGTCACAGCAGAAAAACGGTGGACGCCTCCCGCAGCCGCATACTCGCCAACGGAAACGATTTCTTCGGGACTGATAAGCGGGTAGATCGGCACAGGCCCGCTGGCGCTTTGGGACTGGGAACAAAACCCGCAATTTTCTGTGCACCCGCCGGACTTGGCATTGCTGATGGTGCACAGATGGATCGCCGTGCCGCAAAAGTTCTGCCGAAGCAGCCCTGCCCCAGGCAAAAGATCCCAGACGGCTTCCTTTGGCCAAGCAACGAGTCGCTCCCATTCCCATTGTTCGAGCGGCTCGCCGTCGGCAATTCGCTCGGCCCACTTGAAAACCATCCGCTGCCGGCTCATGTCCGCCCCCGCAAAATTGCGGCCAGACGCTTTCCCTGCGCGGCCAATGCTTCAAAGGTGCACTCCTCCACCCAGGGCAGACTGGCGACACGCTCCAGCCGGCCGAACTGCTTCACGCTGCGGTGCACCTCCGGCTCCGGTTCTCCGCTGAAGACCACGCCCCAGACCCCCAGACCGGCCTGACGCAGCACCTGGATACTGAGCAGGGTGTGGTTGATCGTGCCCAAATCGGGCCGGGCCACGACAAGAACCGGTACAGCCAGACGGACCATCAGATCAAGCATGGTCGCCTTTTCGTTCAAGGGCACCATAATGCCTCCAGCGCCTTCGACAAAAAGCCCAGTGTCCGGGGCAAGCTCCGGGGAGCAGACCGTGTCCAGATCGATGGTCCTCCCTTCCCGTGCTGCAGCGATATGGGGGGAAACAGGGTCGCGCAAGACCGTATGCTCAGGACAGAAACGGTCTTCAGGAAGGCCAGTGGCCTGTCGAATCCAGGCTGTGTCCGTTCCCTCTGCCGCACCGCTTTGAACCGGCTTCCAATACCTGAAGGCGGGCTCGGACGCGAGCAAAGCGGCACAAACCAGTGTCTTGCCCACCTCGGTGTCGGTACCGGTAACAAAAAGCCGCTGTGGCCACAGGCTCGACATCAATTGCTCCCTTCCTGCTCTTCCTCAAGCAGGGCTTCGTAAACAGCCCGGGTCAAAGAACGCAAATCCGAAGTGCTGATCACGTAAGGAGGCATGAGGTACACCAAACGACCAAAGGGCCGGATCCAGACTCCCTTGTCCACGAATCTCCGCTGAATGGATTCCATAGCCACGGGCTCGTGGCATTCGACAACACCAATGGCGCCCAAGACTCGGACATCGGCAACACCGGCCAGTTCGCGGCAGGGTTCGAGTTCCTCTTGCAATTGGGCTTCAATCCGCTCCACCTTCTCCTGCCACCCGGAACATTGCAGCAGACTCAGACTGGCCACGGCGACACTGCAGGCCAGTGGGTTGCCCATGAAGGTCGGCCCGTGCATGAATACTCCGGGCGAGGTCTCTGAAATAGTGGCGGCCACATTCTCAGTGGTCATCGTCGCGGCCAGCGTCATGTACCCGCCGGTCAAGGCCTTGCCCAGACACATGATATCCGGCGTTATCCCGGCGTGATCGCACCCGAACAGCTTGCCGGTCCGGCCGAATCCGGTGGCGATTTCATCGGCGATGAGCAGGATTCCGGTCTGATCGCACAGTTGCCTGACCCGCCTGAGATATTCGGGATGATAGAACCGCATCCCTCCGGCCCCCTGAACCACGGGTTCGAGGATGACTGCGGCTATGGACTCCTTGTGGGCCAAAAACATTTCTTCGAAGGCGGCAAAGTCGGCATCATCCCATTGCCCGTCAAACGGCGTCGTTGGGGCGGGGGCAAAATAGTGACGGGACAGGATATCGCCGAAATGTTCATGCATGCCGTTGATCGGATCGCATACGGCCATGGCGGCGAAGGTATCGCCGTGATACCCCGATTGGATGGTCATGAGCTTTGTCTTCTCGCTGCGGCCCTGCCCGAGCCAGTATTGGAAAGCCATTTTCATGGCCACTTCCACAGCCACTGAGCCGGAATCGGCAAAGAACACTTTCTGTAACGCCTCCGGGGTCAGACTGACGAGCTTGCGGGCCAGGAGAACCGCCGGTTTGTGGGTCAGGCCGCCGAACATGACATGGGCCATGTCCTTGACCTGCTCGGTCAGGGCGTCATTGAGGACCGGGTTGTTGTAGCCGTGAATGGCCGCCCACCAGGAGGACATGCCGTCAATAAGTTCGGTCCCGTCAGAAAGCTTCAGCCGCACACCACGGGCCGAAGCGACCTCGCGCACCAGTAACGGGGCGCGCATCGAGGTGTAGGGGTGCCAGATATGGTCATGATCGAATTGCAGAATATGGGGGGTATCCATGGTGATCTCACCGTTTTGTGTCCATGAGGTTGCCAAAAGCACTCCGGGAGCACCTCCCGAAGTGGTCGCCGCGTGTTGCCCGCTGGCAGACCAACGCAGTCGAACGGCAAAGTATTACAAAGAGTCGCAACGGAGACAAGGGATGCCCGGGTTCGGCCGTTGGCAGCGTGACCGGGTCCACCCGTCTTCCCGCGTGGCTGTGGAGGGCGGGCGCACCTTCCATTGGAGGGTGTCGATCCTCGCGCCCAAAATTTTTTCTTGACCTCCCTGCGTCATTTTTTTAGACACGTTTCTCGCGCCGGGGTGGCGAAATTGGTAGACGCACGGGACTCAAAATCCCGCGATCTTCGGATCATGAGAGTTCGAGTCTCTCCCCCGGCACCACACCGTATTCATCAAGCCATGACTGCTGTCATGGCTTTTTTTTATCCTTCCACCGAGACGCAGCTTCCAAAAATAAATATCTATATTTCAGTTAATTAAATAAAAATTTCTCCAACCTTCCCTGTCTCCTCTTTTCTTTTTGTTACACTCTGGTTACGAAACGCCGGGATCAGTAGCACGGCTCCCACAGAATGGGTGGGCCACCTGAAACAATGCACGGTCGGCTTTGACTTTTCCGGTGCTCTGGCCCTGCCCAGTCTGTGAACCTCGGCTGGACCTGCCGGGGTCCGTCCGCTTTTGCACCCCGGCAGGGGCTGACCGACGCGCTCGCAGCGGAGTTGCAATGCAACACATCGTCGTGCCGGACAATGGGCATCGAGACCTGTGCAAGCGCTTCGACGAGCCCCAGAGCATTTCAGGACCAGATTGACAAAGCCAGTCACCAACCACAGCGAACGGCTAAAGAGGTAGACATGTCCACAGGATCGGTAGGCATAGCCACATTAGGCGGATTAGGCCTTTTCCTTCTCGGTATGCGGATGATGACCGACGGCCTGCAGATGACAGCTGGCCAGCGTATTCGCTCCATTTTAAAAACCTTGTCCGCAAACCGTGTGGTTGGATGTTGCACCGGCGCGATTGTCACGGCAATCATCCAATCGTCTTCGGCGACCACGGTCATGCTGGTGGGATTTGTCGGCGCTGGGCTGATGACCCTGTATCAAGCCGTTGGCGTCATCCTTGGGGCCAATATCGGCACCACCCTGACCGCCCAGTTGATCGCTTTCAAACTGTCCAGTCTTTCCCTGCCTGCCATTGCCCTTGGTGTGGGACTCAAATTTTTCGCCACCAAAAAACGCTTGCGCTATATTGGAGAAATCATTCTCGGATTTGGCCTGCTCTTTTTCGGTTTGACAGTCATGAAGGACTCGCTGGCCCCGATCAAAGACGACCCGGCCTTCATCGATTTTTTTACCAAGTTCGATCCCAGTACCATCGGCGGCCTTCTGCTCTGTATCGCCGTCGGCACGGTCCTAACGATCATCGTCCAATCCTCCTCGGCGACCATCGGCCTGACCATGAGCCTGGCTTGGCAGGGACTGATCGGCTTTCCAGCCGCCATGGCCCTTGTGTTGGGCGAAAATATCGGGACCACGTTGACGGCCCAGATTTCGACCATTGGTTCCCGCAATGCCGATGCTCACCAGGTGGCCAACGCCCACACCCTATTTAACGTGCTTGGTGTCGTCCTCATGATCCTGATCTTCCCGTGGTTCGTCGACGGAGTGCGGATCACCAGTGAATTTCTGGGCGCTGGACCGATCGATGCGGTGGTCGATGGAGAAAAAGCTAATATTTCACGGTATATTGCCAACGGTCACACGATATTCAATGTCGCCAACGCCCTTTTCTTTTTGGCTATCATGCCGTGGCTGGTGCGCGCAGCCCGGTTATTCACCAAGCGGGACCCCGAAGAAGACGATCTCTTTCGTCTCCCGGAATTCAGCGACCGCTTTCAGGACACCCCCATGGCAGCCGTGGCCGAAGCGCGTCAGGAAGTCCACGCCCTGTCCCGGGTGGTTCGGGCCGGCCTGAACAACGCCCTGGAGGGGGTCTGGCAGAATGACTCCAAAAAAATCGGGCGCTGGCAACGCTTTGAAGAACACATCAACACCGCTCACCGGGAAATCTTGCGCTACCTTTCAGGGATTTTCCAAAGCGAGGTCTCAGAAGACATCTCCCGGGAAGTCAGCGTCTTGATGCGTATCAGCTACAACCTCGAGCGCATCGGCAACGGCGTGGCCAATATCGCCAAGCACTTTGAGGATGTCATGGAACAGGATCTCCCCCTGTCCTCCCAGGCCTGGAAAGAAGTCGACCAGATGGCCGAAGAGGTGCGCGCCTTGATGAAGTTGGTCTCTGATTCGATCATCAATCCCAGCGACGATCTGCTCGACAAGGCTCAGGACCTGGAACAGCACATCGATAGCATGCGCGAAGAAATGCGCCAGAATCATATCCAGCGGATCCGGGAAGAACGGTGCCAGGTCGATGCCGGGATCGCCTTCATGGATATCCTGACCCGGTTCGAAAAGATCGGCGACTGGACTTACAATATTGCCAAGGGACTCAAAGAAATAGAAAATAATGTCCCCCCTGATAAAGCCACCTATGACAATGGGACGGCTACGCCGTAACGCCCTATACAACCAGGTCCTGTCTGTCCTCGCGCCCCCGGTCTTCCGGGGGCGCTTTTTTTGGGGACCACGTCTATGGCTGCGCCTGCGGGGCCGTTTCGAAACACCTTGTCTAACCAAAGCGTCCCCTTCTCCCTAGCAACGCAGTTTTCTGCTTGCCCCGAAGCACAATTTCGGTCAGGACAAACACAGGACCGGTATCCGAAACACCTTTTTCGCGTACCGGCCTGTAATGTTCCTTTTGTGTTACCGTTCACCGTCTCCTCACACCTGTGCTGTCAATCTGCGGCAGCCGCCCGGGGCCGGGCTCAATTGCCGTTTGGGGAGGCTTCGGGAGTCGAACCATGGGCATATCTAGCCGGGATTATTGTATTCGATACGTTGCAGTGTTTCTTCTCGTCACCATTGGCCTCGCCGGATGCGCCGGCCTGGGGGGGCGCCTCGCCAAACCCAAAGTCCAGTTGGCCTCCCTTGCCGTTCAAAACATCCAAGCCTTTGAAAGCACATTCGTGCTCACCCTGCGTGTTTTTAACACCAACGACGCTCCGCTGGATCTCAAGGCCCTGGAAGCCGAGTTGGATCTCAACGGTCGCCATTTTGCCACCGGCGTGACGCGCACCGACATCCATATTCCCGCCCTGGAGAGTCAAACCGTCGACGTCACGGTCTACGCCTCTTCCCTGGAAATGGTCCGCCAGGTATGGTCCCAGGTGCAAGGAATCCAAAACCGGGAAGCCAATGCCCCTTGGGAGTACACGGTCAGTGGCACTCTCCATCTCGACAACCGGGGGCTGCTCCCCCGTCTCCCGTTTGAGGTCTCCGGGACCGTCGAACTCGACGCCCTGGTCCCAAAGAGCCAATGAGATTCTCCTGCCCTCCGGAGGAGCCTGACTTCGAGCAGATTTACGGCACAAAACGACACAGGCCGAAGGTCCGACACCTCCATTTCCGAATTCCGCCAATGTTTACAGACACGGCACCCCGGTCCACCTCCAGGAGTCTCGAATGACCCGCTCGCATCTTCAGAAAAGCCTGCTCGTCATTGTTTTGGTAGCAGTCATTCTCGCCTTTTTCCTTTTCGATCTGGGACAATACGCCAGTCTGGAGTATCTCAAGGCCTCCCAGGCCCGGTTTTTAGAACTCTACAAAAACCACACCCTGGCCGTGCTGGGGGGGTATATGGGAGCTTATATCCTCATGGCCGCCCTCAGTCTTCCTGGAGCGGCCGTTTTCACCCTTGCGGGCGGGGCGTTGTTCGGGTTTTGGATTGGCCTTGTGGCGGCTTCCGTATCGAGTACCCTGGGGGCTGTCCTGGCCTGCGCCGTTTCTCGCTATCTGTTGCGCGATATGGTCCAGACCAAATTCGAGACCTCCTTGAAAAAAATCAATCAGGGCATAGAGCGTGAGGGGGCCTTTTACCTCTTTACCCTCCGCCTCATTCCTGTTTTCCCGTTTTTTGTCATCAACCTCGCTCTGGGCGTGTCCCACATGCGGCTTTGGACCTTTTATTGGGTCTCGCAAATTGGGATGCTTCCCGGAGCGGCGGTCTACGTCAACGCTGGCAAAGAACTCGGGCAACTCGAGACCCTCTCCGGGATCCTCTCACCCGGGCTCATCGGATCCTTCGCTCTGCTAGGGCTTTTTCCTCTGGTGGCCAAGAAGGGTGTGGCTTTTCTCCGGGCCAGGCGCCAAAACAGCTCGGTGAACACTGAATAAGAGGCTGTTAAACAAACTCCTTCTCTCAATGCCCCGCAAAAAAGGAAAATGGGAACATCGAATTCAGGTTCAATGACCAGCGCGAACTGCTCAGAGAGACGGAATTTTTTTGGCTCTTCGTCACAGGGCATGGAATTTCAGACGCAAAAGTTTGCCGTCTCTTCTGTGTGCTTCGAGCGAAAGGCCCGCACATTTTCTTGGTCCCGCCAAAAGGGGGAAACCGGACCGCGAACTGAATGCTCCCAGGCGGATTCCGATGCAACAAGGGCCATCTTCGACACCTGGAGTTCTGTTCCACTTGAGAGTCCGGAGGGGGCAAGGATCCCCCTTTGGCGGGATTGAGAAAATACCGGGCCGAAAATGGGCACACAGAAGAGACGACAAACTCCAAAAATCCACAGGATCCGTCAAAGAACCATTTTTTTTACGCAAATACGCGCAACGAGAACGAGCCATGCCCCAGACTGTTCATAAAAAAAACGGCTTGCCCCCCGGCTCGTTAGTTTATGTTGGCGAGCCCCCGACTTCGAAGACGGTCATCCGCCATATCAGGTATTCCCAAAACGAGATGACTATCGAGGAAGTCGCCACCCCGGAACAATGTGTCCTGGATCCTGGCTGGAACCATTGGATCCAATGTATCGGGGTGCACGACCCGGCTGTGCTGGAAGGATTTCGAAAGCATTTTGGAATCCATCCCTTGGCTCTCGAAGATGTCATGAACACTGAACACCGTCCGAAGTTGGAACATTTCCCGGACTCCCTGTTCCTGGTCTGCAAATGGCTCGGATTCAATGAAGATCGCTCCTTGAGCGACAACCATATCAGCCTTATCATGCAAAATGACGTCCTGTTGACCTTTCAAGAAGGCGGCAGGGACATCTTCACCCCTTTGCACGCGCGATTGGCGAAACCGAGCTCCCGCCTGCGGCAGCGGGATCTCGACTACCTGGTCTATTCCCTGCTTGACACCGTTGTTGACTCCTATTTCAGCCTCATGGAGACCCTGGGTCAGCACATCGAAGATATCGAAGAACAGATTTTGAATTCGCCAGACCGAGATATCCGGCTCACCCTTCAGAACATGCGCGCCAGCACACTGCGAATCCGGCGGATTGTCTGGCCCCTGCGGGAAATACTCAGCGACCTTCTCCGCGATCCTCGAGAAACATTCCAGGACGAGGTCCATTCCTATCTGCGCGATGTCTACGACCACGTTATCCAATCCATAGACATGCTCGATATCCATCGCGACATGCTGGCCAGCCTTTTCGACCTCCATCTCTCTGGTGTCAGCCTGCGTATGAATCAGATCATGCAGATGCTCACCCTGGTGGCGACGATCTTTATCCCTTTGAGTTTCGTGGCCGGCGTCTACGGCATGAACTTTGAGTACATGCCTGAGTTGGGGTGGGAATGGGGGTATTTTGCGGTGCTGCTCAGTATGGGAGGCCTGGCCGGCGTCATGCTCTGGGTGTTCAAACGGCGCGGGTGGTGGTGACTGCGCCGTCCCGAGTCGCGGCCACGAAACGAAACACGAGAGGAGCCAGGATCAGGCTGAGAAAGTTCAAGTCTTGATTTTTTGAAAAGTAATCATTAAAATTTTAACATGTACAACGAAGAAATAAAAGAAATTGTCAAACAAATCAGACAGCTTGTTCGAGCAGTGTATCGCGACTCCCTGACCATGGCCCGCGAATACGGCTTGACGCCGCCCCAATGCGCCCTGCTCAGGACCATCTATCTCCAGGGCCCCCTTTCTTCGGCCGCTTTAAGCCGAAATCTTTTCGTCACGCCTTCCAATATCACCGGCATCGTCGATCGGCTGGTCAAAAAGGACATGGTTGTCCGCGAGCGCCAACTCAAGGACCGCCGGGTCACTCTCATCAGCCTGACCGCGACCGGGCACACTCTGGCGGCTTCGCTGCCCGACAATATCGAAACCAAGCTTGTAGAGGGTCTGTCTGAACTCCAGGACAGCCATATCCAGGACCTTTCACGGTCGCTTGCAGAAATTCTCGCCCTTATCGATGCCTCCCACGTCACCGCCGCCCCCCTGGAACTCCCTCGCCGGCACTAGCCCCTGCCCCGCAGGGGAAAAACAATTGCACCGCACTACACGTTCCTTTTCAGGCCCAATTCCCAGACAAGCCGACGGCTTATCAGCCAGGCGGCCCAAACAGCAGGGCACAAAGAAGGTGGCCCCCTCCTCCCGGCTCGAATTGCTTCATCGCCCCCTGCCCTGCCTCAAAAGCCGTTCTTAAATTTAAGACACTCCGCTTTGCACAATTCCGAGAGTCCTCCGGCACGTCCCTGTGTTGTCCGCTATCCAGGACAACACAGCCGCCCTTCCCGCCCTCCAAAAACAAACTAAACACCTAAAATATTTAATTTATAAACATATATGGCATGGATATTGAATTATAAGGCTTACCCATTCCCTTTTACCGTTGTGTTTTGAGTTAACGTTCTAAACTGGAGAGGAGGAGTTTCATGCCCCTTGGAGTGCTTGCATTAGTAGCTTTTATTCCCATCTTGCTGGCCCTGATTTTGATGGTCGGCATGCGTTGGCCGGCCACCAAAGCCATGCCTGTGGCCTGGATTGCCGCTGCCCTCGGTGCCGGCTTGGCCTGGAAGATGCCCTGGGTTGCGGTGGCTGCCTCGACCCTGCAAGGGTTCGGTGTTGCCATCAACATCCTGATTATTGTCTTCGGCGCTATCCTCATCCTGTACACCCTGCGTGACAGCGGCGGGATGGAAACAATCAACCACGGCTTCCATGGCATCACCCAGGACCGGCGAGTCCAGACCATCATCATCGCTTTTGTCTTCGCTGCGTTCATTGAAGGTTCGGCTGGTTTCGGTACCCCTGCCGCCATTGCCGCTCCGTTGCTGCTGAGTCTGGGTTTTCCCGCCCTGGCTGCGGCCATGGTCTGCTTGATCCTCAACTCCGTGCCGGTGACCTTCGGTGCTGTTGGTGTTCCGATCTGGCTCGGAATGAGCCCGGTCAAAGGCAAGGTTGAAGAAGTCCTGGCTTCCGGGGCCAACCTGAGCTTCACCGACATCGACGGGTTCTACATGCTGATCGGGAAATGGGCCGCGACATTCCACGCCGTTATGGCCTTCGTGCTGCCCTTGTTCGTGATCTGCTTTTTGACCCGCTTTTTCGGCAAAAACCGCAAGTGGAGCGAAGGCCTTGGCGCAGCCAAGTTCTCCATCTTCGCTTCCGTGGCCTTTGTTATCCCCTACGTGGGCACCGCCTTCTTGGTCGGCCCTGAGTTCCCCGCCATCCTCGGCGGCTTGATCGGCCTGCCCATCGTTATCTTCGGCGCCAAGAACGGCTGGTTCATGCCGGCTGAATCCTGGGACTTCGGTTCGCAGGAACATTGGGAAGCCGAATGGACCGGTGAAATCAAAACCGCTGAAAAGGCTGAGTTCAAGGCCCACATGAGCCAAGGCCTCGCCTGGACCCCCTACGCCCTGATCGGCGGCCTGCTCGTGGCCACCCGTGTCGACTTCCTGCCCCTGATCGACTGGGTCAAGGCCTGGACCATCACCGTGCCGAACATCCTCGGCGTGGAAGGCATCACCTATTCCGTGGCTCCTTTGTACCTGCCCGGAACCATCCCCTTCATCCTCGTGGCCCTGTTGACCATTCCGCTGCACAAAATGGGTGGCGACAAGGTCAAGGCTGCCTGGGTCGATTCCATCAAGAAAATGAAGAACCCTGCCATCGCCCTGTTCTTTGCTGTGGCTCTGGTGCAGATCTTCAAAAACTCTGGTAGCTTTAACGGCCTGGAAGGCGTAAACGCCATGTCCATGCCCTTGGCGATGGCCAAAGCGGTTGCCGCCATGGCTGGTCAAACCTGGCCTTTCTTTGCCTCCTTTGTTGGCGCCCTTGGCTCCTTCATCACAGGCAGTAACACCGTATCCGACCTGCTCTTCTCCGAGTTCCAGTATGGCATGGCCACACAGCTCAACCTGCCCCACCAGATCATTCTGGCTCTGCAGGGTGTTGGTGGTGCCATGGGTAACATGGTCTGCATCCACAACATCGTGGCTGCCTCGGCGACTGTCGGCCTGGTCGGTATGGAAGGCGTCATCATCCGCCGCAACGCCATTCCGCTGGCTGTCTACGGAACCGTTGTCGGCGTCATGGGCCTGCTGTTCTCCTACGTGATGTTCCCCGGCCTCTGGTAGCCCCCCCCTCGTACCCAGGCCACCGGGGCTCCCCACCCCGGTGGCCTGCTTTTTTGAGCAACCTCAACCCCTTCCCTTTCAGCTTGACTTTCGTTCGACTTGCCCCGATCCTTCAAGGATAGAATATTAGGCAACAGCCCCGCTGACACTTTTCAGGAACACAACTAAGGAGACAACGCTATGCTCAGCGATAACTTGATAAAGGAATTTCAAACTATCGTTGGTGAAGAAAACGCGTTCACCGACGAGGCCGATCGCCACACCTATTCCTATGATTCCGCTGTCCTGGAACCGGCTATTCCCGAAATCGTTGTCCGGCCCACCAATAGCGAAGCCCTGGGTAAGGTGGTCAAACTGTGCAATGACAACGGCTTGCCTTTAACTGTACGCGGAGCCGGCACCAACCTCAGTGGCGGCACGATCCCCAGCAAGGAACGTGGCGTTGTCGTCTTGACCACAGCCTTGAACAAGATCCTCGAGATCAATGAAGACGATATGTATGCAGTGGTGCAGCCTGGTGTCATCACCGCTAAATTCGCTCAGGAAGTGGCCGGTCGCGGTCTCTTCTATCCTCCGGACCCCGGCAGTCAGGCCGTCTCGACCCTCGGCGGCAATGTGGCCGAAAACGCCGGCGGGTTACGTGGTCTGAAATACGGCGTGACCAAAGACTACGTCATGGGCGTTGATTTCTTCGACACCAACGGCGAACTGGTCAAGTCCGGCGGTAAGACCGTAAAATGCGTAACAGGCTTGAATCTGGCGGGTTTGATGGTCGCTTCCGAAGGCACCTTGAGCGTGTTCAACGAACTGACCCTGAAGCTCGTCCCCCCACCGCAAGCCCAGAAAGCCATGATGGCCGTGTTCGATTCCGTGGACAAAGCCTCAGAAACCGTCTCCGCCATCATCGCCAACAAAATCATCCCCTGTACGCTGGAATTTTTGGACAACTTCACCATCCGCACCGTTGAGGATTTCCGCCACGCCGGACTGCCCACTGAAGCCGAGGCCCTGTTGCTCATCGAAGTCGACGGCCACCCGCAGGAAGTGGAAGACGACGCAGAGAAGGTCAAAGAACTGTGCATGAAAATGGGCGCCACCAGCATCCAAGTCGCCGAAGACGCCGATCAGCGCGCCGCTGTTTGGCAGGCCCGCCGCGATGCGCTGCCTGCACTGGCCCGGTTGCGTCCCACGACGGTCCTAGAGGACGCCACAGTGCCGCGGAGCAAGATCCCGGCCATGATGAAGGCCCTGCAGAAGGTCGCCGACAAGTACGACCTGACCATCGGGACCTTCGGGCACGCCGGCGACGGCAACCTGCATCCGACCATTTTGACCGACAAGCGCGACGAGAAGGAATACGAGCGCGTTGAAAAAGCGATCGACGAGATCTTTGATGCCGCGCTGGCCATGGGCGGAACCCTTTCAGGCGAACACGGCATCGGCCTGGCCAAATCCAAATGGTTGGAAAAAGAGACCACCCGGGGAACGATCCTCTACTCGCAACGCCTGAAAAAAGCGCTGGATCCCAACAACATCCTCAACCCGGGTAAGATCATAGGAGGCTAGGCATGAGTGCGGATTTGCAAGAACTTGCAAAACTCTTGCGAGATATAGACGACCAGTTGGTCAGCTGCATGAAATGCGGTATGTGCCAAGCGGCCTGCCCCCTGTTTGCTGAGACAGGCCGTGAGGCTGACGTCGCGCGCGGCAAGATCGCCTTGCTCGAGAACCTGGCCAACGAAATGATAGAAGACCCCAAAGGCGTCAAAGACCGCCTTGACAAGTGCCTGCTGTGCGGATCCTGTGCGGCCGCCTGTCCCAGCGGGGTCAAGGTCCTGGACATCTTCATCAAGGCCCGAGCCATCATCACCGGCTATATGGGGCTGTCCCCGGCCAAGAAAGCCATCTTCCGGGGCATGCTCCAGCACCCCGAACTCTTCAACAATGTCGTGGGTGTGGCCTCGAAATTCCAAGGGCTGTTTACCAAGCCGGTAAACGACATGATCGGTTCCTCCTGTGCGCGGTTCATGTCCCCGCTCATTGGGGACCGCCACTTCCAGCCCTTGGCCAAGGAGCCGCTGCACAAAAAATACGGCAAAGTGGACACGGCCGCCGGCAAAAGCGGCATCAAGGTCGCCTTGTACCCCGGCTGCCTCGTGGACAAAATCTTCCCGCGCGTCGGCGATGCGGTCATGAAAATCCTGGAACACCACGGTGTCGGAGTCTACATGCCGCTGAAGCAGGCCTGCTGTGGCATCCCGGCCATCTCCTCCGGAGACAAGCAGACCTACGACAAGCTGGTCAAACAAAACCTCGAGGTGTTTGAAAAAGGCGACTTCGATTACCTCCTGACGCCGTGCGCGACGTGCACCTCGACGATCAAAAAGATCTGGCCCCTTATGGCCGAAGATTACGAAGGCGCCCTGCGCAACCGGGTCAACCTCCTCTCTGACAAGACCATGGACGTCAACGCATTTCTGGTCGACGTCCTCGGAGTGAAGGGAATCGCGGAGCCCAATGCTACGGCTAAATCCATCACCTATCATGACCCCTGTCACCTCAAGAAATCCCTTGGCGTGGCCGCACAGCCCCGGACGCTGCTGCATACCAACCCCGGATATGAGCTCAAGGAAATGTCCGAGTCCGATCGGTGCTGTGGCATGGGCGGCAGCTTCAACATCCAGCACTACGACCTTTCGGAAAAGATTGGCGGGCACAAACGCGACAGCATCCTGGCCACCAAGGCTCAGGTTTTGGCCACTGGATGCCCGGCTTGCATGATGCAGATCTCCGATCTGCTTTCGCACAGCGACGCTCAGATCGCCATCAAGCACCCGGTTGAAATCTACGCCGAAACATTGCCCTAAAGAAAAACGTCCCGGGATGTCTCATCATTCCGGGACGTTTTTGCATCTACAGGCTGTTTATTCAATCAAAGTCTCCGCCGAACCCTTGTAAATCGTTCTGGAATACGCTAATGGCGCTGAATTCGTTGCGGTGCTTGAGCCGTATGACAGATTACGTTAGGGGTGGATAAGCAGGAGAGCCCAAGAGGATTGGGTCTATTTTTGTAATCCTACGCTAGCGAAGAACGCTCAAAAAACAAGAGGGTAGACTGTATGACCAAACAAATGAAAACGATGGATGGGAACACCGCCACCACATATGTGGCTTACGCCCTCAGCGATGCGGCGGCCATCTATCCGATCACACCGTCATCAACCATGGGTGAAGTGGCTGACGACTGGGCGGCCCAAGGCAGAAAAAATATTTTTGATCAGGAAGTCAACGTTAAGCAGCTCCAGTCCGAAGCCGGCGCCGCCGGTGCCGTTCACGGCTGCCTGGCCGCCGGGGCGCTGACGACCACGTTTACCGCCTCGCAGGGCCTGTTGCTCATGATCCCGAACATGTACAAGATTTCCGGTGAATTGCTGCCGGGTGTCTTCCATGTCTCGGCCCGTGCTGTTGCTGGCCACGCCCTGTCCATTTTCGGTGACCACCAGGACGTCATGGCCACCCGTCAGACAGGATTTGGCCTGCTGGCCTCGGCCTCGGTCCAGGAAGCCCACGACATGGCGCTTGTCGCCCATCTTTCGGCCATCGATTCCAGCCTGCCGTTTCTGCACTTCTTCGACGGGTTCCGGACCTCCCACGAAATCCAGAAGATCGAAGTTCTCGGATACGATGAAATGGCCAAACTCGTGAGCTACGAGGCCATTGAGAACTTCCGTTCCCGGGCCATGAACCCCGAGCATCCGGACATCCGGGGCACCGCCCAGAACCCGGACATCTACTTCCAGGGCCGCGAGGCTGCCAACGTCTTCTATAATGATCTGCCGCAAATCGTGATGCAGAACCTGAAGAAGGTCAGCCAGGCTGTCGGACGGGAATACAACCTTTTCGATTACGTCGGCCATCCCGAAGCCGATCGGGTTATCGTGGCCATGGGCTCCGGTTGCGAAACCATTGAGGAAGTGGTCAACCACATGGTCAAAGACGGCCATCGGGTTGGTCTGGTCAAGATCCGCCTGTACCGCCCCTTCGTCAAAGAGGCGTTCCTGCAGGCCCTGCCGGCCACCGCAGACCGCATCGCTGTTTTGGATCGGACCAAAGAGCCCGGTTCCGTTGGCGAGCCCCTGTACGAAGATATCTGCTCGGCATTCACCGAGTGGAAAGAAATCCCGCGCATTGTCGGCGGCCGCTATGGTCTGGGTTCCAAAGAGTTCAACCCGGCCATGGTCAAGGCAGTTTTCGACAATCTCAATGCCACCGCCCCGAAAAATCACTTCACCGTGGGCATTGAAGACGATGTCACCTTCACTTCCCTGGACGTCAAAGAAAGCCTGGACACCACCCCTGAAGGCACGGTGCAGTGCAAATTCTGGGGCCTTGGATCCGACGGCACTGTCGGCGCCAACAAACAGGCCATCAAGATCATCGGTGACAACACCGATCTCTTCGCCCAGGGATACTTCTCCTACGACTCCAAAAAATCCGGCGGCATCACCGTCTCTCACCTGCGCTTCGGAAAAAATCCGATCCAGTCGACCTACCTGGTGACCGACGCCGACTACGTGGCCTGCCACAAGGACAGCTACGTCCGCCAGTACGATATCCTGGAAGGAATCAAGGACGGCGGTACCTTTGTGCTCAACTCCCACTGGTCCTTGGAAGACCTGGAGAAGGAACTTCCGGCGTCCATGCGGCGGACCATCGCCCGCAAGAAGCTCAAGTTCTACAATATCGACGCGGTGAAAATCGCCTCTGAAGTCGGTCTCGGCGGCCGGATCAACATGATCATGCAGACCGCGTTCTTCAAGCTCGCCAATGTCATTCCTTTTGAGGAAGCGGTGGCCTTGCTCAAGGACTCCATCAAAAAGACCTACGGCAATAAAGGCGAAAAGATCGTCAACATGAACATCGCCGCCGTGGACAACGCCATCGCTGGCCTTGAAGAGGTCGCCTACCCCGAAAGCTGGAAGGACGCTCAGGACGAAGCCCGCCCCGAATCCGGCGAGCCCGATTTCATCAAGAATGTGGCCCGTCCGATCCTGAACCAGAAGGGCGACGACCTGCCGGTTTCCGCTTTCGAACCCGACGGTACCTTCCCCGTGGCGACTGCGCAGTACGAAAAACGCGGCGTGGCCATCAACGTCCCGGAATGGATCGCTGACAACTGCATCCAGTGCAACCAATGCGCCTTTGTCTGCCCCCACTCGGCCATCCTTCCCGTTCTTTTGACCGACGAGGAAAAAGAGGCCGCCCCGGAATCGTTCAACACGATCGACGCCAAAGGCAAGGACGTCAAAGGTCTGCATTTCCGCATCCAGGTCAACACCATGGACTGCCTTGGCTGCGGCAACTGCGCCGACATCTGCCCGGCCAAGGAAAGCGCTCTGGTCATGAAGCCTCTGGACACCCAGACCGAGATCGAAGTTCCCAACTACAACTACTCCCAGAAGGTCTCCAGCAAGGGCCACCTGTTCAAGCGCGAATCCCTCAAGGGCAGCCAGTACTACAAGCCGCTCATGGAATTCTCCGGCGCCTGTGCCGGCTGCGGCGAGACCCCTTACGTCAAGGTGCTGACCCAACTCTTCGGCGAACGGATGGTCATCGCCAACGCCACCGGCTGCTCCTCCATCTGGGGCGCCTCCGCGCCGACGACCCCTTACACCGTCAATGAGGACGGCCACGGTCCGGCCTGGGGCAACTCCCTCTTCGAGGACGCCGCCGAGTTCGGGTACGGGTTCAGCATGGCCTACAATCAGCGCCGGGACAAACTTGCGGCTCTGGCCAAGCAAGCTGTTCAGCAGGATATCCCGGAGGAACTGAAGACCGCTTTGCAGAACTGGGTGGACAACATTGATAACGGCGATCTCTCCAAGCAGTACGGCCAAGAGGTCAAAGACCTGCTGGAGATCGCTCCCGAGAGCAAGGTCCTGGATGAGATCTGGGCCAATAGCGACATGCTGACCAAGAAGTCCGTCTGGGTCTTCGGCGGCGACGGCTGGGCCTACGACATCGGATACGGCGGCGTGGACCACGTCCTGGCATCCGGCGAGGACATCAATATCCTGGTCATGGACACCGAGGTTTACTCCAACACCGGCGGGCAGTCCTCCAAGGCCACACCCACCGGCTCCATCGCCAAGTTCGCTGCCTCCGGGAAAAAGACCTCCAAAAAGGACCTGGGTCGCATGGCCATGACCTACGGCTACGTTTACGTGGCCTCGGTCTCCATGGGCGCGAACAAGCAGCAAATGCTCAAGGCCTTCGCTGAAGCTGAGAGCTACCCTGGTCCCTCGCTGATCATCTGCTACGCTCCGTGCATCAACCAGGGCCTGCTCAAGGGTATGGGCAAGGCCCAGGAAGAGGAAAAACTGGCTGTGCAGTCCGGCTACTGGCCGCTGTACCGCTTTGACCCCCGCCGGGCCGATGAAGGACAGAACCCGCTGGTTCTGGAATCCAAAGCCCCCGACGGCACCTTGCAAGAATTCCTCAGCGGTGAGCGTCGCTACGCCATGCTGGAAAAGATGTTCCCCGAGGAATCCAAGAAATTGCGCTGCCAGATCGAAAAAGAATACCAGGAACGCTACGCTGTGCTGCAGTACCTGGCCCAGGCCACACCTGAACAGATCGGCTGTGCCGTCCCTGCAACCGGCGTCAGCAGCTCGGGTCAGTCCGCTGACTCTGACGCCTGCGAAATCGCTGACACCCCGGAACACGCCCGCCCCGGATCAGGCGAAGCCTGTGACGACGGCCGTTCCGGCAAATAGCCTCGTACTTTCCCCTCGCGGTGCAGGGCCCTCGGGCCCTGCACCGCCTTTCCCTACGGCGTTGTCGCCGTTTTTTTCGTTTGAACACAGCTACCCCGCTTGGCTGTTTGCCGTTATGGTACCGATTGCCGGTAACATAATTGCCAGCAACCCAAGGAAACAATAACGAGGGACGCCTATGGCCAAGAATCTCTACATCACGACCACGGAACCCCGCAGCGGCAAGTCGGCCATCGCCCTTGGCCTGATGCAGCTTTTGATGCGGGATATCCGCAAGGTGGGCTTCTTTCGGCCCATCATCAACACCCCGTCACGCGACGTTCGTGACCACGACATCAACTTGATCCACTCCCAATTCCATCTGGATATGGAATACGAGGAATCCTTCGCCTTCACCCTCCAGGAAGCCAAGGACCTCCTCAACAACGGTAAGCAGGATCTCCTTTTTGAGACCATCCTCAAAAAGTACAAGGAAGTTGAAGCGAAATGCGATTTTGTCCTCTGCGAAGGATCCGACTTCCAGGACACCGCGTCGGCTTTCGAGTTTGACATCAACGCCGAAATCGCCGCCAACCTTGGCGCTCCGCTGCTGCTGGTCGCTAACGGCCACCGTAAGACTGCACAGGAAGTCGTCAGCGCGACCCAGCTGGCCCTCGACTCTTATGAAGACAAGAGTGTCGACATCCTGGCCACGGTCATCAACCGCGCGGCTCCGGAGATCGACCAGTCCATCGCCCGCGAACTGTCCTGCACCTCCTGTAAGGACAAGTCCATGCTGGTCTATGTCATCCCTGAAGAGGACACCCTGGGCAAACCGACCATGTCCGATGTCAAAAAGTGGATCAACGCCACTGTCCTCTACGGCGAAGACCGCATGGAGAACCTGATTTCCGACAATGTGGTCGCGGCGATGCAGATCGGCAATTTTCTGGACTACATCACGCAGGGAAGCCTGGTCATCACCCCCGGCGACCGCTCGGACATCATTTTGAGCAGTCTCGCCTCGCGGCTTTCTTCGAACTTTCCTGACATTTCAGGCATCCTGCTGACAGGCGGCATCTATCCGTCGAAGAATGTGCTCAAGCTCATCGACGGCTGGACCGGCGTGCCCATGCCGGTCATGCTGGCCAAAGACCACACCTACCGGACCACACGCACGGTCGACGCCCTGTACGGGAAAATCGAACCCGACAATCCGAAAAAAATCGCCACCGCGCTTGGCGTCTTTGAAGCCAACGTCAACACCGAAGAGTTGCGCCTGCGGCTGGTGGAAACCAAGTCGACCAAGGTCACGCCCCGGATGTTCGAGTACTCCCTGGTCGAAAAAGCCAAAGCCAACAAACAGCGCATCGTGCTGCCCGAAGGAACAAGTGACAGGGTCCTGCGCGGGGCGGACATCATTCTGCGCCGCGGCGTCTGCGACGTGACCATCCTTGGTGACCCCGCCAAGCTCAAGGCCAAAGCCTCAGAACTCGGTCTGGACCTCGACGGGGCCCAACTGATCAATCCCATTGATGCCGAGAACCTTGACGACTACGCCGCCGCCTACTTTGAACTGCGCAAGCACAAAGGGGTGACCGAGGAGCAGGCCAAGGACGCCATGAGCGATCCCACCTACTATGCCACAATGATGGTCCACAAAGGCGACGCCGACGGCATGGTTTCCGGATCGATCACCACCACACAGCAGACCATTCTGCCCGCTTTCCAGATCATCAAGACCAAACCCGGCGCTTCCATCGTCTCCAGTGTCTTTTTGATGTGTCTGCGGGATCGCGTTCTGGTTTACGGCGACTGCGCCGTCAATCCGAATCCCAACGCCCAGCAGTTGGCCGAAATCGCTTTGAGTTCCGCAGAAACGGCCCGGATTTTCGGCGTCGATCCCAAGGTGGCCATGCTCTCCTACTCCACCGGAGCCTCGGGCAAGGGTGACGAGGTCGAGAAGGTCCGTGAAGCGACGGCGCTGGCCAAGGAACGCCGCCCTGACCTTTTGCTGGAAGGCCCACTGCAGTACGACGCCGCCATCGACCCGGACGTGGCCAAAACCAAACTGCCCGACAGCAATGTCGCCGGGAAGGCCACTGTGTTCATCTTCCCTGACCTGAACACCGGGAACAATACCTACAAGGCTGTCCAGCGGTCTGCTCAGGCCGTGGCCATCGGTCCGGTCCTGCAGGGCCTGAATAAGCCGGTGAACGACCTCAGCCGCGGCTGCACCATTACCGATATCGTGAATACCGTGGCCATCACGGCCATCCAAGCGCAAGCAGAAAAGGGATTGATATGAAGACTCTCGTCATTAATTCCGGAAGTTCCTCCATTAAATACAAACTTTTCGATATGGAGAGCGAGGCTGTCCTTGCTGCCGGCGTTATTGAGCGCATCGGCGAAGAGAGCAGCAAGCTCGAGCACAAAAAATATCCTGGCACCGAACGCGAGGGCAAGACGGAACAAAACGATCGCGTGGCCAATCATGAAGAAGGCTTGGGCAAGGTTGTCGCCCTGCTCACGGACGCCGACTACGGGGTCATCCGCGACCGCGCGGAAATCGATGCCGTGGGACACCGCGTCGTGCATGGCGGGGAAGCCTTCCACGCCCCGACCGTGATCGACGATTCGACCATTGCGGCCATCGAGGCCAACGCCTCCCTGGCCCCCTTGCACAATCCGGCCAACCTGACCGGCATCAAGGTCGCCCGGGAGATGTTCAAGGATGTGCCTCAGGTGGCTATCTTTGACACCGCTTTTCATCAGAGCATGCCGGCCAAGGCCTATCAATACGCTATCCCCTACGCCCTGTATAAGGAATTGGGGATCCGCCGCTACGGGTTCCACGGTACCTCCCATCGCTATGTGACGAAAAAGGCCGCCGCATTGCTCGGGAAAAAGGAAGACGAGGTCAATCTGATTACCGTCCACCTGGGCAACGGCAGTTCCATGAGCGCCATCAAAAACGGCAAATGCGTGGACACCTCTCTGGGCATGACTCCCTTGGCCGGCTTGGTCATGGGAACCCGCTGCGGGGACATCGACCCCGCGGTCCATGCCTTTTTAGCCAAGCAAAAAGGCATGAGCATCGAGGAAATCGATACCCTGTTCAATAAAGAAAGCGGACTCAAGGGCATCTGCGGCATGAACGACATGCGCGATATCCATACGGCCCGGGAAAAGGGCGACGCCCAGGCCCAACTTGCCGTGGACATGCTCACCTACCGCAATAAGAAATACATCGGCTCTTATCTGGCCGTACTGGGCCGCGTGGACGCCATTGTCTTTACCGCCGGCATCGGGGAAAACGACTCTGACGTCAGAGCTTTGAGCCTGGAAGGGTTGGAAAACTTCGGGATCGAAGTCGATCAGACCAAAAACGGTGAACGCAAAAAAGAGGCCCGGTTTATCAATACCGAGTCCAGCACGGTGAAAGTCATGATCGTGCCCACGGACGAAGAGTTGGAAATCGCGCAACAGACCATGGAGATAGTCGGCCAATAGCCTTCGGCTCCGCTCCTTCTGCTCCCCTCGATCTTCAAAGCCGGCCCCGCTCAGCGGGACCGGCTTTTTTCGCGTTCGGGCAGATCCCCTCTCGCCAACAGTTCAGGATTTCGGTATAGCTAGCCTACCGAGAGGATAGTGAACACGATGTCGCGGTGAAGGAGGGAAGCATGCCTGGATTGTACATTGGGTCCACAAGCGGATTTGCGGGCAAAAACATGGTGACCATGGCCCTGGGGCTGCATTTGCAGAAGGAGGGTCATCTTGTCGGCTATATGAAGCCGATCGGAGCGGTTCCGAGCAAAGGCAACTCCCGGGAAGGCGATGCCGACGCCTTTTTTGTCCAGGATGTCCTCGGGCTCCAGGAAGACCCTAACCTGGTCACTCCGGTCCTGGTGACTGAAGAATTCAAGCGCGAGGCCTTTACCAGCTCCTGCCCCCAATTGTTGTCACGGGTGCAAACGGCCTATGAAACCCTGGAAAAGGGCAAGGATCTCGTCCTTGTCGGCGGGTCCGGCAGTTTCCTGTACTCCGGAAAATACTGCGGCGTCGACGGCCTTAGCGTCAGCACCGGGCTCAAGACCAAAGTTCTGCTGATCGACCGCTTCCGCAGTGAATGCAACTACGATTATCTGTTAACGGCCAAGGAACTGTTGGGAGACCGGTTGATCGGTGTGATCCTCAATGACATCCCTGCAGCGCAGATGGGCGAATTACAAGGTGGTGTCGTCCCCCTGCTGGAGCGTCAGGGTGTCCCCGTGCTCGGTCTCATCCCCCACGACCCACTCATGGGGGCCATTAAAATCGCCGATCTCGCTGAACGCCTGGGCGGACGGATTATTTCCGCTCCTGGTAAAGCGGACCGGGTCATTGAGAACTTCCTCATCGGCACCATGCAGGTCGAAAATTTTATGACCCACTTCCGCCGGCACCAGAATTCAGCGATTCTCGTTGGCGGCGACCGATCCGATTTGCAGTTGGTGGCCCTGGAAGGCAAATGCCCTTGCCTCATATTGACTGGCAACCTGTACCCCAATGATATCATCCTCACTCGCTCTGAAGTCCTGGAAACCCCGCTCATCGTCGTTCGTGAAGACACCTATAGCGTGGCCCAGAAAATGGAGCGCATTCTCGGCTCCGTCAAATTGCGGGACATGATCAAAATCAACCACGGCGCCCAACTCGTCAACAGCGCTGTCGATTTCGCGGCCATCAAACGGGCCCTGCAACTCCAGTAATCTCCGGCCGACACCACGCCGCCGGGGGGACAGTTCCCCCCGGCTCCTATCTATCCCCTAGCTTTTTCCGGCACTTTCCTATCCTCAGCGGAATCCCCTCTCAACGGCCATGCCTTGACGGGGCCTGCTTGGACGCGGTATATTTTGATATTGATTTTAGGCGAGGGAAACTCGCCAGAGAATGTCTGGCCCAGGACCGGCTGTCCTCGGGCCACATTTAATCATACGGGCTCTACCTAGAGAAGGGAATGGGTATTTCTGGGGACACAGCCCTATTGCTGCCAGTGGTTGGAGGCAGCACGACTGAAGACTGAACCGCCGGAAGAACTCCGGTGTAATGGAGGCATAGTCCATGACCAAAAAGGAAAAGATGGTACAAACCTTCCGCGAAAAAGCGGAGGCGGTTTCGGCGGTGGTCTCTGATGTGACCACCATGAACGAGGCCTACGAGTACGCCGCCAATCTCTGTGCCCAAAAAGAGGCCTGCCAACTGCTTATCTCTGGGTGCGAAGCCCCGCTTTCTCCTGATGCGGAAGACCTTTGCCAGCTCAAAGAGATGCAGAAGATCATGGCCGCGCCGGGGATGAAGAAAAAGGACATCAACGCCCTGAGCAAGGTCTGCAAAGAATACGAGGTTTCTCTGATCGACAAGGGATTGCGCCACCACCTCGCCGGCATCGATATCGGGTTCACGGTCTGTGATTACGGTATCGCTGATACCGGGACGCTGGTGCTCAATTCCAGCAATGAGGAACTGCGGTTGGCCACCATGATCAGTGAGATCCATGTGGCCGTGTTGCCGTTGTCCAAGCTCCAGGCCACCTCCTACGATCTGGAGAAAGAGATGGGCAAATGGATGAACAAACCGCCCAACTATACGGCCTTTATCACCGGAGCGAGCCGGACGGCTGATATCGAACGCGTCCTGGCGCTCGGCGTGCACGGGCCTCTTGAACTGCATATTCTTCTGCTGGAGGACAGCAATGCAAGAAGCTAAGAATCTGAAAGAATATAGAGAAAAGATCCACGGCACCCTGGAAAACGACTTTTTGCGTTCTACCCTCGACAATTTCGCCGTGGCGTACCGTGCCGGCCGAGCCAAGGCCTTCGCCGGTATGGATGAAAAGGCCCTGATCAATGAAATCGCGGCGGCCAAGGACGATTCCATCAGCCGCATGGATCAGCTTTTCGATGAATTCAAAACCAAGGCCGAACAAATCGGCATCAAGGTCCATCTGGCGCACACCGCGCACGAGGCCAACGAGATCATCGCCAAAATCGCCGCGCAAAACGATTGCCAGAAAATCGTCAAATCCAAATCCATGACCGCTGAGGAGACCCACCTCAACCACCACCTCGAAAAAGAGGGGCTCAAGGTCACAGAGACCGACCTCGGGGAATGGATCATTCAGTTGCGCCATGAAGGGCCGACCCACATGGTCATGCCCGCCATCCACCTTTCGCGTTACCAGGTCGCCGACCTCTTCACCGATGTGACCAAGCAGAAGCAGGAGTCCGAGATCGAGAAGTTGGTCAAGGTCGCCCGCCGGGAACTGCGTCAGCGCTATGTCGAGGCTGACATGGGCATCAGCGGAGCCAACTTCGCTATTGCCGACACCGCTTCCCTGGGCATCGTCACCAACGAAGGCAACGCCCGTTTGGTGACCACGCTGCCGCGGGTCCACGTGGCCATGGTCGGTTTGGACAAGCTGACGCCGAATCTGCACGACGCCCTGCGGATGTTGCAGGTTCTGCCCCGCAACGCCACCGGCCAGACCATCACCTCCTACGTGAGCTGGATCACCGGACCATCCGAGTGCCAGTCCGCCGAAGACGGGCAAAAGCAGATGCACATCGTCTTTTTGGACAACGGCCGCCGGGCCCTGGCCAAGGACGACACCTTTTCCGAGGTCCTGCGCTGCGTGCGCTGCGGTGCCTGCGCCAACGTCTGCCCTGTTTACCGTATGCTGGGCGGACACGATTACGGCCACGTCTACATCGGCGCCATCGGCCTGATCCTGACCTACTTTTTCCACGGCCGCGAGTACGCCAAAAACCTGGTCCAGAACTGCATCAACTGCCAGGCGTGCAAAGAGGTTTGCGCCGCTGGCATTGATCTGCCGAGCATGATCAAAGAGATCCATGCCCAAATTCTGGACGAAGAAGGGCATCCGGCCAGTTCGACAATGCTGGCCAAGGTCTTGCGCAACCGCAAGCTGTTCCACGGCTTGCTGCGCTCTGCCCGTTACGCCCAGCGTCCGGTCACCGGCGGAACCCCGTACCTGCGCCACTTGCCGCAGATGTTCGCCAAGGACCACAACTTCCGCGCCCTGCCGGCCATCGCCAAAAAGCCGTTCCGGGACCAATGGGAAGACATCAAGCCCACCGAAGCCAAGACCCGCTACAAAGTGGCCCTTTTCTCGGGATGTGTGCAGGACTTCGTCTATCCCGAACAGCTCAAGGCCGCGGTCGATGTCATTGCAGGGCACGGTGTCGAACTGGACTACCCCATGGACCAATCCTGCTGTGGTCTGCCGGTGCAGATGATGGGCGAAAAGCAGGCGGCCAAGGATGTGGCCATGCAGAACATCACGGCCATGGACCCGTCAGAATACGACTACATCCTGACCCTGTGCGCCTCCTGTGCCTCGCACTTGAAACACAACTACCCCAAATTGCTCAAAAACGAATCGGCCATCTCGCAGGTCAAGGTCGAGCAGTTTGCGGACCGGGTCATCAGCTTCAGCTCATTTATCCATGATGTGCTCGAACTGGATGAAAGCGAATTCAAAAAACAGGGCAAAAAGACGACCTACCATGCCCCGTGCCACCTCTGCCGCGGCATGGGTGTCACTGAAGCCCCGCGGGAAATGATCAGCAGATCGGGTCTCGATTTTGCCCCGGCGGATGAAGAGCAGACCTGTTGCGGGTTTGGCGGAACCTATTCCAGCAAATTCCCCCAACTCTCACGGGAAATTCTGAACAAAAAACTCGACGACTTCAAAAAAACTGGTGCTGAGCAATTGGTCACCGAATGTCCTGGTTGCGTCATGCAGCTGCGTGGCGGGGTTGATAAACGGGGCGACTCGATAGAAGTCCTGCATATTGCTGAGGCCTTGGCCAAGCAAAAACTGTAGACCGAAACGGTCCCCTCGCTCTCTGCATGACAACGGCGGAGCCTTCTCGGCTCCGCCGTTTTTTTTATTTGTACGACCGTGTGCAGAGTGCTATGACCAAAGAAAAATCCTCCTCAAACAGGAGGAGAAAAAATTCCTTTTTCCACTGGAGAAAATCTGGTAGCTCAAACAACGATAACCAACGCGCCTATGAGGATAGATTTCCTACAGACACGTTACACATTAATCGGAAGGAGGAACTCCCATGGTGCTTGAATGGGATTGGGAACCTGGTGACAAGCTCGTACACGACACCAGCACATGCACTGCGGACAGCGAGTGGATCGAAGAGCCGATCGTCAGCCCTGACGGGCAACGGGTGGCATCAGTGGTCAAACTCGGGGAATTTGAATTTGGGCTGAGCGTCAACGGAACGCCCTGGGAAACGACGTTTGACCGTATCTGGTATCCACGTTTCACCCCAGATGGACGGCTTACCGCCATCACCCAGCAGGAAGAAGAATGGACGATCAGTATCGAGGGAACCCCTTGGGAAGAGACTTACGGGTTCGTCTGGCAGACCATGTTCAGTGAGGATGGGGCGCATGTCGCGGCCGCTGTCCAGCAGGACATGCAATTTTACGGGGTAACCGTAGACGGCAAAGTCTGGGAGAACATGTTCGAAGCGGCCACCGACTTCGTTTTCAGCCCCAAGGGCAATGCCAGCGCTGCCGTGGCCCAGGTCCAAAGCTTCGGTCAGGCCGACATCTTCACCTTCCAAAACGGCTGCTTCACTGTGGCTGTTAACGGCGAGCCCTGGGACTCTGTCTTCGTCAATGCCTGGACGCCGACGTTCGACGCCACCGGCACGCATGTCGCCGCTCAAGTCCGCCACACGCTGTACGATTACACTATTGCCGTAGATGGCAAACCGTGGGCTCAGACCTTCAATGCAGTCTGGGAGCCCACATTCCATCCCCAGACCGGGGCTGTTCTCGCCCCTGTCCGTCACGGGGGTGCCTGGGGATTGGCTCAGGATGGACAATTCATCTGGCAGCCGCGCTACGCCCAGCTCTGGAAACTGCAGTTCAGTCCGGACGGCCAACGGGTCGCGGCCGTGTGCGCCCCGCGTTACGGCCATTGGACCGTCACCGTGGACGATACACCCTGGCACACTGAGCTCAATCAATTCATTACCGATTTGCGCTGGTCCCCTGACAGTCAACGCATCGGGGTCATCGGCAAAGAAGGTAATCGCTGGAAAATCCTGGTCGACGACACTGAATGGCCGGGCGATTATGATATGACCTGGGCGCCGGTCTTTAGTCCTGATTCCCAGAATGTCGCGGCCAAGGTCGAACAAAACGGGAAATACACCGTACTCCTGAATGGCAAAGCGTATAAGGAAGAATTCGACGGCTTGTGGGATCCTGTGTTCAGCCCTGACGGCACCCACCTTTTACTGCGGGCCATGCGGGGCACGAACTACCACCGTATAGTGGTCCCCATTTCGGAATTCGCCTAAGCGTCCGGGCGCCGTATAGTCTGTATCGCGCATTATAAAAGGAGGAGCACGGTAATGAATACGCTCTACAGTTTTGTCGCAGGCCCCTTGGCCTGGGCGGCTTGGATCATATTCCTCGTCGGGATTGTCTACAAGATTTACCACTACGTCAGCTTGGCCAAGCAACGCGACGCCATGGTCTTCGCCCACATGAGCGGGTATTACGGGCTGCGTTCCATTGGCAAATGGATTGTCCCTTATGTGGCCACGAATTGGCGCAAAAACGCTGTATTAACAGCAGTCACCTTCCTGTTTCACATCTGCTTGCTGCTGGCGCCGATTTTCCTTTTCGCCCACATGCTGCTTTGGAAGGAAGCCATTGGGCTCAGCTTTCCGACCCTTCCGGACACGGTTGCCGATGTCATGACCCTGATCGTGATCGGCTGCTGCATCTATTTTCTGGTCCGCCGTCTCACGGTGCCAGAAGTGAAGTACGTCACCCAGATTTCCGACTGGTTGCTCTTGGCCGTTGTGGCCGCTCCGTTTGTAACCGGTTTTCTGGCCTACCACCAAGTCCTGAACTACAATCTGTTCATCATTCTCCACATCATTGCTGGAGAAATCATGTTGGTCACCATCCCCTTTACCCGCTTGTTCCATATGATTCTGGGGCTTGTCTCCAGGGCCTATGCGGGTTCTGAATTTGGTGCTGTCCGTCACGCCAGGGATTGGTAACCCGACGAAGGTAAGGAGGAACCATGCTCAATAAAATGGACGACAACGCTGCGGCCTTCGACCGCTATGTGGCTGACGCCGGGCTTGATGCGGGGGTCGAAAAGCTCAAGGAAAACCCGGAAAAGATCAAAAAGGCCGTCAATCAGGTTCTTAACGGCGAAGGTGGAGCCCGCCTCAAAGGATACGTCGAGACCTGCGTGCACTGTGGATTGTGCTCCGAGGCCTGTCACTATTTCCATTCCCACGACAGGGATCCGCAATACTCGCCTGTCGGCAAGGTTAAACAGACGTTGTGGGAGTTGATACGCAAAAAAGGCGACGTCAGTCCGGAATTCATTCGGAATTGCGCCCAAATCGCCTACACCGAATGCAACCTGTGCAAGCGGTGTGTCATGTACTGCCCATTCGGCATCGATACCGCCTATCTCATGTCCAATGTCCGGCGGATCTGCCACCTTCTTGGTGTCACCCCGCAATACCTCCAGGACACGGCCCACAGTCATGCCGCGACCTTCAACCAGATGTGGGTCAAAGAGGACGAATGGATTGACAGCCTCCAATGGCAGGAAGACGAAGGCCGCGACGAGATCCCGAATCTGCGCATCCCCCTGGAAAAAGAGGGCGCAGATGTCATGTACTCCGTTATCGGCCCCGAGCCGAAATTCCGGACCCAGCTCATCCTGCAGGCCGGGGTTTTGATGCACGAATGCGGCATCAATTGGACAATGCCAGCGACCACAGGCTGGGATAACAGTGATATGGCCATGTATTCCGGAGACTCGGAACTCATGGGCCGCTTGAAGCGGCAGCATTTCGAAACGGCCAGCCGCTTGAAAGTCAAACGCATCGTCATGGGCGAATGCGGCCACGCCTTTCGTTCTGTCTACGATACCGGCAACCGCTGGCTGGCCTGGCAAAAACCGCCCATCCCCATTGTCCACGCCATCCAGTTCTACTGGGAATTGCTGCGGGACGGAAAGCTCAAGGTGGCCAAACAATTCGACAAGCCGGTGACCATCCACGACCCCTGCAATATCATCCGCGGTATGGGGCTGCATGAAAAGCTCCGGGAGGTCACGCACGCCTTTTGTTCCAATGTGACCGAGATGTACCCGAATCGGGAGCATAATTATTGCTGCTGTGCCGGAGGGGGCGTCATCAACTGCGGGCCTCCTTTCCGGAACACCCGAGTCGAGGGCAACCGGATCAAAGCCGAGCAGATCAAGGAAACCGGTGCAGAAGTCGTTATCTCTCCCTGTCACAACTGCCACGGTGGCCTTGAAGACATCATCCACAAATACCATCTGGGAACGGAACTGAAATTCCTCATCGATATCATCTACGAATGCATGGAAAAACCGAATTCTATCGAGGAATAGCAACACGACGAGGTTTATCATGGTCAAACGAATAGTACCGTTTTGTCTTGCGGCAGTGATGGTGTTTGCGTTTTTGCTGCCCGCTTTTTCCCAAATGGATATGACCGTGCTCTCGGATCCGGCATTTGGCGAAGGCCAACGCCCTCCCGCGGTCTTTGAGCACGACGCCCACAATGAAAAAGCCGAACTCTTTGATTGCGCCGTCTGCCATCACTATTATGAAGACGGTGAAAAAGTCGAAGGGATGGATTCCATTGGCATGCCCTGTTCGGACTGCCACCCTGCAGATCCGGGCTCTGATGAATTGGGTTTGATGGAGGCCTACCACACCCAATGCATCGACTGTCACGAACAGGAAGGCCAGGGGCCCTTGGCCTGCGGCGAGTGTCACGTCAAATAGTCTGACCACGTTTTGGAAATGCACACCACAACGGCCCCGCACCAGGCAGGTGCGGGGCCGTTGTGTTTCTCCCTGTCATACTCGTGCCGGCCGCCGGCCACTTTAAGCGAACTGATCACCAATTCCCTCTTTTCTTGCCTCACGTCTCGTCCTGGCCTATAGTCCATGTGTATCCTGGGTGACCTGAACGTTTGACTCCTCCAGCACGTTGTCTGCTGAAAACGTTATTGCTCCGCAGGCCGTTCGAGCCCCAAAATGACAGCGGCAAAAAATCGATGAGCGCAGTGTTCCCCGTAAAATCGGTTCGCTTCTCGGTGGGGAGTACCGCTACGCACCAGCGCAAATGGTTTGCCGCCTCTGCCATTGGGAGATCCGCAACGGCCTGCTAAAGGACCGACCATGTCTGCTCCATCATGCCACCAGGTCTGGTTCCGCCACGGTAGTGCATGCCTTCTCGGTCTGCTGATCCTGTTCTTGGCAGGCACGGCAGGTCACAGCCAATCCTCTCCGAATCTTCGCGCTCTTTCTGTGCGCCTGGAGGGGGCCATTACCCCGGCCCAGGCCGACCTGCTTGCCGAATCCCTGCAAAAGGCCAGGGAACAAAACTTCGACTTTTTCGTGATCGAGTTGGACACCCCAGGGGGATTGGGAGCGTCCATGCGCGATATGGTCAAAACGATTCTCAACGCCCCACTTCCAGTCTGTATCTGGGTCGGTCCACGAGGAGCACGAGCCGCTTCCGCGGGCGTCTTTCTGGTCGCCTCTGGGCATATCAATGCCATGAGCCCGCAAACGACCATTGGAGCGGCCAGTCCGGTCAGTTTGGGCGGGCAAGATATGAACTCCACCATGGGCCAGAAAATCAAGAACGATTTCCTGAGCCTCATTCGGGGAATCGCCACTTCCCGTGGGCGCAACGCCGAGTGGTATGAAAAGGCCGTGGACGAAGCTGCCACCCTGACGGCCCAGGAGGCCGCGGCACAGGATGTCGTGGACTACCTGGCCGACTCCCCAATTGAGGCCCTCGTCAAAGCCGGGGCAGAAGGCTTTACCTTCGAGGACCGGAGCTATGCGTTCTCCCAACAGCAGATTGCGGTCACGCCGTACACCCTCCCCTTGCGCTACCGGTTTCTTTCCTGGCTTCTGCACCCCCAAATCGCCTATTTTCTGCTTTTGGGCGGTATCGCTGGCCTGTTTTTTGAACTGAGCCATCCTGGTGCGGTTTTTCCGGGCGTATTCGGGGCCATTTGTCTGTTACTGGCCATGTATGCCCTGGCTATTTTGCCCACGAATATCGCTGGAGTGCTCCTTCTTCTGCTGGCCTTTGTCCTTTTTCTCCTGGAGTTGGCGATCACCAGCTTCGGACTTTTGACCGTGGGCGGGCTGATCTGCCTTCTCCTCGGGTCGACACTGCTGTTTCGCAGTGGTTTCGGCTTCGCCCCCCTGGGGTTGGACGTGGTCTTGCCAACGGTGCTTTTAGTGGCGGCCTTTGTCGTAGGTGTGGTGTATCTGGTGACCAAAATTCAGATCCGTCCCCGTCAAAGCGGAGAGCAAGCCATGATCGGCCTACGCGGCAAAGTGGTTACTGCTCAGGGCGACCGGGGCCGAATCAAGGTCCGGGGTGAATTGTGGAATGCCAGCAGCGAAATGGGGCACGCCCTGCATGAAGGACAAAAAGTCGAAGTCGTAGGCGTCAAAGGCCTTGATCTTGTGGTCCGGCCGCTCACCGACCAATCCCCGCTGGAGGTCTCGCATGGGTAATTTTATGGATTTCCTCTACACGTATGTCCCTGTCATCGTGCTTGTGGCCCTGTTTTTGTTCGCTGCGATCAAAATCCTCAATGAATACGAACGGGGCGTCATTTTTCGGCTCGGTCGTATCCTCAAGGCCAAAGGACCGGGACTGATTATCTTGATCCCTGTGGTGGACAAAATGATCAAGGTCTCGTTGCGGATTATTACCCTGGATGTCCCGGCCCAGGACGTCATCACCAAAGACAATGTCAGTGTGAAAATCAATGCGGTCATCTATTTCCGGGTTCTAGAACCGGTTAAGGCCATTCTAGAGGTCGAGGACTATCTCTTTGCCACCTCGCAATTGGCCCAGACCACCTTGCGTTCGGTCTGTGGTGCGGCCGAACTGGATGATATCCTGACCCATCGGGACCAGATCAACGATCAAATCCAGGCGATACTGGACGACCACACCGACCCTTGGGGCATCAAGGTCACCAATGTGGAAGTCAAGTACATTGACCTGCCCCAGGAAATGCAACGGGCCATGGCCCGTCAGGCCGAAGCCGAACGTGACCGGCGCTCCAAGGTCATCAACGCCGAGGGGGAATACCAGGCTGCCAACCGGTTGGCCCAGGCCGCGGAAATCATCCATGGCCATCCCGAAGCGCTTCAACTGCGCTACCTGCAGACCTTGCGAGAAATGACCTACGAAAGTAAGGCCTCAACAATCCTACCCATTCCGGTTGAACTCTTTCCCGGCACCGCCCATACCGCGTGGCCGGCCAGCCAGCACCGCTCCCCTGCACCTCCTTCGTCCCCCGATCCGTCCGAGGAGCAATGATCTGTCCCAAAAAACGGCCGCCACAGAAGGTGTGGCGGCCGTTTTCCCCATGCCCGGCCGGGGACCGGCAAACAGGTATCTTGTTTTTGACGCAGGGACGGTCGCTTTTTACGGCCCGTTAGGAAAAAACGGATTGGACCGCCTGGGGGCAATACCGACGAAAATCCGCGGCAAAGCCCGACAGATCGCGAAACAGGATCGTCTCCAGCCCCACTTCACGGGCAACGCGGATATTGTTCGGGTTGTCGTCGATAAACAAACAGTCCTTCGCTTCGGCCCGAACCGTTTTCAGCGCGAGCTCAAAACATGCCGGCTGACCTTTATGCAAACCGGTGACATACGAATTGTTGACAGAATCAAAAAAAGTATAGAGGCCGTATCTGGCGTCGAGTTCATCCAGCCAATCGGTTTGGTCGCTCAACAACCCAAGATGGACCGGGTCCTCGGCGAGAACGCTCAATAATTGCAGCATTGCCGGACGAGGGACAAAATGGTTGAGAATGGTCTCTCGCAACTGATCATCAGACCAGTCCACCCCGGTCTGCTGCCGCAAGGCACTCCAGTACTCCGATTCTGTTCCCTTCCCCAGGACATACCCTGTCTTGAGGATGGTTTCCACGGCCAGCGGCACAAACCATGCAGGATCAAGGCCGTTTTCCCGAGCGATCACATGAAGTCCTTGATAAAAACCTTCTTCAGCAAGGACTCCACCGAAATCAAAGAATATATACGGTATGCTGCAATCTGATCTCGTGTGCGCAGTCACAGTTTGGGCCTCCTGAGTCACGTATTTTTTCCAACAGTCTGGAATCTGCCGACGTCTTCGCGGACGTTGTGCACTGTCCCCACCATCCGGGCCCGTGGCAAACGGGCTGCAACGTCTGGACTGACAATGACCACTCCTGCAAAACGTCCCTTTGGATTCCTATTGCCCCTCTTTTTGGCTGGCCTAATCGTATTCGCTGTGATTGGCCCGGTATATGCCTCCTCCAATTCGTCACAGGACTGGCAAACTGTGAGTTTCTTTTTTGAAAACGACCTCTTTGCCGACACAGATAAATACTACACCAACGCTGTCCAATTGACATGGGTTTCCCCGGACCTCGAACGCTACCGTGACGATGTCCGCCTGCCGCAATGGACCCTGCCGATCATCCGTTGTGCTCCTTTTGTGAACGTCCCGGACAGCACCCACAATGTGGGCCTTCTTTTGGGGCAGCATATCTACACCCCTTCGGATATTCGCACCACAATAGTCGACCCCGACGAGCGGCCCTATGCCGGCTTTCTCTACAGTGGCTTGGCCCTGCACAGCAAAACGACTTCGCAATTGGACACCCTCGAAGCGGTCGTCGGCATCGTGGGGCCTTCGGCCCTTGGGGAAGAGGCCCAAAACACCGTTCACAGACTCCGCGGACTGCACCTCGCCCGTGGGTGGGACAGCCAACTCCACGATGAACCCGCCCTTCGACTGGCTTGGCAACGCAAACACCGGCTCTGGCAGTGGACAAACCCGAACGGGTTCGGAGCGGACTGCCTCCCTCATATCGGAGCCACTTTGGGCAATGTCAAGACCGCGCTCAATGCAGGCGGGGAGTTCCGGCTTGGATACAGACTCCCACAGGATTTCGGCACGGATACCATTCGCCCGGGCGCCGGGATCAGCGCTCCCCTCCCTACAGGCCCGGCCACGAGGTGGGGCCGGCTTGGTGTTCACCTCTTCGCTGGTGTCAATGCTCAGGTGATCGCCCGGAATATTTTCCTGGATGGCAACACCTGGCGCCATAGCCGTCACGTCGACAAACGTTTCATTGTCGGAGAAATTTCCGCCGGCGTGGCTGTGACCTTCGAACAACTCAAAATAACCTACCGCCATGTCTTTCGGACCCAGGAATTCGAACACCAGGACCGCGGCCATGCCATCGGCTCGATGGCCGTCACCTGGGCCTTTTAATTGCCTGTCACAAATGTCTCAGGGCGAAAAAAATAGGTTCTTTGACGGATCCTGTGGATTTTTGGAGTTTGCCGTCTGAAATTCTATGCCCTGTGACGAAGAGCCAAAAAATACAGGGGCAAGCTCGAAATCCTGGTTGCGTTGCTCAACCTGACGGGTACCCGTTCCGGTGTTGTTCGCTCACTCCGTCTTTTGCTGATCAGGACCCGAGGTGGCACGCGGTGCGTTGTGGTGGCCGTGGCTGGCCATGGCCCGGGTCACGGTAAAGGGGACAAGAGGGTGCTGGCTGTGGGCAGCGGCTCGTTGCCGGCAAGCATCTTTGGCGCACGCCGGGCACCACTGCTCCGTACAGGGATCAGTATGGACAATGATTTCTGCGCCGGCACCGAAGCGCTCCCGCAAAAGGGCCTCGATACGCTCCGCACTCTTGTGGGATTCTTCCAGATTGTAATAGCGGGGCAAAACCATGTGCAGATCGACATGGACCACAGGGCCGTAGCGTCGGGCACGCAACTGGTGCAGTGAGATCCAGTCCGACTGCCGGTTGGCGTTTAATATATCGACAATTTGCTGCAAAAGTGCTGGATCAGCCTCGTCCATGAGCCGCGCTGCGGATTCCCGGAGCAATTTTGATCCCGTCACCAGAATGTTCACGGCGACCAAACAGGCGATCAGGGGATCAAGCCACAACGCCCCTGTCAAATGCACCAGCCCAAGCCCACCAATGACCCCGGCACTGGTGACCACATCGGTCAGCAGATGCTTGCCGTCTGCGACCAGGGCCAGTGAATCTCGCTGACGCCCCACCCGGATCAAAAGCCAAGCCAGCAAAAGATTCACCACCGCCGCGAGCGTGACCAGCCCTACCCCCTGATTGAGATGCTGCAAGGGACGGGGGTCGAAAAACCGCGGCACAGCCTGAAAAAATATGGCCAGGGCGGCCAGAACGATCAGAGCCCCCTCGAATCCGGCGGAAAAATATTCGATTTTCCCGTGACCATAAGGATGGTTCCGGTCAGGGGGACGCCGGCTCAGAAAAACACTGTACAGGGCAAATCCGCTGGCGACGACATTGATTACCGACTCCAGGGCATCGGACAAGATACCGGCTGATCCTGTGACGGAATACGCCGCGAATTTGATGGCCATCAACACGGCCCCGGCGACAAACGAGACGGCCATGGCCTGGAAGCGCTGGGAACGCCATATCGAACCTTGCATCATGAATCCTTTTGACTATAGCACCACGTGCTGCGCACGGTAGGCCAGGAACGAAATGCATGCAAGGCCGAGTCAGCACCGCACGGTGGGCGCGATTCTGGGCATCGTGAAACGAGGGGATACTTGGTGATGCAAAAATCATGGTGCGGCCCAGCCGCGTAGCTTTCTTGGTCTGTACGAAATCTGTATCGTTCTCCCTTTTCAACTCACAGGAAACAAGGGTGAACTTTGTGCCATCTCGTCCTCGCCGGGGACAGGTCCCAGCGCTACTCTTGCTGAGCAGCAGATACAATTTGGTAACGATTGCAACACGATTCGCTCTGAAACCAATTGATCTTTCGCTCCAGCCAACGTATGGGGAGACTATCCAGATCATCGGATTGCCGGGCCCAGCCCCACCTGTTGCACCTTCAGCCGCCGCGGCGGGCGCGCTTGAAGCTCGCCTCCCACCATATGCAACCTTTTTCACTCCCCGAACAATTTTTCTATCTCATGGAACACGAGGCAGAAACGCATCGCCTGGAACAAAAGACCGATTTTGACTCCTTGAGCGCCCAGGCCCATTGGGCCGGTTTGCGCCCGGGGATGCGGGTGCTTGATGTGGGGTGCGGCGCCGGCATCACCACGAAAATGCTTTCCAAGCTTGTCGGCGAGTCCGGATCATGCCTCGGTATTGATGCCTCTCCAGAACGTATCGAACATGCCAGAAACCTCTATAGCGGGCCAGGCATCTCCTTCTTGCAAGCCAATATCTACGCGCCCCTCGACTACTTACCCCCTTTCGATTTCATCTGGGTTCGCTTTTTTCTTGAATACCACCAGCAAGGGGCAGCAACAATTGTCCATCGTTTGAAAAAATGTCTCAGACCCGGCGGAATCCTTTGCCTGATCGATCTTGACAACAACTGCACCGGACATTTCGAAATGCCTGAGCGGTTGTCACAGGCTCTCAACGGCGTCATGCAGCAATTGGTCGACCATAGGGATTTTGACCCGCAAATGGGGAAGAAATTATACACCTATATGTATGATGCCGGCATGCAGGATATCGCGGTCAGTCTTGGGGCTCACCATTTAATCTACGGCCATCTTCAAGAAAAGGAGGCCTATAATTGGAGCCGGAAGATTGAGGTTGCTGCTGCTCGCTCAGGGTATGAATTCCCGGAATATGAGGATGGATTTGAAGGATTTCTTCGTGATTTCAAAGAATTCTTTTTTGATCCGCGGCGTTTTACCTACACACCGTTATTGTGCTGTCGCGGCGTAGCTTTCTGAGCCCCGGAACTCTCAGGAGCGTTTCTAAGAGACCGTTGAAAATCTTCCCAAGGCAGACAGCTGCCATACGTTCACACTTGTACGTACGAATATGTTTGCTTTCAAACGTATTGTCGTCGTCCCTTGAGATATTACAATAACCTGCGGTATACGGATTTTTTCAACAGTCAATCAGATGCAAAGCAAGGGAATACAAAAAGGAGGATGACGGGCGGCAAGTGCTGCAGACCACTCAATCGCAGTCTGCTTGGCGGAGAGTATAGGAACGCAAGGCCTCAACCACCTCAGGGTCGAAATGGATCCCTTTGCCCCTTTCAAGCAATTCGAAGGCATGGGAAAAGCTCAGCGGTTCCCGGTACGGCCTGACAGAGGTCAGGGCTTCAAAAAAATCAGCAACGGCAATAATCCTCGCCTCAAACGGGATGGCCTCACCACTGAGCCCCAGCGGATAGCCGCTCCCATCTATCCGTTCGTGATGGGCCGCAGCAATATCGGGAATTCCCTCAAAAATCCCCTCGAACATGATTTGGCGCAGGATTGACCGCGTTTGCTCGGCGTGGAGTTGGACCACGCCATACTCCTGCTGTGTCAGTGGCCCTGGCTTTTTAAGTATGGCGTCAGGTACACCGATTTTTCCATAATCATGAAGCAGTGCAGCAATATACACGACTTCGTTTGTGGTCTCCGGAAGCCCCAGTTCCTGGCAAATACCTCTAGAATACTGGGCCACTTTCTCGGAATGGCCAGAAGTAGTGGGGTCTCTGGCGTCGATACTCGCGGCAAGGACCCTGATAAGTGATTTGAATTGGAGCTCTTTGGTCGTAAAAAGCTTGTTGTTGTGCAGACTTACGCCCACAAAATGGGCAATGCCCATTAAAAGGGATACATCCCGCTCAACCAGCGCCTTTTTAGTGACTTTATTGTCCACAGCCAGAATGCCCAGGGATTCATTTTCATAAAGAATAGGACAGCAAATAAAGGATTTTGCTCCGATGTGTCTGGCAAATTCCAGGCTACGTTCGGAGAGGGAACTCTCTATAGCTTCTATCTCATTAACTAAAAAAGGTTCTTGTTGGTGAAACGAAACCACAAAGACCCCTTTGGATCTCGACTTGAAAAGGTTGAAATTCGCATTTTTAAGAAATATGTACTCCCGACTTGTATATCCGTATCCTGAGATATATTCTAATCTACTTTTATTCTCATCAGCAAGAAGAATCATCCCCCTGTCATAGTCAAGTCGATCCTCGAGCAGCTCAACCACCTTTTTAACAATATCTTTTTTGTTTGTTTGCTTTGTTACTGCAGCGCCGATTTCATATGTCAAAAGAGAATTGCGGTAATTGACATCAACCTGATCTATAAGTTGATCACCGGTGGTTTTAGCGATATCCATATTTTCCCTGAGTTCAGTATTTTCAGCTTTAAGAACAATAGCCTGAAAAATACTTATAATTAAAGAGGCTGAAAACAGACCATAATACCACTGCTGAGGATAGAAATAGATAAAAGGTACAAATAAAAAAATAGCAGAACTAGCCACCCAGCGCTTCGCTCGAAACAAAGTCGAACTACGAGATCCCTTCCAGGATATAATGTAGCGACACCTCGAATCGCCGCGAAATAAGCATTCAGGGTGCTCAACTCGATGGAGATGATATTTAAAAGCAGAAATAATGGCTTCAAAAAACCCGAGCCGGTTTTCACATTGAAACGGTTTTTCTCGGACACTGGGCCGCGGCGTCACCACGACCTCGACTTTATTGGGCCCCAATTTGCGCGACTCATACACAGCGGATCGTGTAAACAAGGAACTGGCTTGATTAATGATGCTAAAAGCCCTGGCCGGAGTAAAGAGACTTAAAATCCAGTACTTTAAGTGGCCAATGTCACTGACCGATGCAGCATAGCGCCCCGCTTCTCGGGCCAGGTTGGGGTTGTTGGTCCCCTTTTGGACCAGTCCGTAAAAGAGATCAATCTGACGCTGCGAAAACCAATGCCCTGGGTCATTGACCTCATACATCTTCATCCCTGCTGCCGAAACCGCAGACTGGATATCGACGTCAGGATAATGTTTGCGCAGGTATCGAATATAGATATCAATGATCCTGCTGTTATAAAGCACCTGCTCTGAATACATATGAAAATCCGGACATCCTCAGGTAAGACTTACACAAAACATCAAAAAAATCCCAATACGAACAGTGCAGCGGGATATTCAAAAAACTCCGGAACCCAAGCCCACATTATCAATAAATCACTTACCGCCACATTCATGCTTAGACACAAAAAACTGGATAAAGAATTGACGTACAGACAACTTTAAAACGATTTAAATAAACGAGTACAATAGCGAAAATAGTCATCGACATGTTCCAAATTTAATATCCATAGTGCATAATTTTTATCCACTTCTTGACAACTACTTTCAGCTGGGAATATCAATGCAGACAAATCATCGGCATCAGAAAGCTCAGACACAATTTTTATACTTGTCAGAATAGTCTTTGATTCACATTTGCCTGGTTGCAAATTTAAAAAAATAATTGTATTAGATAAATTTGACATGTTCATAAAAGACATTGTTTGCAAAAGAACAACCAAACCCACACTCACATAACCTTTTTTAACAGTATATATTTCTTTTTTTCGTTCAAATCCACTCTTTTCATAACTTTTTTGAACACTGTTTGAATTTTCAAAATTCATCATTCTAAAAAACAAACCACCTGAAATATTTTCATATACATGCATGGCATCATTAAAATCCATACTTGAAGCTTTATACACTCGAATGGATGTGTCAATTTCACGACACAAAAAAGACTTTACAGATGAAATATAACTCATTTCATCAATACTACATACTTTATTTCCCTTTAAATATCGTGCCACTCCACCCAGTACACGAGCAGGAAATTTATTATTTGGCCGAAAAAAACAAAAAACATAGTTAATTTTTGCGGTTTCAATTCGATAGACTTCATTAATATATCGACTTAATTGGCTTAAAGCTTTTATGCCAGCAAATCCATTAGATCTTTTATCTCCTGCATGATGATGAACAAGCCATGCTCGATCAAACAATCTCAGCATTGATATATGGGCTATGATTTCATTCCCATCTTGATATATAAAATTTTTAACTACAGAAGGATTCTCTGTATAGAGATATGAATACAATTCTTTCAATTTTTCTTTTTTCGAGGCAATGATGTTATACTTTTCAGGATAGACAAATCCTGTTTCAAAGAAGAAGTTCCATAACTTTTCCATACTCAAACATGCAGGATCAACATATGCATTAGCATCATGTGCTTGTTGCAATATTTGCATAAGCTCCGTGTGCACAGCAGGGCAAATATTTATAAAGCATGCCCCACATATACATCCTTCGCCATCTACACCATCATTGCAATATAAAAACTGAATATCTAAGGAAATAACTTTTTTAAAACCAAAGACAATCTTGACGTTAGCAATATTTAAACCTGGAAAAATTCCAGTCGTTTTTTGCGGAACTCGAAAAGAAACACCGCCACCGGATATATCTCGGATTTTATAGCTTAATACCGATCCATTAAAAGGATTTTTAAAAATTATATCTGGACTTGGTACCAGTGAAAGTCTCCTGGACCTGAATTTTTTTTCGGGAAATCGGCTATACCCAGAATCATAAAAATGGAGACTGAGCAAAATCCCTTTTTCTGTTTCCTGGGCTTCTTCAACTTCTGTGATCCCAGTATAGTGTACAAAGCCGCTCTTTGATAATGTAACCGTTACCCTTTTATCGGTATTTAGCCACATTTTTAAACGTACTTCTTCCCAGGAAATTAAGCAAAAAAGAGACTGATATCCGATCCATAGCAATTCTGCATTCGTAATTCCATTTTTTGAAATAAGCTGCAGATCCAATTTTTGAGTACATTCCAAAACCTCAGGCGGCCTCAAGCATCTCTCATACCGCTTTGGGACACGAATACAAATTTCTTTTTTTAATACTGATACAATTACTGGCTGAAAGCGAATTAGCTCATGCTCATTAAATATTTCTATAAATTCGATTATGTATCTTCTAAAATCTTCTATTTCTTTTACATTTCCCAAACTGAGACAAAATTCTCCATCAGATCCTAAACTAACTTTACAAAATACTTTTTTTGTTTTTTCTATATAAACATCATATACAACTACTGAGACAGCTCCATCCTCAAAATTACATTGATGTAATTTATTTTTAAGAAATGTATCACCGTTGAGCTTAGTGCTTGCTATTTGACATTCACTTACTTTCATACTAACTTCTGTAAAATACTATTTACACAATTACAACCAGTTTAAATACTTCCTTTTCACCATTTTATAACTGAATTATATTCGCCTACGAACTTAAAAAGCCCATAAATAGTATTATATACATCGCGTTTTTCTTCATCTATCATTTTGTATTATTTATATATATTATACGTTTTCTTTCTTTATAGACGCTGAATATCGATGAACCTCAAAAAGCACCCCTCGTAATGAAAAAGGGGTATATCTTTTCTCAAGAGATGGCGTATCCTCTTCAAAAATCGGATGCAGATAAATAGTCGATTGGCATTGTTTTTCAGCGTAGATCTGCTGCGATTCCTGTTCTAGGATGACTTGGTCTACTTTGGCATACGCGCGCCATGTCTCCATTCCTCCCAACCACGCCAACAATGCGGGAGGTGAGAGTTCGCTCCAGGCTAGCGACCATTGCCGAAACCACTCCTGCATTCGCTCATTGACGAAAAGAAAATTCCCAAACACATCGTAGGCAATAAGGCCCACATCGACCCCTTTGAGTAAAGCGTTTTGCAAGGTTATCCGCTGTGCTGCAGAATCAATGATGGCGGGCAAACCATTTCCTCCGCGCTGTTGATACGTCAGATTCGCTAAGGGTTGAGGGCGCAACCACGGCAGATACTGACGTACAGGAGGATTGGAGGACTGCGCCAAAAACGCCGCGACCTCTCGTGCAGTTGCATTGGCCACCTGCTGAAGCGTGTTGATGGCCAAGGGGCCCGAAGGCAAAACCGTGTACGCCCAAAAGCCCAACAGACGACTCCCATAGAGGAGCGGGATCAGATACTCCCGTTCCCCCGGTGAGAGGTTACGAAAAAAGCCTTCCACCTGGACGCCGCTCCCCTGTTGCAAGGCCGCCTGATACGGCATCCGGGCATAATCCCGCCTCCGCTCCTCTATGTCCCCTGAAGAGCCTTCCATCGACGGGACCTCAAAAAGAACCGATTTCCCGGGCTCTACCTCAAAAAAGACACTTTTCTCGACGCAAACAACATTACGAGTCAGCTTATAAATTTGGGCCCAAGTGCTATCAAACAAGATCTTTTTTTGTGGTTGCATGCCTATTTTTATTGCTAAATCAACTGCAACATCTTTTTCTTTTTTTTGAATCTGATTTTTAATAAATAAAAACACAACAATTATACTTATCCAAGTCAAATAAAATATATGCTCAATATAATTTAAATAGATAAATATATTTTCATATATAAATATGAAAATTAATATTAGAAAAAGGAAAATACTGCTTCTTAAGAATACATTTGTTTTTATTTTATTAGAAAGAGATAGAATTGTTATCAAAAACAAAGCAACTAAAAGTCCACCCTTCCAGTGGAGCACATATGAATTAGAAAAAATATCGCCCAAAACTGTTACATACTCTTTCACAAAGGAATTTCCGTAACCGTTTGCCTGAAATTGGACCTGGGATCGACCGTGGGCCCCTTTGATTTTCTCCACCCTTTGGGGGAAGAAGAACGCTAAAGCATTACCCCTTTCTCCCTGCTCCCGGAGCCAAATATTGTGTTGGATTCTCTGCCCATCGCCTTCGTTTCCTGAGGACTTCTCTGGGTCCGGCTGGGACATTTGAGAGACAAACTCCGAGGGCCCAAATGACACAGGCCGTGCCTCCTGAAATGCTTGTGGCATCCCGAATGCGCTCGAAATTCCAAGACCATGGCAGAGGAAAAGGCACACAAGGAGGCTGCAGTGCTTCCAGGTCATTTATTTTCATCCCTTTCTCTTGGTTCTTTTCTCATATGCCTGGATTGCACAAAACACATCACGAAATCAAGTGCTTATCCCAAATATTTTTAATTCCGTATTATTTTTATTATCTATTATATTTCAATATATTATCGACAACATACTACCATAACACCCTACCTGATTGTACAATCATGGATTTGAAGATCGTCCGCCCTCCATCTCCTTGGCTTGGGACGGCTCTTTTTGGTCCGAAGAGCAGTTTCTGTTGACACAATTTTAGGACAAAGGCTCCACCGCCTCAGCCTTCAAGAGATATCCTCATGTCGTCACAAGGTATAGCTGATACAAAACAGTTGGCTCTTCGTCACAGGGCATGGAATTTCAGACGCAAAAGTTTGCCGTCTCTTCTGTGTGCTTCGAGCGAAAGGCCCACACATTTTCTTGGTCCCGCCAAAAGGGGGAAACCGGACCGCGAACTGAATGCTCCCAGGCGGATTCCGGTGCAATAAGGGCCATCTTCGACACCTGGAGTTCTGTTCCACTTGAGATGATTGTGATAACCCAAAACTGACCAGGTAGCCCGGGGTGTGATCACCGAAATTTGACCACCTCCAGCACCCCCTTCATCTTGGGAAAGCCAACTCAATCCAAGATGGAGGAAAGGAGGTATGCTGAAGGTGGAACAATTTGAATTTATCCGTACCAGCTATCGTGTCTATGGTCTGTCCATATCTGAAATCGCCCGGAAAACCGGGCACTCACGAAACACGATACGCAAGGTCCTACGCAACGAGCACAGCGGCTATGCCGCCAGGAAGCAGCAACCGATGCCGGCATTAGAGGGCTTTGCGGGGGCCATCGATTCTTGGCTTGAGCAGGACAAGCAAAGGCCCCCAAAGCAGCGGCATACCGCGAGGCGGATCTTTCGCCGGCTGGTCCATGAGCACGGTTTCCAAGGCTCAGAGCCGGCAGTACGGCGCTATGTGCGCCAAGCAAAAACTCGAATCGGTCTTGGGGCAAAGGGGGCTTTTGTCCCCGCAGAGCCGGACGCGGGCCTGGAAGCCGAAGTGGACTGGGGCGATTTCAAAGCCTACATCGCCGGAAAACTGACCCCGCTCAAGCTCTTCTGCATGCGCTCCAAGTATTCCAGCACAAGCTTTGTGCGGGCCTATCCAGTCGAGCGGCAGCAGGCCCTTATTGATGCCCACATGCAAGCTTTTGCTTTTTTCGGCGGTGTTTTCCCCACGTTGATCTATGACAACATGACCGCTGCGGTCCAAAAGATTCTCAGAGGCAAAAAGCGCATTGAACAGGACGGCTTTGCCAAATTCAGAGCCCACTATACCTTTGATGCTGTCTTTTGTAATCCTAGGGCAGCGCATGAAAAAGGCGGTGTTGAAGGCCTCGTGGGCTACGCCCGACGTAATTTTCTCACCCCGGTGCCTGATGTTGATTCTCTCCAAGAACTCAATGAGTCACTGTTGAGCCAGTGTCTCCTCTATAAAGAGCAGCATATCGTCTCCGGGCAGGAATATACCGTTGGTCAGCGTTTTGAGCATGAAAAGCACCGGCTCCTGGATCTGCCTGCTCAGCCCTACAGCAACACCATTTCACAGTCGGGCAAAGTAAACCATTATGGCACAGTCATATCGGACAAAAACCACTACTCCGTGCCCTCCCGGTATGCGGGGCTGAAAGTCCACCTGAGCCTCGGCGCGCAAAAGGTCGAGGTATTTTACGATGGACGCCGCATTGCCTGCCATGACCGCGTTTACGGGAACAACAAGTGGGTGCTTGACCCTGATCACTACCTGGATCTGTTGCAAACGCGTCCCAGCGCCTTTAGCTCGGCCAAGCCCATCAAGCAGTGGCGTGCTGAGTGGCCGGCAAGCTTTGAACGGCTCCTCCAGCGCTTACGGCAAGCACAGGGGATAGGCAAAGGCACCAAGGACTTTATCAGTGTGCTCAAGCTCTACCGCGAGCATGCATCCGAGGACGTCGAGCGGGCTGTCCAGCGCGCTCTGGAGGCGGGCGTTAGCAGCGGCGAAGCCGTGAGGCACCTTCTCCGGCCACAAATCCCTGAGCCTGTTAGCGGCCCCGTTCCAGGGTGGAGCAGCTTTGTCCCTGCGGATATCTCAGTGTATGGCGAGCTCGGAGGTGTATCATGAACCCCGCGGTCAGCGTCACCCTCAAGGAGAACCTCCAGAGCCTGAACCTCTCCCAGATGGCCAAGGAATTGGAGTCCTTTCTGCGGCAGGCTCGCGAATCGGGCATGGACTATGCCGAGCTGCTTTTGCAGATGACTGACCATGAAATGCGGATTCGGGCTGACAACCGGCTCAAGCGCCGCCTCAAAGAAGCCAAGTTCCCTTTGATCAAGACCATAGAGGGGTTTGACTTTGAGATCACTGCCGACCTGGACAGGCGGCTGATCCGGGAGCTTTGCAGCGGCGAATATGTCAAAGAGCACAAAAACGTAATCTTCCTGGGCAAAAGCGGTACAGGCAAAACCCATCTGGCCACAGCCCTTGGTGTGGAGGCCTGTCGCCAGGGAGTCCGCACTCGATTTGTCACAGCCTGCGGCCTGGTCAACGAACTCATCGAGGCCCGGCAGGAAAAGGATCTGCAGCGCATCCTCAAGCGCTATGGTCGCTATGGGCTGCTCATCCTCGATGAGCTGGGGTACATACCCTTTTCCCAGGAAGGGGCGGAACTGCTGTTTCAGGTGCTTGCTGAGCGCCATGAACGCGGTTCTGTGATCATCACCAGCAATCTCGGCTTTGGGGACTGGACCCAGGTTTTTGGCGACGCCAACCTGACAGCAGCCCTTCTTGACCGGCTCACCCACAAGGCCCACATCATTGAGTGTTCTTGGCAGAGCTACCGGCTACAGGAGGCGCTGCAAGGCCAGGCAAACAACTAAGACCGGCCGCTTCCCCACCCCCGGGGGTGGGGAAGGCTACCCTGAAACAACCCCAGGGGGGTGGTCAAATTTGCGTTATCACGCCTGGTCAATTTTGGGTTGTCACTACGATGAGAGTCCGGAGGGGGCAAGGATCCCCCTTTGGCGGGATTGAGAAAATACCGGGCCGAAAGTGGGCACACAGAAGAGACGGCAAACTCCAAAAATTCATAGGATCCGTCAAAGAACCAAACAGTTTTTGCCGCTTTGCTGTAGGTGTGAGACTCCCATCATCAAGCCGGAAAGTTTCCGCTCTGTGAATATCGAAGAATCGGCGCCAAAAAAAAAGCCCATTCAGAGCAAAGCGTGCTCAGGATGGGCTTTTTTTGGCTGACATGGAAATCACATAAGTGGCTATCCGCCGGAAACCTCCCCTTCGAAAGCGGTGCGGACATTTTCGTCGAGGGTGTAGCTGTGCTCCGCCTTAGGAAAGGTGCCTGATTTGACCTCCTCTCGATATTCCTGCAACGCTTTGCGGGCCTGTTCCCCCAGATCAACATACTCTTTGACAAATTTGGGCTGAAAGCGGTCAAAAAACCCCAGCATGTCGTGATAGACTAGAACCTGCCCATCACAATCCACGCCCGCGCCGATACCAATGGTGGGAATCGTCAGTTCGCGGCTGATCCGGGCGGCCACTTCCTGGGGCACACACTCTAAAACCACGAAAACCGCCCCTGCGGCCTCAAGGGCTCTGGCCTCTTCAAGCAAAGCAACGGCCCCCTGCACATCACGTCCCTGGACCTTGTACCCGCTGAGTTGGGTCACTGTCTGCGGAGTCAACCCGATATGGCCGCAGACTGGAATCCCCGCCCTGGTCAAGGCTTCTACTTGCGGGAGCACCGAGAGCCCCCCTTCCAGTTTCACGGCATCGCACCCCCCTTCCTTGAACAATCGCCCACCATTGGTCACCGCCACTTCCGGGGTGGGCTGATAGGACAAAAACGGCATGTCGGTAATGACAAAGGCCCGTTTGGTGCCGCGGACCACCGCTTTGGTATGGTGGAGCATTTCGTCCACCGTTACCTGGACAGTAGACTCATAACCGAGAACCACCATACCCAAAGAATCTCCGACCAACAGTATATCCATTCCGGCCGCATCTGCGATCTGGGCCGAGGGATAATCGTAGGCCGTGGCCATGGCCAGCTTTTCCCCGCCGGTCTTCAAGCCCTGGAGAGTATGGACGCTCAACTTGCTACACATGGACCACTTCCCTTTTGAATGCGTACAACACTATTCTCATCACCAAGCAAAACCACATCCGGAGAGTGCCCTGCAGCCTCTTCGGGCGTTAATTGGACGTACGCGGCAATGATGACCTGATCCCCGGGCGAAGCTTTGTGGGCCGCGGCTCCGTTGACTCCGATCTCTCCGGCTTCACCTGGGATGACATACGTAGCGAAACGCTCCCCATTCGTCACGTTATAGACTTCCACGCGCTCGTGTACGTGCAACCCGGCACAGCGCAGCAATTGGCTGCAGATGGAAATGGAGCCTTCATACTCAAGATCCGCCCCGGTTACCGTGCCCCGGTGCAGTTTACATTGCAGATAGGTTCGTAAAGCCATATTCACTCCATTAAGCGGAGGTTATCAATAAGACGGGCCCGACCGAGGCGCATGGCGACAGCCGCCAAAGCCGGACCGTGGATTGTTTTCAGGGGCTGCAAACTTTCCGGATCGACAATTTCCAAATACTCCACCTGTCCGAGCGGAAGATGCCGCTTCCAGAACCGAAGTGCCTCCTGCTTGATGCCAGCGCTCTCGCTTCCTTCCATTTGCAAAGCCTGGCGCATGACCTGCAATCCGGCAAACAAAGCCGGGGCCTGGTCCCGCTGTTCTGGGGTCAGATACGCATTGCGGGAACTCAATGCCAGCCCGTCCTCTTCGCGGACTATGGGTCGGCCCACAATCTGGATAGCAAAATCAAGATCCCGAACCATGCGGCGGAGCACTGCCAGTTGCTGCCAATCTTTCTCGCCGAAGACAGCCAGATCCGGCTCGACTCGGTGAAACAATTTGCAGACCACCGTGGCAACGCCTCGAAAATGGCCTGGACGGTCTGCTCCGCAAAGCCCTGTTCCGACGTTCTCCTCAACCACCCAGGTCGAATGACCAGGGCGATACATTTCCTGTGTATCAGGGATATATAAAAGATCCACATTTGCTTGAACGAGCAAGGAGACGTCACGTTCAATATCCACAGGGTATGTCGCAAGATCCTCCCCAGGACTGAATTGCGTCGGATTGACGAAGATGGAAACCACCACTCGGTCACAATGGGCTCTGGCCCAGTCGATCAAACTCAAATGACCCTGGTGCAAAAACCCCATGGTCGGTACCAGGCCCACGGTTTGGCCTTCACTGCGCCATTGCCGGACAGTTTGTCTGACAGCATGGTGCTCTTCGAAACGGAGCATGGCTTACCCCTTGTGCTCGGAATGAAGCCGGATGGCCTCAAGTTCTTCCCACCGCTGGTACAAAGAGGCGATTTCCTCTTGTAACGGTTCCAATCGCTCCACGGCTTCCTTGATGCGCGCCTCATCCTGCCGGTAAAAATCTTCGGCGGCCATGAAGGAGTGCAATGCGTCCAACTCGCCTTCCTTGGCCTCAATAGCCTCCGGGAGCTTTTCCAGTTCCCGGGCCTCCTTGAACCCCAACTTCCGCGGCCGCTCCCGCTTTGGCTTGGATGACGAAGTGGCGGGGGATTTCTCAGATCGCGGCTCCGGCTCCGCCGCACCGGCCCAGAGCCCCTCCCATCGGGGCACTGCGCCAGCGTGTTCAACCACTTGACCGTCGGCCTCAAACACCAGGGTGGAGGTGACCACATTTTCGATGAATTGCCGGTCGTGACTGACGAGCAAAACAGTGCCCTCGAATTCCACCAGTTTCGATTCCAAAAGTTCCAACGTCTCGCTGTCGAGATCGTTCGTAGGTTCGTCTAAAACCAGGACATTGGCCGGCCGGGCAAACAACGTCGCCAGCAGCAGCCGGTTGCGCTCCCCGCCGGATAAGAGCTTGCACGGTATCTGAGCCCGTTCAGGGGTAAAGAGAAAATCGCGCAGATACGAAACTACATGCATGCGCTTGGCACCGACATCAAGAAAATCATTGCCTTCAGCCACAATGTCTCGGGCCGGGGTTTCCGGCGGCAATGCGTCGCGCATCTGATCCGAATACGCGACCTCCAGGTTGGTTCCCAGTCGCACCTGCCCCTGAGCCGGAGCCAATTCCCCAAAGAGCCCTTTGAGCAACGTCGTTTTCCCACACCCGTTTGGACCAACAATCCCGACCTTGTCCCCCCGCTGGATAACAAGTGAAAAATCCCGGACTACCGGGGCGTCGGTGTAGCCCAGGGTCACTGCTTCGGCCTCAACAACGACCCGGCCGCTCTGGCGCGCCTCCTGAATAGCCAATCGGGCGGTGCCTTCACGCTGCCGCCGTTGCCGACATTCCTGGCGCAACCGTTCCAGGGCCCGCACACGGCCCATATTCCGCTTGCGCCTGGCCTTGAGTCCTTTGCGGAGCCAGGCTTCCTCCTCGGCAAGCCGCTGGTTCTGGCGCCGCCACTGCTCTTCTTCGGCCGCCAGGGCCGCTTCCTTGCGTTCGCAATAGGTCGGATAATCGCATTGCCAGCGCGTCAACATCCCGCGGTCGAGTTCGATGATTCCGTTGGCCACGCGGCGCAGAAAGGCTCGATCGTGGGTGACGAACAAAAGCGTCGGCACATGGCGCAGGATATATTCCTCCAGCCATTGGATGGATTGCATGTCCAGATGGTTCGTCGGCTCGTCCAAAAGCAGGATATCCGGTGTCCCGACCAGTGTCCGGGCCAGAAGAACCCTGCGCTGGACACCGCCCGACAAATGGCGGGAGTGAGCCGAACCGTCCAACTTGAGCCGGGTGAGCATCTCGCGGATGCGCCGGTCCGCGTCCCAGCCGTCATGCCGCTCCACTTCCTGTTGGGCTGCCTCCAGCGCACGGATATCCGGATGCCCTTGCAACTCCGCCAGATCGAGTTGCCGCTGATAGGCGACAAGACTTTCGCCTTGCTCCCCCAGTCCGGAAGCCACCACGGCATAGACCGACTTGTCCATTTCCGAATCCGGCAGTTCCTGGGGCAGATGGGCCACTTCGACACCGGTGTCCCGGTGCACGGTCCCGGCATCCGCAGATCGAATCCCGGCCAGGATGCTCATCAATGTGGATTTGCCCGCTCCATTGCGTCCCAGAAGACAGATCCTGTCGCCAGGGTGGATCTGCAAATCGATTCCATCAAGAAGAGGCGGACCGATGTGGGTCAATCGGAGATCTTGCGCAGTCAATAAGGCCATATTTTCCTTGCGAATACTGTTAAATGGTGAGTAGATACAACGAGTTCGAATTGAGCTGAACGGTGAAAAAACCCCATTTCGCAGCCCGTTCACCAATCCCACGTTAGGGCGATATAATGATCAAGGTCGCCGTTACCCCTTCAAATTTCAGGCTCTTCGTCACAGGGCATGGAATTTCAGACGCAAAAGTTTGCCGTCTCTTCTGTGTGCTTCGAGCGAAAGGCCCGCACATTTTCTTGGTCCCGCCAAAAGGGGGAAACCGGACCGCGAACTGAATGCTCCCAGGCGGATTCCGATGCAACAAGGGCCATCTTCGACACCTGGAGTTCTGTTCCACTTGAGAGTCCGGAGGGGGCAAGGATCCCCCTTTGGCGGGATTGAGAAAATACCGGGCCGAAAGTGGGCACACAGAAGAGACGGCAAACTCCAAAAATCCATAGGATCCGTCAAAGAACCAAATTTCATCGCACAGGGGCGTGTTGGGGATCCGTTTACATCCAAACGTTTTGCCCCAGTCCAGCCAGGTAGAAGAGCTTCACCCGGCTGGCCCAGGTAAGGGCCGCTTGACCATGTACAACTGAGACCAGGGGTCAGGCACCCGGCCACCGGAGTTTGGCACAATTTCCAAATTTTTCCGCAAAGGATTCTTTATGTCGCAGTCGATCCCGGGCGCGTCCTTCGAGACCGACCCAGTTGTCCTGAGCACAGAACTGCCACCGCACCGCCTTGCCGAAGCCGGAGGCAAGGCCCGCGGTCTGCTGACCCTTTTGCACAACTCCATAGCCATCCCGCGAACCGCCTATCTCCCGGTTGGTGCCTACCGCGCTTTTGTGCAGGCGAGCGGACTGGAGCAGATGCTTTTTCGCCTCACCCACGGACTGGACCTGGAGACCCGGCGCTGGGAAGAGATCTGGGACGCTTCCCTGCGAATTCGCAACGCCTTCGAACGCACCGCATTTCCACCTGAGCTTAAGCAGCGCCTGGGGCGGACGATTGAGCACATCTTTGCGGACAAGCCGCTCGCCATCAGGTCCTGTGCACCGGCCGAAGACGGAGCCCATTCGCATGCCGGGTTGCATGAATCGTATATCAATATCCGGGGCGAAACGGAGGTATTGGTGGCGTTACGGCGGGTCTGGGCATCGTTATGGTCTGACCGGGCGCTCATGTATCGCCGCGAATTGGGGTTGGATCCCGCCCATGCCGGAATGGGAGTCCTGATGCAGGAAATCGTTCCCAGCGACAAGTCCGGAATCATTTTCACGCAAGGTCCACTTGACGAAACCCAGACCATTGTCGAGGCCGCTCCGGGATTGCCGGGGGGAATCGTTGACAACGCCGTGGACACAGAGCGTTTCGTGGTCGACCGGCGCACCGGACGTGTGGAGGAACACACCGCCTCGCAAGCGACGCATAAACTTGTCCTCGGGGAACAGGGAACGGTTTTGGTCCCGCTTTCTGCTCCCGTCAAGGATATTTTGAATTCTGAAGAACTCCAGCAGGTGCTGGAAATGGGTCGACGGGCCGAGGGACTGTTCGGAACAGCCCAGGACATGGAGTGGGCCTTCGCCAAAAAACGTCTTTTTGCCCTGCAGTCCCGCCCGATAACCAGTCACGTTGAACCGAAAACAGATGCCCTGTGGCAGGCCACGGACAAGCGGCCATGGTATCTGAGTTTGACCCGCAGTTTTGCAAACTTGCAAGCCCTGCGCGAGCGCATCGAACACACCATCCTGCCAGAGATGAGTGCCGAAAGCGAAACACTGCTCCAACGCGACCTGCCCGCACTATCCTGCGACGAACTGGACCGGGAAGTTCGCCACCGAAGGGCACGCCTTGATCATTGGCAAACGGTCTACTGGCAGGACCTCATTCCCTTTGCCCACGGTATCCGTTTGTTCGGCGTCCTCTACAACGACACGGTCCACCCGGAAGATCCGTTTGAATTCACTCAACTCCTGGCAGGAGAAGATCTCCTCGCCCTGGAGCGCAATGCTCTTTTAGACCATCTGGCTGAGATGGTGGCCGAAGACGATGACCTGCGCCACGACCTGGAGGATCATATCCTCCCGTCCACCGGTCCATTCGCCCAGCAGCTTGAAACATTTATTTCCCGCTTCGGAGACTTGGCCTGCAGCACGACCTGGTGCCAGGAGGGCCCCTGGGGAGTACTGCGGATAGTCCTCGATCTGGCCTCCTCACCCCACAGGCACGCAACAAAGCGACACCAGCAAAGCGCCAACCTAGAAGAACAATTCTTCCAGGCCATTTCAAGGGAGCGCCGGAAGTGGGCCGCTGAAGTGCTCGACCTGGCGCGCGCGAGTTATCGATTCCGGGACGACGACAATCTCTATCTCGGCAAGATTCAGGCTCGGTATTACGAAGTCCTGGATGAAGCAAGAAAACGCCGCGATTTTGAGCTCTGTGCCTGGCCGCAGGACATTGAAGACCTGCTTCAGGACCCCAGTGCCCATCGCGCTGGCCCGGCCACAGTGGCACGTTCCACTACGGAAACACTTTCAGGGACCCCAGCCTCGGCCGGCATTGCCAGAGGGCCGGTACGGGTCATTCACTCCCCGGAGGATTTATATAGTGTACAATCCGGGGATGTGCTCGTCTGTGACGCCCTTGATCCGAACATGACCTTTATCGTACCGCTGGTGGCCGCAATTATCGAGCGCCGCGGCGGCATGCTCGTGCACAGTGCGATTATCGCCCGGGAATACGGCATCCCCTGCATTACCGGCGTCGTTGCCGCTACCTCCCGTATTCCGGATGGGACGGCGGTTGCTGTGGACGGGTTCAAGGGCACTGTGACCTTCCTCTGACCTTTCCGGGAACTCCCGAAGCTCTTTTCACGCGCAGGGATAGTCAAGCCACCTTCGGCTAGAGCAAAGACAAAGACCCCACAGTCACCAGCGAAGCCGGTAGCTGTGGGGTCTGTAATACCGGTCTTGGAACCGGAGCAATGGATTTCCTAGAAATCGTTGAACGAATCGTCGTCGAGGGGGATCACCTCATCGGGGCGGATATCCTGTTGGGACTGCTGCCGCTTGGCTGCAGTGGCGCGGCTTTGCTGCCGCGAGGGGTGTTGGCCAACGGCCTGGCGCTGCCGCGGTTGGGAACTCCCGGTGCGGGAGCGGCTGCGTTGTTGGGTCTGGGAACCGCTGCTTTTTGGTTGGGCACCGTTTCCGCCTAACGCTCCGTCGCCGCCGCGCAACAGGGCCACCAATTCGAGCACCGCATTTTGCAATTCCTGAGCCTGCGCAGACAATTCCTCAGAAGCGCTGGCGGTTTCCTCAGAGTCCGAAGCGTTTTTCTGGACCACCTTGTCCATTTCGGCCACCGCCGTATTGATCTGTTCGATCCCTTGGGATTGTTCTTTGCTCGCCGCAGCGATCTCGGCAACCAGAATGCCGACCTGATCCGCGCTCTTCTGGATCTCCTCAAGGCTGCTGGAAACCTCGTCAGCAACCTGAACGCCGTGATTGGCGTTGGATTGGGCGTCTTCAATCAGTGAAGCGGTGTTTTTGGCCGCCTCAGCCGAACGCTGCGCCAGACTGCGGACTTCCTCAGCCACAACTGCAAAACCTTTGCCAGCCTCTCCGGCGCGAGCGGCTTCCACGGCAGCATTCAAGGCCAACAGGTTGGTCTGGAAGGCGATGTCGTCGATGGTCTTCATAATCTTGGACGTTTCTTCCGAGGACTGCTTGATGGCATTGATGGCCGTGCCCATGCGGCTCATGGACTCGACCCCGGTGTCCACGGCCGTCTTCGTCTGCTGCATGGTCTGTTCGGCCTGGCTGGCGTTGCTGGAGTTCTGCTGGGTCTGCGAGGACATCTCTTCAAGCGAAGAAGAAGTCTCTTCCAGGCTGGAGGCTTGCTCGTTCGCCCCTTCAGCCAAAGACTGGCTCGAAGAAGAAACTTCATCCGAGGACGCGGTCATCATCTCCGAACTGTTGTTCAAAACATCGATGGTCTGCCTCAAGGGCCGAACGATACTGCGGGTGATGAGGTACAAAACCCCGATAATGACCAAGAAGATGGCTGCCGAGGCGCCGTAACGGAGAATATTCCATTTGGAAATCGACGCGGACATGGTCGCATTGAGATTGTTCTTTGCCGCGGCGATGTTGTCCAGATACACCCCGGTCCCAATCCACATGTCGGTACCGGGAATCATTTCCGCATAGGCCAGCTTGGGTTGATCACCGGCCCCGGGCTTGGGAAAGACATACTCCACAAACCCGCCCCCGGCTTGGGCCTGTTCGTTGAGTTCCCGAACAAAATAGACCCCGTTTTTGTCCTTGGCTTGCCCCAGATCCTCTCCCTGAAGCTCTTTTTTCGTCGGCAGGGCGACATTTGTCGTATTTTTGTAGACAAAATAGTAGCCAGATTTGTCCTTCTCAAAACGGATCTTGTCGACCCCCTCCCGAATCATCTGAATCCGTTCTGTTGTATCAGAAACACCCTCCAGTTGCTCACCCAGCGCCAAGGCAATGCTGTGGGTTCCAACTTTCAGTTTTTGCTTCTGACCTTTGAACATCTCTTCGGCTGTCGTCTCCAGTGCAATGGACTTGGTTTTGTTCAAGGCCAGAGAGGAAAAAATCGTGGTCGCGGCAAAAAGCACGACCACCAGAGCAAAGATGACCCACATCTTCTTATTGATGGAAAGCGAAAAACGCATACCCGGACTCCATACAGATACATTAGAGTTTTACAACACCACGACCGAATGTTTCCCGAACCCCATTTCCTTCTACCCCATAGTCATTCCTGGAACGCATTCGGCAATGCCCAAAAAAATTTTTCCCGCCCAACCCCACAGAAGGTGCCTGATGCGAAGTACACGACACTCAGCCACAGGGGAGGGCGGCAAATAACTGTTTTCTTAAAATTGATCCTTCTGCGCGACGGCCATTGACCTGGAACCAGAAGAAGACCCCCAAGGTGGTCGGCCCGCCGCAGGGAAAAATCCAAGGTATCATGCTCTAACGCACTGAAATAGCATAGATACCTTCATACTCTCACTGACTGCTGGCACACAGCACCATACAGTCTGCACAATGAAATCAAGGATCGACAGAAAAAAAACTCAATATGGCAAGGGAGTTGAGAACATTCGGGACTGAACACCCTGCCGTCTGCAGGTAGGGGACATTTTGAACAGACCCTGCCCATCTGCTGCCGGACGGAGCAATGCTGTACATCATATCGGTTGCATGAAATATTTCTTTAACAGCTTTGTACTCATTCTTTGCACAGAAAGGACTTACACGGGGAGTAAACCGGATCAATTGCTGAATCACTCGAGATAGAGAAAAGGGAATCGATGGATCCTTGCCTTGGCAACGATATGTCATACAACTCGTTACCCCAAAACAAGAAAAGAGCTCCGGCAAGTCCGCAGAGAGTTTTTCGAAACAACGACAGAGCGCCATCTCTTGACCGCTTCCCCATCGTGTTAGGGGAGCCGGGCAAACACACCACACCCATCGCCCCGCATCCGGTGCCTGCGGAGCACACAACGCAAAAAGGGGCTATGACCTGTAGGTCATAACCCCTTATAATCATTGGTGGGCCACCAGGGACTCGAACCCCGAACCAACGGATTAAGAGTCCGCTGCTCTGCCAATTGAGCTAGTGGCCCAGACATGGTTCGCCGCGCCGTCCCGCGCAACGAGGGAAGTATTTATATACCACACGGAACAAAGTCAAGGAAAAAATCACTCTTTTTTCTTGGGCTCGACACGAGTCAAAAATCAGCTCAGCGGCCAACACAACAGATGTCCCATCTGGAGCCGGTCAAGGAGCGCCCCCCTTCACTGGTCACCACAAAACTGTTTTCAACCCCCACCATCCCGAGACCATCCAGGCCGATCTTCGGTTCCAGGGCCAGGACCATATTCGTCTCCAAAGGTCGATCGAATCTGGAAGCGATCACCGGCGGTTCATCAATGGCCAGACCGATCCCGTGGCCCAGGAAAGGCACCTTGTTCGCCCCAAGGCCCATGAAACCTTCTTCCCATCCCTCTTCGCGTGCCCAATTCCAGACCTCACGAAAAAGGGCGCTGGGCACAGCGCCGGGACATAATCGAGCAGCGAGCCATTTCTGAACGGCTATGCAAAAGACGTGGGCCTTGTGGGCCTGCTCCGTGACCGAATTTTCCGGCCCCGCCCAATACACTTGGGTTCTGTCGGTGTGGTAGCCTTCGAGACAAAACCCCACATCAATCACCAGCGGACTGCCGTGTTGCCAGGTCTGGCCCGCATACCCCATGTGCGGTATCGCGGGATGGGCGCCGCGCAACCCGACCGGTCCATTGAAAACCGACGGGTAATTGGCGGAGTCGCCAGCCGCGACATGCCCGAGAAAGATTTCCTCCCCGGGATTTTGCATGCGCATCATCCCTTGGTGCCCCCGCTCGAACATCGCCTGCCACAGCGCAACTGCGATGTCGCGCTCGCTCATCCCAGGGTGCAAAATCCCCGGAAGGTCATTGAGCAACACCGCTTCGTGACGGCTCCCAGCCAGCGCCATTTTCCGCAATTCCCACTCCGACTTGACGGCCTTGGCCTGATGCAAGATCTGGTCGCCATCCACAAACCGGTGGTCCGGAAGGCGGCTAGCGAACATCTCCCCCAAGGTCCAGGTCAGACCGCTTTTTTCAACAGCAAGAATTTCGGACAACGGGGTCCCGAAGTGCTGCAACTGCCCTGGGATGTCCCGAAAAGACCCGAACCGTCCCAGGCGGAGCCCCGGCGCTTCCAAAGCGGCTCGATCTGCCCCCTTACGGGCCAGAAAAACGGGGTCGCCCTCAGCTGGCAGCCAAAAAACGCCGTTTCCCCAATGGCCGCTTAAATAATAGATATTCGGGCGCGAAAAAACCAGCATCCCCCCGCATTCGGGGTGCTGTTCGCGAAGCAATGCCTGGCACCGTTGCCACCGCCAGGCCAACTCAGTATCAGGAATGCACTCCAAGGCAGCATACATACAGGATGTCTCCACTTGTTTCTCGCATCCATCCCGGGACGGCACCATCCCCTGGGGCAGGACACACTCCGTCTACCTTTCAGCGGGGATGTCCTCGGTTAACAGGGTGTAATCCATGCGCCGCCGGCGCGGGACAAACCCGGCTCGTTCAACAATATTCCGGATCGTTGTTTCCGGCAGACGAAAATGGACCCCAGCCGCAGCAACCACATTTTCTTCAATCATGGTCGATCCAAAATCATTGGCGCCCCAAAACAGGGCCAATTGCCCTATAAGCGGTCCCTGCGTGACCCATGAGGCCTGGATATTGGGAATATTATCCAGGTACAAACGGGCCAGGGCCAGGAATTTGAGATACTCGTGAGAGGAGGTCTCGGTGCGGTGGATCTGGGTATTGCGGGGCTGGAAGGTCCACGGGATAAACGCGGTGAAACCATGGGTCCGGTCCTGCAGCGCCCGAAGCGCTTCCAGATGTTCCAACCGCTCGTCAAACCGCTCCCCCTGTCCGAACATCATGGTTGCGGTGGTCTGCAGTCCCTGATTGTGCGCCTCTTCCATAACCGCCAGCCATTGCGCCGCCGAACACTTATTGGGGGAAACCTCGTTGCGCATGCGGTCGGTCAGGATCTCCGCGCCGCCCCCGGGAATGGAATCAAGCCCGGCCTGCTTGAGTTCAGCGACAATCTCAGTTAGAGAGCGGCCTTCATTTTCGGCCAGGAACCAGATTTCCGGCGGAGAAAAGCCGTGGACTGCCACCTGGGGAAAGCGTTGCTTCAGAAACCCCAGCATGTCTTGGTAAAAGGCCAGCGGCAAGTCGGGGTGCATGCCCCCCTGCAACAGAATCTGGTAGCCGCCGACATCCACGGTCTCTTGGACTTTCTGCTCGAGTTGCGCGAGACTGAGGACAAATCCCTGGCTATGGCCAGGGGGGCGAAAAAAGGCACAGAACTTACACCCAGACACACATATATTGGTGTAGTTGATATTTCTGTCGACGATATACGTCACAGTCGGGTCTGGATGGAGGGCCCAACGGCGGTCATGGGCCATACGCCCCAGTTCAAAAAGATCGTGCGAATCCCACAGGCGTTGCGCCGCCTCGGGCGTCATTCGTTCAGACATGGCATTTCCAATGGTTCGTAAGTCACGTGCGGTTATGGCATGCGGCGGGGAGGCCCGCACATTGGCCGATTGGTCCGCCCCTGACGACACTACCGGGAGGTCCCGGCCGCTTCGTGTCCTTTGGCTAGCGACTCCCCGAGATGGGGTCAATCGTTTTCCGAGGCTCTCGCATCGGTACCCAACTCACGCCCTTTGCCCAGGCCGGGAGAACAATTCCAGCCCCGGGGGCATGGACTACCCAGCCCCTAAACTGACACGGGGCTGGGATTGGGAAACCGGCCTGGAAGTTGCCTTGAGCGCACCAAGAGCCCCTTGCTTCCAGAATACACTTCAAACGGCAATGTTGGGCTTTGTCTAGGGATTCCCGCCTACGCTCTTTTTCCAGGCCGGGAGAACAATTCCAGCCCCGGGGGGCATGGACACCCAGCCCCCTTAATGGACACGAGATTATAAACTCGTGTTGGTACACTCAGAAAGACAAGCGAGCCTCTATATGTCCCACTTGGTTGAAGCATTTGTTTGTCAGATGTGCGGCAGCTGCTGCCACGGCGAAGGCGGTATCGTGGTCGATGGCGACGACCTGGTTCGCCTCGCCGCCCATCTTGGAATCGCACCGGCACGATGTGCCGAACTCTATACCCGGGCCAAAGGGGAAAAACGCGTTTTGACCTCTTCAGCCGAAGGCGCCTGCGTCTTTTTTCGCGAAGGCCAGGGGTGTTCTGTCCATGTGGCCAAACCCTCTATTTGCCGAGCGTGGCCGTTTTTCCGGGGCAATCTGCTCGATCCCCTGAGTTGGGAACTCGCTCAAGAAGCGTGCCCGGGCATTAACGCCGAGGCCGGCCATGCCGAATTCGTCCGCCAGGGCTGGACGTATCTCCAGCAAAACGGCCTGCTCAAGCCCCGGCGGGACGACACCGCTAACGCCCTGGTCATCGCGGCTCAAGACCTCCCCTATTCGCTCTGATGGCGCGCAAGTGGTTGCCGTATGCAGGGCCCTACCAGCGACGATCGAGGAGCAGGTGCGTCAGGTAGCCAAGGACCGCAGCACCGTAATAGGGCAACACCGCTGGCACCTGCTTGTCCCAGACAAGACTGGGAACGACAAGAAGGGGCAATGGCACGGCCAGCATCGCCCACCAGGTGTGGGTCCACCCCCGGTGATGATCGATCGCCGGGAGCATGGCGCACAACCCCAACAGGGCCGCAAGCTTGGCGTACCCGCGAACAAGGAGAGCTACGTCCACAACCACCAGCAGACCGTAATACAGCCGGCGTCCTTTGGAATCCGTGTCCACGTCAGGAAACAGGGCCGCCACCACTGCCACAGCAATCAGCACAACGGCCATCTGCGGTGCCGGCACATACCATCCCTTTTCGATACCCAGGGCCAGGGCGCCGCTGGCTGCCACTCCTGCCGCAATCACGTGTGTCTTATATCCCGGCACCGCACACCCATCTTCCTGGTCCGGGTTACAGTTTTGTTGGACACTGATTTGGGACAATGGCACCACCGCCTCAAACCCAAGGAGATGTCCTTATGTCGCAACGGTCTGATCAGGAAACCGGTAGCTGCCCGGGGGCCGCGGCCCCCGGGCAGCAGCAAAAAAACCAAAAGCCTCAGCGTATCTCCGCCAAAATGAAGACCAGGGTCGTACAACGGGTAATGCGAGGTGAAAGCCTGGAGCTTTTGGCCCGAGAATTCGGCACCTCTGTCGCCAAGGTCTCGCAGTGGCGAGATGAATTTATCCAGGCTGGCGAAGAGGCTATGAAAAAAGATCGCGGTTCGGATGAAAAAGACCGCAAAATCGCAAACTTGGAGCAGAAGCTGGGTGAAACCACCATGGACTACGAGCTTCTGCAGGACAAGGTCAGGCGCCTGGAGCAAAAGCGCCCTTTGGCCCGGAGGAAGTCGAAGAAATGAGCCAGGCCGTTTCGGCTTCCACGGGAAAGGCCTACACCATGCGCCGAGTCTGCAGGGTATGGAGAATACCCCGCTCTACTGTCTATCATAGGTTGCAGCAAAGCAAGCAGTGCTCATCACGTCCCCGCGGCCCCAAGGCTTTTTATTCCGATGCTGAGCTAGTTGCCCATATTAAGGATCTTCTCGAACAATCCCCTTTTCACGGGGAGGGGTATCGAAAAATCTGGGCCCGCCTCCGGTTGCAGGATATACGCACCTCCCCGCGCCGTGTGTTGAGGGTGATGCGAGAAAATAACCTGCTGGTTTTCCAAAATACCAGCATACATCCTGGACCCAAGGCGCACGATGGAACGATTACCCAAGAAAGCAGTCATGTTATGTGGGGAACAGACATGACCAAGGCGTACACCATCCGTGATGGGTGGGTGTCTGTTTTCGGTGCTGTAGACCATTTCTCAGCAGCTTGCATGGGCCTGCATGCAGCAAAGCCAGGGACTCGTTTCGAAGCGGTTGAGCCAGTGCGTCAGGGCGTTCGTGAGGCCTTTGGCGCTATCGAACAACACATGGCGCAGGGAATTACGATGCGGCATGATTGTGGGTCGCAATACCTCTCCAAGGTCTTCCAGGATGAGTTGCGATTTCTTGGGTTCACCATATCCCCGGCGTTCGTACGTTCACCGCAATGCAATGGTTGCATTGAACGCTTTTTCCGGACCCTCAAGGAAAATCTGCTTTGGGTGCGGTCCTTTCAGGATATAGAGGAACTCAGCCAAGCGCTTCAGGAGTTCAAAGAGCAGTACAACACGCAATGGCTTATTGGCAGGCACGGCTACCAGACGCCCTACCAGGTATTAGCAAGCCACAGGCCTCAACAAGGTTTAGCAGCCTGATTTTTGTGTTTATGTGTGTCCAAAATCTGTTGACCGGTACATTCCATGCAGATCAATTGAAATGTGTCAAACACCGCGTTGCGCAATCAACGGCAGATGTCTAAAAATGAGGGTCTTGTTTTGCCCTTGGGGTTTTTGAACAACCAGCAGTATAAAGAAATTGGTTCCTCACACAAATCTGTGCATAATTTGGGGTTCAGGTAGCCCGCCCATGCAATGGTACAGATTCCGGATGTAGTTCTTGGCCGACCTGAACCCGTATGCTCTGTGACTAATGACTTTAGCCTTATTGTTGAGGCCTTCCACCGAGCCATTGCTGATGGGCATGTCGAAATAACTGAGAATATTTTCTTCTTTGCGGCGCAGCATCCAAGCAAAATTTCGCATTGGCTTCAGCCTGGAATGCGTCGCCCACCAGAACCACTTGTCGAGGAAATCTTTGGCTGAAGTCCTGCACTCATACGACCAGAACTGGCGAAATGATTCCTTGAGTAAATACGCCCTGTTGATTTTGAGATTGAGTTTTTCCAGTGCACTCAACCGAGATGCCTGCTTGTCAGTCAGGTTCCACGGGTTCTTGAGCCAGATATATCGGGTGTCTTTAACCAGATCCTTGTGCTTTTGGCCCTTCTCCCGGATCTCGTCTCTACGGACCTGGTCAACGGCTTCATTGAGATGCCGGACAATGTGGAATTTGTCGAAGACCATCGTCGCTTTCGGGGCCTTGTCTTGAATGACCTGGGTATACGGCTCCCACATGTCGCAACAGACCCCTTCAAGCTTATCGATCTTGCTAGGGCCAAGCGAGGTGAAGAAGTTGGTAATTGTTGCCTTTGTCCGTTTTTCCCCGCTCCATACGAGTCTGGAGGTATTCAGGTCGTAGACATTGGTTAGGTATACTTGGCCCTTTTCTCGGGAGATTTCGTCAATCCCAATGTGCGTCAGATTCGAGAGATCTTGATGGGCCAGACCATACTCGACAATCTGGTCAACAGCAGCGGCCACGGTACCCCAGGAGCAACCAAAAAGCTGTGCTACATGTTTCCAGGGCAGTAACCGGGCCCACGAAGCCAGGAAGTGGGCAAAAGCCGTTGTGAACCGATGTTTGCCAGTGCTCCAGGGGAAATACTCCACCTTGACGCCGCAATGTCCGCACCGAACTCTGCGGGGGCTGTACCGGAGCCATACAGGGATCCCCCAAAGAGGGACATGGCGAAAATAGCGACTTGTAAGGGTATCCCGATACTTGGCAGCGCTACCGCAGCGGCTGCAAAAGAGCAGATGACGCCGGTCTGGGGCTATATCTACGGTGATCCCGCTCGTATCACCCTGAACCCGACCGACACGAAATCCTTGAATATCCAGCGTCAATTTGGTTAACTGGGACACGAGCATGAGTTCCTCCTGGGTGATAGGTTTGTGTGGTAACTACCTAACTACCCGAGAGGGCTCATGCTTTTCAAGTTTTTGGCCTCAAGTCAGGCACAGATTTGTGTGAGGAACCAAGAAATTTTGGTTCTTTGACGGATCCTGTGGATTTTTGGAGTTTGCCGTCTGAAATTCCGTGCCCTGTGACGAAGAGCCGAAATTTTCAAGAATCAGCTCAGCATCCAATGAGGAACAGGGACTGTCCTCCCGAAGAGAACAGCCCCTGTCAATCCAAACATATCCAGCGGCTTCAAGCCGCCTGTCCAGGACCGGACGTTAAAACATTTCTTCACCGCTTTCCTCGATCGTCTTTTCGATCATCTGTTGCAGCTCATCCGGCAGTCCGGAGACGTCCATGTTCAAAAAGCCCCGGACAATGGTCGATGTGGCCTCGTCTTCATCAAGGCCGCGGGCCATGAGGTATTCGATCTCCTCCTGGGCGATCTTGCCGACCGCAGCTTCGTGGGAGAGTTCCACGCCAGTGACCGACCCTTCGAGTTCCGGGATAGCGTGAATGACACCGTCTTCGAGAATCAGCCCCTTGCATTCCAAATGGCCACGGGCCGGAACGGCATTGCCGACGATGTGCCCCGGAGCAACAATCGTCCCGCCGGTGGTAATGGTCCGGGAAATGATCTCCCCGCGGGTATGCGGAGCATTGAGAACGATCCGGCTGCCGCTGTTGATATACGACCCCGGAGGCGCCACAAGAACCGAGTTGAAGGTCGCTACACCGTTTTCCCCATTAAGGTAAACTGTCGGATAGGACTGCACGGAATAGACAGGCTTCATGAGTACATAATTATTCATGAATACCCCGTCTTCCTCGACAATGCCCACCGTACGCGGCCGCACCTTCACCTGTTCGCCCCAGTTATGGACCATGGTAAAGGTCAGTTTCCCGCCTTTCTTGACATAGAACTCGGAGACGCCCAGGTGCAATGCATTCTGCACCCCGTGGGAAACAGCGCATCCGGTGATGATATGCAGTTCGGAGTCCTCTTCAACGACGATAATGTTGTGGACATTCTGCCCGACATTCTCACCTTTGATAAACAGACAGGACTGCACCGGATCAAGGATTTTAGCCCCTTTCTCGGTCCGGATAAAATAACCGCCGTGCAATTTCTCAGCCACGGCCTGCGTGTATTCGTCCTTGTTCTTGTCCACGGCCTGAAAATAGTAGTCGGGCAAGCCGTCGTATTTTTCAAGGGCCTGCTTGATATCCAGGACCTCCACGCCGGGTTGGCACGAGGAGCAGTGGACCTGGGATTGGTTGACATGGAGATAGGTGCCGCTACGCCCTTCCTCTGAAACATCGACACCAGACATCAACAGCTGCTGCTTGTCCTCATCGCTCATATGCCGAAGATCGGTGATTCCCCCGGTATCCGGTCCCTCAAACGTATATGTATTGATATCGACTTGTTCTCTGTCGTCTCGGCGCATGGGACATTCCCCCTCGAGTTTAGTTCAGGCAGCGCACGCATTCCTGATAGCCGTACTGGCTGACATGATCCAGAATATCCCGGGGCCGGGCTTCGCAGCATAAGACGCCGTCGTACATGACCTTGCCGCGATCGGCATTGATGTAATCCAGAATATAGCCCGTGTGAGTGATAATCAGCCCGGAGGTCTGGCGCTGGGCCTTGAGCTCCTTCATGCTCATGTCCGAGCGCGGCTGGAGATCACCCTGCAACAGGTCCCGGACCGTCTTCCCGATCAATTTCATGTTTTCCAGGTCCACACCGGATTCCGGTTCATCAAACAAAAGCAGCTTGGGCTCCTGGGACATGAGCTGCAACAGCTCAGAGCGCTTGATTTCCCCGCCGGAAAAGCCAGCATTGATGTCCCGGTCCAGAAATTGCTCAAAATTGACCTTGCGCGCCAGATCCTCGACATCGCGCTCACGCCCTTGAGCGCACAATTCAACCAGTTGGCGCGTCTTCAGGCCATGGATGGTCGGAGGGCGCTGGAACGACATGCCGATTCCCAACTTGGCCCGCTCATGGACCGGCCAGCTGGTGATATCTTCACCACGGAACAGGATTTTGCCCTTGGTAACCTTGTATCCGGCAAACCCCATCAAGGTCATCAGCAGGGTCGTTTTCCCCGACCCGTTCGGCCCAAACAAAATAAACGTCTCCCCGTCGGCGATTTCCAAATCGACGCCCTTGAGCACCTCTTTGTCCCCAACGGAAACGTGCAGATTCACCAGTCGCAACATAGGATTTCCCCTTTCTCGCTAGAGCAATATGGGAACGCGGTGGTTCCACTTCCACGCCGGTGACCAGCGCGATTTCCATCAATTTTTTATGGTAAGGCAGACAATATGGAAAGTCTAGAGCACTGCAGGTGCTGTAGTGCGGGCGGAGCCTTGTCCGGCAACGTTTGCAACTAATCGAAACGGAACGAATCGCCACCGCCCCGTCCGCCCCTGCTCCGGGAATGGCAATAATAACACCGTGACGGAACCCGGAACAAGGGGATCAGCAACATCCCGACCACAAACCCGCCGGCATGGGCCCACCAGGCGACGCCAGCGCCTGAGCCGCCCTCCATGCCGGAAAAAACGCCGGAGAGCAACTGCATAAAAAACCACACCCCCAAAAATACCAACGCTGGCAGATCAATAAAATAAGGGATGAAAAAGATGGGAATAAGCGTCAGCACCCGGGCGTGGGGATACAATAACAAATAGGCCCCCATAACCCCGGCAATGGCTCCGGAAGCCCCAACCACAGGCACAGACGAATCGGTATAAAAAAACAGATGCGCTCCCAGGGCCCCCAGTCCGCACAGCAGGTAGAAGACGATAAATCGGCCGGGCCCCATGACATCTTCGACATTGTCGGCAAAAACCCACAGAATCCACATATTGATCAGGAAATGAAACCAGCCGCTGTGTAAAAACATATGGGTAAAAAACGGCAGGATCCCTCCGGCCGGATATCCCATCCACTGGGCCCATTCCGGATGGAAATAGCGCGCCGGAACGACCCCCAGGACATGGAAAACCCGGACCAGATCGGATTGGCTCAGCCCCATTTCAAACAGAAAAAACAGGAGGTTGACCCCGATGATGCACCAAACCGCAATCGGACGGTGCAAACGTGGAACATAATCGCGAAGTGGGAACATGAATGTGTCGTCTTTGGCTGAAGTGCCGGAAGCAAGCCCCGGTCAAGGGAGGCGATAGACCTCGTAAGCGCTGAGTTGGCTGAATCCGTTCGCGGATCGGTCACAGTTCCAGGGAGGACAAAAAACGGTCAAAATCACAATGCCCCCGGGCAATTTCGCTTCATATCAAGGGGCACAGGGAATTGTAGGGACGAATATGACCTTTGTGCCGCCTCGCCGCCACAGGGAATTTTCGCCGGCTCTCACGGGTCGAGAACGGCCCTGCTGTGCCGGTAGACTTGCAAGTCCTGCCACAAAGACCGTATCTGCCGCAAGCGGCGTCTGCGGAGCAATTCCATAAGCATCTCCGCCCGCCGGGCCAACATATGCCTGTCCTCATCATTGGGCACTATAAACTGACAGCGGGACAGTTTGGCCCTCGGCGTCCACTGCCAGGACTCCAACCCGGAAAGCATGCTCTCGGACCAGCCACGCGACGCCTGGAGACGGGCACGACGAACCCGGCGGGAACAATGCACCCCCACGACCACATCAAATTCCCTGGCTGCGGACCACCCAGCCTCAAAAAGCAATGGCGCTTCCGCTACAGCCAATCGGAAATTTCCGGTCTGCGTCCAGAACGCCTCCAGCCGGTGTCGGACCAGGGGATGGATCAGCTCTTCGACCTCGCGGTGCAGTCCCGGCCGGGATTGCATCCGGGCCAGCAAGGCTTTTTTATCCACTCCGCCGCTGTCGTCCAGGATTTCGTCGCCGAAGCGGCGCGCCAACAAGTCCGCCCCGTCGCCTCCCGGAGCATAGAGCGCCCGCACTTCCTGATCCGCGCTCCAGGTCAACACACCACGGTCGCTCAGTTCGCTGAGCAAGGCTGATTTGCCGCAGCCAGGCATCCCGGTCAGACCAACCCGCTGGACACGCCTGCCGCATCCGAGAACAAGCCGCCACATCGCCTTGGGCATGGCCTGCTCGCAACACACCATTCGCCCGCTCCGGGGATGGGGAAATGCCAGGCGCCACGCGTGGAGCATATGGTGTTTGGCCAAACGGGCCAAAAGGGGACGGCTGCGCTGAAATGCGGCCTGGGCCTGGGGACCATAGAGCGCATCTCCGACCAGAGGAAAACCCAGATACGCCATATGGACCCGGATCTGATGGGTTCGCCCGGTCAAAATGCGCACTCGAAGCAGGCTGACCCTGCCATCCGGACTGGTCCAGACCCTTTTGAAGCGTGTCAGGGCCTCCTTGCCCCCGCGAGGAACGACGGCCATACGGATCTTGCTTTGCGGGTCCCGACCCAGGGGATGATCCACCGTGCCTTCGGCCTCAGGGCGTCCATGGACAAGCGTCAGATACTCCTTGTCCACCTCCCGTCTGGCAAAACTCCGCGTCAGTGCCAGCCGGGCGGATTCATTGAGGGCCACGGTGAGCAGGCCTGAAGTATCCTTGTCCAAACGGTGGACCACGCCGGGACGCTCCCCGTCAAAGCGGGCGAGTTCCGGATACAACGCTGCCAGATGGTGAACCAGGGTTCCGGATTCACACCCGGTGCCGGGATGGACCGTGACTCCGGCCGCCTTGTTCACGACCACCACATCCGGATCGCTGTAGACCACCTCGACCGGGCCGACTTCGGGCTTGATCCCGCTCTGCAGAGACGGGGCCAGCAGGACCACTTTTTGACCATTGAGGACTTTGGTTTTGCCCTGCAGGCACAGTGCCCCTGCGACTCGCACCCGTTCCTGCCGAATCCACTGGCTGATCCGAGAGCGGGAGACGCCCAGATCGGCAAGACGGTCACTCAAAAACTTATCCAACCGTTTTCCGGCCTCGCCTGCCTCAACGACAAAGGCGTGCTCTTCTTGAACATCGTTTGGGACCCTGTGACGCAAACTTGACCCCTATAGTCCTACCCGATATGAAGGAGAAATTTTTTGTGCTTCGGGAGAAATTTCCAAAGTTTTCTATCCGTAAAGGAGCGAGCCGTGTCCGTATATGTGGTCCAACATCCCCTGGTCAAACACAAACTGGGGTTGATGCGGCAGAACAACATCAGCACCAAGGATTTTCGGGATCTGGCCTCCGAAGTCGCCCGACTGTTGACCTACGAGGCCACCCAGGATCTCGAAACCGAAACCAAAACCATCCAGGGCTGGGCCGGGCCTGTGGATATTGAGTGCATCAAAGGGAAAAAGATCACCCTCGTTCCCATCCTTCGCGCCGGGCTGGGCATGCTCGACGGGGTCCTGGACCTCATTCCCGGAGTCAAGGTCAGTGTTGTTGGGCTCTACCGCAACGAGGAAACGTTGGAACCGGTGAGCTATTACGTCAAACTGGCCAGCAACATCCATGAACGCATGGCCCTTATTCTGGACCCCATGCTGGCCACAGGCGGCAGTTTGAGCGCGACCATCGATTATCTCAAACAAGCCGGCTGCACTCAGATCCGTGGTCTTTTCCTCGTGGCCGCCCCGGAAGGCATCGAGCGCATCCAGCGAGAGCATCCCGATGTGGACATCTACGTCGCCGGTGTGGACGAGCGACTCGATGAAAACGGCTACATCCTGCCCGGTCTCGGGGACGCAGGAGACAAGATCTTCGGCACCAAATAAGACACGCTCAAGCGTGTCTTTTTTCGTATCGCTGCGAAGGGATCACCTGCTGGTGGCCCGGCCCCGCAGCCGAGGAACTGCGATTCGCCAACCCTTTACACTACGAGGAGACCTCCGGCCTATGTCCTCAGATACCGCTTACCACTTCCGCTTCAAAGACGGCCTCGTCGGGGCCCAGATGTTGTTCGTGGCCTTCGGCGCTCTGGTTCTCGTTCCCTTACTGACCGGACTGGATCCCAATGTTGCCTTGTTCACCGCCGGGGTGGGAACGCTTATTTTCCAGTTCGTGACCAAGCGCATGGTCCCGGTCTTCCTGGCATCCTCGTTCGCGTTTATCGCCCCGATCATTTACGGCGTCGAGACCTGGGGCATTCCCTCGACCCTGTGCGGCTTGGCCGCAGCCGGGGTTGTCTACATGCTGCTGAGCCTGATCATCAAACTCAAAGGACCAGCCGCGGTCCAGCGCCTGCTGCCCTCCATTGTCACCGGTCCGGTGATCATGGTCATCGGACTTATCCTGGCTCCGGTGGCGGTCAACATGGCCATGGGCAGAACCGGAGACGGCGGCGATGTGCTTGTAGCCAAAGATATCGCGGTCATCATCTCCATGGCCTCATTGCTGACCACCGTCCTTGTCTCTCTGTTGGGCAAGGGGTTTTTCCGCCTTATCCCTATTTTATGCGGGATCATCGTTGGCTATATCCTATCGTTGACCATGGGGATTGTCGACTTCACTCCTGTCCTGGACGCCCCGTGGCTCGCTGTGCCCAATTTCACCATGCCTGAATGGAATCTCCAGGCGATCTTGTACATTATTCCCGTGGCCATCGCCCCAGCCATCGAACACTTCGGCGACGTGCTGGCCATCAGTTCAGTGACCAAGAAAAATTACCTTGACGATCCGGGTATCCACAGGACCATGCTTGGAGACGGCCTGGCGACCTCCCTCGCCTCGTTCCTCGGCGGTCCGCCGAACACCACCTATTCGGAGGTCACCGGAGCTGTGGCCCTGCTCAAGGTCTTCAACCCGGCCATCATGACCTGGGCGGCCTGCATCGCCATTGCCTTGGCCTTTGTGGGCAAAATCGGGGCCTTCTTGTTGACCATTCCGGTTCCGGTCATGGGCGGGATCATGATCCTGCTGTTCGGGACCATCATGGTCGTCGGGGTCAATTCCCTGGTCCGCTCCCAGGTCGACCTCATGGAGCCGCGCAATATGTGCATCGTGGCCCTGATCGTTGTCCTTGGTATCGGGGGCATGACCTTTCAGACCGGAGAATTCACGTTGAAAGGGATTGGTCTGGCCGGTCTGGTTGGCGTGATACTGAATCTGGTCCTGCCCAATCCGCGGCAATAACCCGCCGCTGCCCCGGATTCCGATGCATAGGTGATCCGGGGCAAGCCCTGGGAAAGACACAAAAAGCGAAAGAGAGGCCGCCTCTCTTTCGCTTTTTGTGTCACTGCGCAAGCCGCGAAGAATCGGTCGCGCACGGTATGTTTGCAGGCAACAAACGCGTCACCACGGGGATCAAGAAGCGCAACGCCTCCAAATCACAACGGATACTCCACGCCGGGACTACTCCATCTCGTATCCCGCGTCCTGGACCGCCTGCCGGATCTGGGGCTCGGGAATCTCGCCGCTTTGCTCAAACTCGACGCGCCCGGTGGACAAATCCACCTGCACGTTGGCAATGCCGTCAATGGATTCCAGGGCGTTGGTCACCGCCTGGACACAATGCTGACAGGACATTCCTTTCACTGTCACTTCCGGCATACTCCCTCCCTTGGCTGCACATTCGTGAAGAACTTTTCCAACACCCCTCGTTGCCCGTCGAAAAATCGTGTCTCTCGCCGCCTCCACAACGAAGTGGGGACCACCGCGTTAAGGTTGGCACCGAAGCCATTCCAGGGCCGCCGGAAAATCAAGCGATCCCGAATAGATCGCTTTTCCGGTAATAACGCCTGCCAGCCCCTTCTCCCGAAGCGGGTGCAGGGATTGCAAATCTTCCAAGGTAGCCACCCCGCCAGCCACGATGACCGGCAAACCGGTCGAATCGAGCAGTTCCTCCAGGGCTCGCAGATTCACACCGCTTTGCATGCCGTCGCGCGCGATATCAGTATAGACCACAAAGGCCACACCCTGAGGCTCCAGTTCCGGGACCACCTCAGCGACGCGGCGTCCGCTGTTTTCGACCCACCCTTTGGTTTTCAACCAACCGTCCTCGGCGTCCAGAGAAACGCCGATGCGTCCTGGATGGGCCCTGCACAGCGCGCGGAATGTCTCGGGTTGTTCCAGGGCCATGGTCCCGATGATCAAGCGGGCCACCCCGGCTTCAAGATATTTCTCTGCGGTGGCGGCATCCCGGATGCCGCCACCGAGTTGGACCGGGATGGTCACCTGATCGCAAATAGAGCGGATCAGGTCGTAGTTCCGGGGCATTCCGCTAAAGGCGCCGTCCAGGTCGACCACATGCAACCAGGAGGCCCCCTGCGTTTCCCAGTGACGGGAAACGGCCAGAGGATCAGGCGAAAACACGGTCACCGCGTCGGCTTTTCCTTGTTTGAGCCGAACGCATTGTCCGTCTTGAATATCCACAGCAGGAAACAGAATCATATTCCGAGCGCCTCCAGGCCCTGTCGCATGCCTTCGCGGGCCAACTCCTCGGCCCGAAGCCATTTTCCCTGGCGGTGCAGAAACCGCGGCAACGAAAACAGATTTTCGGACAGCGACTGTTGTTGTTCGTCATAGCGGTACCGTTTGCTGATCACCGCCTGCTCAACATCGATGAGGTACATCTCCATAACCACCTTGGCTGGCGCATCGCTTCCCCATTGGCCACCATGGCGCTCCTGCCAGGAAAAAATCTGGGGCACGAGCAGATAGTCCGCCGGCAGGCACCGCCCCACCTGGACCCAAAACTCAAGGGCCGACAGGCGAGTCCGGTCCGTCTCGGCAACCACTACCTCCCGACACTGGGAGGTAAGATGGGGGCCGAGCACCCGGCCCGGGAAGCGGTCATTGGTCATCTCCAGCAAGGAGGTGTTCAACTCGGAGACCATTTCCGGGGAGACTGGCTGCTCCTCAGCCTGGGAATACCCAGCGAGAAACTCCCAATTTTCCTGAGGCTGCGTGAATCCGGCCACGGCCAACCGGGAGGATTCAGGCACCGGGACGGAATCGGGAGCGCGCAGAGCGCATCCGGTCATCACAACGACACTGAGCAAGAGCAAGACGATTGCGCGCATGGCGGTCCTCCTTAATCCAGGGAGCCTTTTGTACTTCGGACACCCTGGCCCTGGAGCGAAACTCCCTGGGCCAGGGCGACACCAGTGCCTTTACAGGCCGACTCCAGCAGATGGTGTCCGTTTTGTCCATACAAAAAGCGGATATGCAGATTGAGTTGCGCCTTAAAGGCAAAGGACTTGAAGAACTCGCGCCAGACATCGCTTTCCTCGCCGCCGATCATCGGCGGGAGAAGGTCGTCCTGATAGACAAGATAGGGACGGCCGGAGACATCGACGACTACATCCGTCAGGGCCTCATCCATGGGCACGCGGGCCGTGCCGAGGCGGTGGATCCGGGTGGGGTCGCTGACGGCGTCACGGAAGGCCTGCCCCAGGCAGAGTCCGATATCCTCCAGGGTGTGGTGCGCGTCGACATGCAGGTCGCCCCGGCATTGCAGATCCAGATCCCAACCGCTCCAGAAAGCGATCAAGGTCAGCATGTGGTCAGCAAGGCCCCATCCTGTGCGGATCTTGATGTCACCGTTTCCATCCAGATTGAGATCGAGTTGGATGAACGTCTCCCGGGTCTCCCGCTCAATAGTCGTCCGGCGCATACCCGTCCTCCTTGCGCTCAGTGGTCGCGTCCTCATCCCCGTCGTCATCGTCCTGCTCGTCCGAAGAGGCGGCATCCTCCCGGAGCAATTCCTCTTCATGGGCCTCGGACGAGGCTTCGGGATCGCTGGCAGCTGTTTCATCAGCCTCTTCAGCCTTCGCGTTTGCCCCAGCCTCTTCCGCATCTTCTTTTTCCGGCCGTTTCTTGCCGAAAACAGCCGCGACCCAGATACTGAGTTCATAGAGCAACGCCAAAGGGCCGGCCATGAAGCTCTGGGTAACCATGTCCGGTGGCGTCAACAAGGCAGAAAGAATGAAAGCTATTAAAATAGCATATTTGCGTTTTTTCCGGAGCCAGGCGGCGTTCACCAGTCCCAGTCGGGCAAGGAAAAAGATGACCAGCGGCAGTTCAAAAACGACCCCAAAGGCGATCAGCAGCCGCATGGCAAACGAGAAGGCCTCGCGCATGGTCAACATGGGCCGAATGAGGTCCTCGGCAAAACCCATGAAAAATTTATAGCCCCAGGGGAAAACGATGGAGTAGCCGAAAATGGCTCCGGTGCAGAAAAAGGCCGCTGAGAAAAAGGCGATAGGGATGAGCCACTTGCGCTCATGCTTGTACAGACCGGGGGCGACAAAGGACCAGAACTGGTAAAAGATGAACGGGCTGGTCAAAAAGAGCCCAGCCACAAAGGCGACCTTGATATAGGTAAAAAAGGCTTCGTGGGGGGCGGTGTAGATCAGCGTACTCCCTTCGGGCAGGGCCTTGTACAAGGGGAGCATCAGATAATCAAAAAGCTTTTGGGCGAACGCATAGCAGGCGACCATGCCCACCAACGCAGCCACAACCGAACGGACAATACTTTTGCGCAAGTCGTTGAGGTGATCGATCAGCCCCATGCGGCCTTCATCGGCCGTCTCCTGCTGGGTGGCGGTTTCCGCCGCTGATTCGCTCATGCCTTGGGCTCCTTGTCCTCGCCGGATCCAGATTGGGGTGTCTCAGCCGAGACCGTCCGGTCCTGTCCGTTTGCTTCGCGCTGAACGGTTTTTTCCGTGGAGGCCACCGCTTCGTCCACTTCTGAAGGGGAGTCTGAGGCCGCTGTCTTTTCCTGGTCACTGGCTTCCTGCTGTTCGGCACGCTTGGATTGTTCGTTCTTATCGCCGAACAATTCTTTCTGCGCGTCGGAACGCTTCTGCTCGCTGTCAGAACGGTCGGCTTCCATATCAATGGTATGCTTCAAATCCGAACTCATGCGGCGAAACTCAGCCATCCCTTTTCCCAAGGTCCTGGCCAGTTCCGGGAGCTTACTCGGCCCAATGACCACAAGGGCCACGGCAAGAATGATCAATACTTCGGTGGTTCCGATGCCGAACATGGTTTTCCCCTTTGCTCACGGCAAACGCCCGAACACCGCGATCGTGCCGGGCTGGCGTTGGTATGAGGCCCAGCGGCCTCGTGGACAAAAACCGCGCGCCGGAGAAGCAGATCTTCCCCCGGCGCAGCTAAGCGCATGGCCCGTCCGGCTCTGCAGGTGCCGGACTTCCTGAATCCAGAGTCCCTTCTGGAATTCAGTCCCCCGGGTGAAGGGAATACACGGGGAGGCCATTTGTGGCCATCGCCCGGGGCACTGCAGGACAATCGAGCCCCGGAACCACGCCACGCGCCATTTTCAAACCGTAGTCCAATTCCGGGGTCGGTTCACAGAGCCAGTCGCCCTATTCCCACTCGATGGTTCCAGGAGGCTTGGAGGACACGTCGTAGACGACCCGGTTCACTCCTTTGACCTCATTGATGATCCGATTCGAAATCCGACCCAACAAGTCGGGTGGCAGCCTGGTCCAATCTGCCGTCATGGCATCGACACTATCGACCACCCGCAGGGCGATAACGTGTTCATAGGTCCGCTCATCACCCATGACCCCAACGGTCTTCAAGGGCAGCAACACCGCAAATCCCTGCCAGACTTTGTAATACCAACCTGAGGCCATGAGTTCATTATGGACGATTTTATCCGCCTTACGCAAGATCTCCAAGCGTTCCGGGGTGATTTCCCCGATCACTCGAATCGCGAGCCCCGGTCCGGGAAAGGGGTGGCGCCAGACCAGGAAATCCGGCAATCCCAATTCCACAGCCACCTTACGAACTTCATCCTTGAAGAGTTCGCGCAACGGCTCGACCAGGTCCATTTGCATCCGTTCCGGCAATCCGCCAACGTTGTGATGACTTTTGATAACCGCAGAGGGGCCCTTGAAGGACACGGACTCGATGACATCCGGATACAGCGTCCCTTGAGCCAGATACTGGACGTCCTTGATCTCCTTGGCTTCTTCCTCGAAAACCTCAATGAAGGTATGGCCGATGATCTTCCGTTTTTCTTCCGGGTCTTCAACACCGTGGAGCCGGGACAAAAACCGGTCCTGGGCCTGAACATACTTGAGATTGAGATCGAAATGCCGTCGCAAATACTGTACGACCTCTTCGCCCTCGTCCTGACGCAACAGCCCGTTGTCTACAAAAATGCAGTGCAATTGCTTCCCAATAGCCTTGTGCAGCAAAACCGCCACTACCGTGGAGTCGATCCCGCCGCTCAGGCCGCAAACCACCTTGCCGTCACCGATAAGCGTTGGCAGGGAGTCGCGCATAGTCTCCACAAACGAGGCCATGGTCCAGTCCGGGGTCAGTTCGGCGACATCGAAGAGGAAATTGCGCAGGATCTGGTCACCGTCTTCAGTGTGCACCACTTCCGGGTGGAACTGCAGCCCATAGATCCGGCGATCGGCACTGCCCATGGCCGCCACATCGACTTGCGGCGTCCGTGCCAGGACCGTAAACCCCTCCGGCGGGGCCATGACCTTGTCCCCGTGGGACATCCAGACCTTGACCGGGTCCTGGAAATGCATCCCGCTCCACAACGGGGACTTCTCGATGACTTCGACCTCAGCCCGACCGTATTCCCGATCCTGGGCCGGGACGACGTCGCCGCCCAAAAGTGTGGCCAGAAGCTGCATGCCGTAACAGATTCCCAAAATGGGAATGTCCCACTCCAAAATAGCCGGATCCACGGCCGGGGCGTCCGGATCGGTGACACTGGATGGCCCCCCGGAAAGGATCAGGGCGCTGGGCTTCATGGCCTGCAACTCGTCGATCGGAGTGGTGCAGGGATGGATCTCGGAGTACACGCCGGCTTCCCGGACCCGCCTGGCGATCAGTTGGGTGTATTGGGACCCGAAATCAAGAATCAGGACTCTATTTTCTAAATGCATGCCGACCTCATCAGCGGTAAAAAATACTTTCAATACGGGACCGTCCCGTCTGTCCACGGCCTTGTGCTATACGACCACCGAAAGATACGCGCAGGGTGATCAGGGCGACTCGATGCGGTAGTTGGGCGCCTCTTTGGTGATAACCACATCGTGGACATGGCTTTCCCGCAGTCCGGCCGGGGAGATCTGGACGAACTGGGCCTCTTCCTTGAGTTCTTTGACCGTGCCGCACCCGACATAGCCCATGCCAGAGCGCATGCCGCCCATAAGCTGATAGACGGTTTCTGTGGCCGAGCCTTTGAAGGGCACTCGGCCGACAATGCCTTCCGGAACGAGCTTTTTGGAGTCGTCCTGGAAATAGCGGTCCGAACTCCCGTCCTTCATGGCATCAATGGATCCCATACCGCGGTAGATTTTGTACTTCCGACCCTGGTAGAGGATGGTCTCCCCCGGGCTTTCTTCTGTCCCGGCCAGCATGGAGCCCATCATGACCGAATCGGCTCCGGCGGCCAGGGCCTTGATGACATCGCCGGAAAATTTCACACCACCGTCGGCGATCAAACATTTGCCGTGCTCATTGCAGGCCTTGGAGACTTCCATGATCGCCGAGATCTGGGGCACTCCAACACCGGCCACCACGCGGGTGGTACAAATCGAGCCCGGCCCGATGCCGACTTTGACCGCGTCGGCTCCAGCCTCGAGCAGGGCCGAAGCTCCGGTATAGGTGGCCACGTTGCCGGCTATAAGCTGGCAGTCCGGATGGCTGCGCCGCAACGTCCTGACCGCCTCGATAATATTCTTGCTGTGGCCGTGAGCCGAATCCACGACAAGGACATCAACGCCCGCCGCCAGAAGGGCTGCCGCGCGCTCATCCCGGTCGCCCCCAGCGCCCAGGGCGGCGCCGACCCGCAGACGACCGAGTTCATCTTTGCAGGAATCGGGATATTTCTTGACCTTTTCGATGTCCTTGATGGTGATCAGGCCCCGCAGATTATTGTCTTCATCCACGACGAGCAGCTTTTCAATCCGGCTGGCGTGCAGGTGCTTCTTGGCCTCTTCCATGGTCGTGCCCACAGGCACGGTGACCAGATTCTTGCTGGTCATGACGTCGGCGACCGTGGTCTGCAGATCCTTGACGAAACGGACGTCACGGTTGGTCACGATCCCGACCAGATGGCCCTCGGTGACCACTGGCAAACCTGAAATGCGATATTCCGACATGATATCCAGGGCCTGAGCGATGGTATAGTCCGGTTCCACGGTGACCGGGGAAACGATCATGCCGCTTTCGGATTTTTTGACTTTCTCCACCTCCAGCCGCTGCTGATCAATGGTCATATTCTTGTGGATGATGCCGATTCCCCCGGCCCGGGCCATGGAGATGGCCATCCGGGATTCGGTCACGGTGTCCATGGCCGCGCTCAAAAGCGGCACATTCAAGCGGATCTGTGGTGTGAGTTGGGTCCCGACATCAACCGTGTCCGGCAGGACGTCGGAATAGCGGGGAAGCAGCAACACATCATCAAACGTCAGCCCGGTTCCGGTAATCTTGTCCATTATGACTCCCTTATTGCTCTCTTTCCTGCGCCAATTCAGCCTTAGCCTGCTCTCGCAATTCCGCCGGCGCCTCGGAGGCGTTCGCAACGGTTTGAAAATGGGAACGGGCCTTGTCCGGTTGTTGCAGAAAATGTTTATACACGATGGCCAAATTGTAATGCGTGCGGTAGGACTGCGGGTCCTCTTCCAGCGCCTTGCGCAGGTAGGTCACGGCTGTCTCGAATTGCTGCATTCGAAATGAAGCCATGGCCATCCCCTGAAGAGCGCGCATGTTCGCGGGTTCCTGATCCAGGACCCGCTGCCAGAAGGTAGCCGCACGATCCCAGGCTTCCATTCGGGAAAACGCGATAGCCAGACGCGACAAGGCGTTCACGTCGCCAGGGTTCTCCTGCAACTGCCCCATCAGGGCAGAAATCTGCTCCATGGAACCGCCGCCCGATTGCGGTTGGTTGGTTTGCACCACCAGGCTGGGATGCATGGTCCGATAAACGACAGAACCCGCGAAAAGGATCACCAGCCCGGCGCCCAACGCAGCCAGAACACATTTATTCAACGCCGGGAGGTTAGCTGTCATAGCTGTCCTCATTTTCAACTCGCTCCAGTTGATGCAAGCGCATATCAATACGGCGCTGCTGCAGGCTCAGAAAGCCCAGGTACAGACTCACGCCGGCCCAAATCGCCACATTGGCCGCCAAAACATATTCTATCGCTGCCATGGATACCCCATTTTTTGGCTTGATGACTGTGGAAAAAATCTGAACTCACAGCCCGTTCAAACTTCCAAAAGAACTCGCCCTGAAATTCAAGGTCGCGGCGCACTTCTTCCTACGTAATAGATTAAAAATACTGCAGATTTTTTTATTAAGAGATATTCAACGGTCAGCAAAGAGGCCTCAACGGCTCAAGTTCGCCACCAGACTCTCCAAACGCTGTTTGCTCACATACTGCTTCCAGCGCACCGAAAGCAACAACCCGAACAAGGCCCCCCAGGCACAGAGACAGACCAGCACAGTCGTCCACATTTCCGGCTCCAGGCCACCCGACTGACTGCCCAGCACCGAAGGGTGGATCGAACGCCACAACCGTGCAGAGAGAAAGACCAGCGGCACATCCAGGAAGGCCACCACACCAAGTACAGCACACAAAAAGCGCCTTTTCTCAGGAGCGAGTCCGGACCCGCGGAGCACGAGATACGCCGCGTACACGAACCACATGACCAGGGTCGTCGACAAACGGGGGTCCCAGGTCCACCAGGTATTCCAGGCCGGTTTGGCCCAGAGCATGCCAGTAACCAACGCCAGACCGCTCCAGAGGACGCCGATCTCGGCTGCAGCCCCGGCCAGACCGTCCATAAGTGGACTCTTCTTCCACAACACCCCGATACTGCCGATAAAAACCAGAAAAAAACTGATCAGGGCCCACCAGGCCAGGGGCAAATGGAAATAGAAAATCTTCTGCACCAGCCCCATCGTTTGTTCCACCGGGGCATAATACCAGATAAAATATTGGCTGATCCCCAAGGCCACTGCCGTGGCTACGGCCACGGCCCAGACTGCTGTCGGGGAGAGCCCCCCGGGGATCTGCTTCGCCTTCTCCACATTATCCTCCAGTACTCATCACTGCGCTAATGGCCGGCGTACACGAACGGAAACAACAACAGCGCCGCACCGGTAAACAGGGCGTCAAAGGCCCCGACAACGCCCATCCAGCTTCCCCAGTCGAGTTGCATCGCGGTCCCGGCGACCAGGCCGCCGCCCAGCCGAATCCCGGCCAGAAGCAAGGGGACCAGCAAGGGAAAAACGATAATGGACAACAGGGAATCCCGCCCGGCCTGTCCCTGTCCCAGCGCGCCCAGCAAGGCCCCCAGGACGACCAGGCCCCAGTCCACAGCCACGAGCAGGCCCAATCCGGGCAGGACCTGCTCCACAGGAGCTGCGCCTAAAAAAACGATCACCGCAGGATACAGGATGCTCTGAACGACAAGCAGTAGCACGCCGCCGCCGAGCGCCTTGGCCAACCAGACCGCCTGCGGGGAAAGCGGACTCAACAATAACCCCGTACGGGCGTTGTTGTCCTCTTCGAGACTGAACAGGGTGTTGAAGATCAGAATCAAGCTGAAGGCTGAGGCGAGCCAAAATATCGCCGCCACCCATTGAGGCGGAACCGGAGTGCCGCTTTGTCGGGCCAAGCTGAAAACAAAGACGAGCAGCAACCCCAAAAGCGCTGCTTGGGCCACGCCTTGCCCGCTTCCACTGACAAGACGGACGTCCTTGCCGATCAACGCGAATAAGCTAGCCACAAAGCACTCCTTGGGCCTCCCGATACGCCGCGGCCGAGGCATGCTGCTCGCCATGTTTGTCGGAAAGCGCCACCACCGCATCGGCTTTGGGCAAATCACGTTCCGGATCGTGGCTGACCCAGAAGACACAAGCCCCACGAGACCGCATCCGGCCAATCTCCTGGCCCAAAAGGCCTTGCGAGGAGGCGTCCAGGCCGGTACTCGGCTCGTCCAGAAAAAGCAGCCGGGGCTGTAACAGCAGCAACCGCCCCAGACTCAGACGCTGGGCCATGCCCCGGGAAAAATGGCCGGCCTCTTCGTAGGCCACGGCCTGAAGTCCCACTCGCGTCAAGACCTCCAGGACCTGCTCTCGGTCGACGTCGCGCCCGTAGAGCCGGCCCCAGAAAAGGAGATTTTGCACCGCGCTCAGACGGGGATAGATAAAGGTTTCGTGCCCCATATAGCCAATCTCGCCAGGCTCGACCCGGCGGTGGACCGTTCCTTGCGTCGGGGACAATAACCCGCTGAGAACCTTGAGAAGTGTCGATTTCCCAGCCCCGTTCGGGCCGAGAACAAGGTGCACTTCGCCGGCAGCGGCCGTGAGGAAGAGTTTACGAAAGACCGCCTTATGGCCGTAAAATTGGCTTATGCTACGTGCCTCGATAAGGGTGGTCAATGGCGCCCCCCCGGCTTGGCCACACGCCGCAGACACAGCCAGGGCAAAAGGCACATCAGGGTCCCGCCGATCCACAGCCAATTGACCAGCGGATTCACACTGACCTTGAGGCTGATGATCTCGTCCTCAGTAAATCCGAGCAGCGTGGCGTAGAGTTCGTCGCCAAGGCCAGGCAGCACCGCTGCTTCGGCGAAGGGTTGTTGGAAATTGCGGTACATCCGGCGCTCGGGCACCAGACGGCCGATGGTCTCGCCCTTTTCATTACGCACTTCCAGCACGGCCTTGAATGCGGAAACGGCCGGGGTCATATCCTGATCAAAACCGGTATACTCGACTTCATAGCCATCCACTTGCAAGACCTCGCCCTTGTCCAGGACCGCTTCCGTGGTGGCCTTGTATGGCCCGGAAAAGGCGATCCCGACAAAGACCAACGCCAGACCGAAATGGACCCCGTAAGCCCCCCAACTTACCCGTTGCCGTCTGGACGCCGGAGCGACCACAAAAATCAGGACCGTGCTCACGCAGGTAGCAATTCCCCCGGCGGCCGCCAAAAGAGGCCAGAGATCACGGACCCCGACGAACCACAATCCGCCAAGCGCAAGGACAAAGGCCGCGATCGAGGCCCCGAGGGCTTTGGGGTACCGCGTTCCCCCTTTCCAGGTCAGCCAGGGGCAAAAGACAAGGAAAAGGACGATAAACGTAAACAGCGGCAGGCAGACCCGGTTGTAAAACCCAGCATCCAGGCCGACCGGGTTCTCAGTCCACAAACGGCTGATCACCGGCCACATGGTCCCCATCATGACCACCACCCCCAGCGCGAGCAGCAGCCAAGCCACCAGAAGCATGACTCCCTGTTTGCTGGTGATCCCACTCAGAGGACGGTCTTCGGAACTCCGGTCCACAAAGGCGATCAGGGTCACCAACGCCAGTGAGACCAGGATCAGGAGAAACAAAGGCTGCCCCACCCCGCCACTGCCGAAGGCGTGCAGGGAATCAATGACCCCGCTACGCACGAGATAGGTACCGAAAAAACAGAGCACCAGGGTCAGGCCGATCAGAAAGACATTACTGCGCCCCAGGGCCTTGCGCCGTCGTCCAATAAGGGAGGTGTGCAAAAAGGCGCTGGCGCTGAGCCAAGGGATCAGAGAAGCGTTCTCCACTGGGTCCCAGGCCCAATACCCGCCCCAGCCGAGTTCCATATATGACCACCACGAACCGAGAATGATCCCAGCGGTGAGGAAAATCCAGGAGACCAGCACCCAGTTTCGAGAGACGTCCATCCAGGACACCGGTTCGCGAGTCAATTTGGCGGCCAGGGCCAGACAGGCCGGTATGGTGAACCCGGCATATCCGAGAAACAGCAGCGGCGGGTGGAAAATCATGCCCGGGTGCTGCAAAAGCGGATTGAGCCCATTGCCCTGATCCAGAGCGGGCTCCAAGCGGAGAAACGGATTGCTCGGTCCGGTCAGGACGTAAAGAAAAAACGCCTGGACTGCCAGAAAAAAGGCCCAGGCGTATTGACGGGTCAGGGGGGAGACACGTTGATAGGATGGGCTCAACCGCCATACAACTCCCAAGGCAGCCAGGCACACGCCCCAGAAAAGAAACGAACCTTCCTGGCCAGCCCAGAACGCGGTCAGGGCATAAAACTGCGGCAAAAAGGAATCAGTATAGTCAGCGACATACGAAAAGGAGAAATCCCCGGTCCCCAGGGCCCACAATAAAATGGCCGAGGCCAGGAGCATGAGGCCGGTGATCAGCCATTGCCCCTTTTCGATCCAGGGTAAGGGAGCGGTCGTCGACCGCCAGGCGGCAGCGCAAGCACTCACGCCCAGACCGGCGGACAGGAAAAGGGCCAGCAACAGAGCGAAAAAAGCCAGAAAATGTGGTGTCAACACGTATACACGTCCTTATGGTCTTAAAGAAACCCGGGCACGCACCCTCCCGGAGCAGCGGTTCAGAACAGAAAATCCCGCCTGAGCGGGATTCGCGTTGCAGGCAGACCAAGCGCCTCGCTGGCCGTCAAAGACTCCAAATCTCTCAGACCGTCCAAAAATCCCAAGAGACGGCGACAAAAAGTGCAAGACCGTAGCGTATCGTGAATACGGAAGAGGTTGAACTTGTTGCCGCAACGCAGCCTTTGGGAGATTTTCAACGGCCTGCTAGCCTTGCTCCTCTTTCTTGTACTTGGAAGGACATTTGGTCATCAGGTTATGAGCCCCGAAAACCCCTTCCGGCCGGGCCAGACTGCCCTCAACAATGACTTCGACACCTGGTTTAAATGTGTCGGGAACCACTCCCGAGTATTCTACCCAGATGACTTTGTCCTTGTTTTCCTTGTCCTGCAGGGCAAAGCGAACGCCCATGGCGTCCTCATTGCGTTCAATGCCTTGGGCGGCCACAGTGCCGAACAGGCGGGCCTGGCCCAATTCCTGGGTCTCCATGGCCAGCGCTTCAGAAACATTCAAAAAATAAACACTATTGGAACTCAGACCGGAAACCAGCAGATACCCCAGTCCCCCGGCCAAAAGCAAGAAGGCAAATACATACACCCATTTGGAACCGCTTTGAACGGACATAGGCTCTCCTTTACAGTGGGTTGGAGCGTCTCGTCAGGAATGCGATTTCCGCCGCTCCTGCACCAACTTCTCCCGGCGCTGCCGGGCCAGTTCCCGCATGTCCACAACTTGGTCGGTTTCGTCAACTATTTCGTTGCCAAGAATTTCTTCGAGAACGTCTTCCAGGGTCACCACCCCGGCAAGTCCGCCGTATTCGTCAAGGACCACCGCCAAGTGCATCCGTGACTCCAGAAACTGGACCAAAAGCCGGTCCAGGGTCAGGCTTTCCAGGACAAAGTGGGCAGAGCGCATCAGATCGCTGAGATGCCGTGTGTCCTGGTCGTCGGCCAGTGCTTCGAGCAATTCACGGCGATAGACGATGCCGATGACTTCTTCGGGATCATCGCCTTCATAGACTGGGATCCGACTGTGGGGCCAGACCAATTTGGCTTCCCGGGCCTCGGCCACGGTCAAATGCGCCGGCAGGGAAAAAATGACCATCCGTGGGGTCATAATATCTTTGACCCGTTTGCTGTCCAGGGTCAGGATATTCTTGATGGACATCTCTTCGTAGGGCTTGAGCACTCCAGCCTGGCGCGAGAGGCTGACCATGGCCCGGACATCCTCTTCCGAGGCCTCCGGACCGAGCTTGCGCTTACCCAAAAAACGGACCAGATAGCTGGAGACGTTCACAATGGGCCGCATGACAAAGACCAGGAGGTGTAAGGGGCGCGCCACCCACAAAGAGAGCCCCCGGGTATACACGACGCCCAGGGTCTTGGGAATGATCTCCGATAGCAGGAGGATGGCCAGGGTGAAGAAAACGGAGAAGGCGAACAGGGATTCTTGGCCGAACACCTGCGCCGCCGCTGCACCGGCCACAGAGGCCCCCGCAGTATGGGCCACGGTGTTCAGGGTCAGGATGGCGGTGATCGGCTCGTCTACATCGACTCGGAGCCGGTAGAGGAGTTCCCCTTTGCGCTCCCCCGACCTCCGGAGCTTTTCGATATGACTCCACGGGACTGAATAGAGCACAGCCTCGGCGACCGAACAGAGGAAGGAGATGCCGATGGCCAGCCCAACCGCGAGAACGAGTTGCAACATTGCTTGGTTCGAGCCCTTTGTCTTGACAAATCCAATCGAGAGGAAAATTTCTCCCTCGGGAAGAAAAATATAGCAGAAGGGTTTTCCCCCTGCAATAGGATGGGATTGGGCCCCGAGGCCAGAAGGCAAAAAAACTGGATCCGTGGGGACGCTTCACCATGTTGGAGCGGGTGCCAGATGGGGACAAAATTCTGCTTGACCTTTGCCCTAAAGGAGAGCATTGAAGACGACCCTATCGACGCGCTCAGTGTCAGGGAGGACCCAATGCACCCTTTCTATCACGACATTTTGCTCGATCGGGACGGCACGGTCATTGAAGACCGGCATTATCTCCACGACCCCGATCAGATCCGCTTTCTCCCCGGGGCGCTTCCCGGCCTGCAGGCCCTTGTCCGAGCGGGGTGCCGGTTGTTCGTGGTCACCAACCAATCAGGTATTGGACGCGGCTATTTCTCCCGCGACGACTACGACAACGTAGAGCGCCGCCTTGATCATTTACTCGCCCGGCACGGTGTTGTCCTCAGCGCCAGTGTCTACTGTCCCCACTCTCCTTCAGATACGTGTTCCTGCCGCAAACCGGCCCCCGGGCTGGTGCAGACACTCATTGAGCACCACGGCCTCCAGCCGCGGCGCAGTATCGTTATTGGGGACAAAAAAAGCGACATTCGGCTCGCTGAGACTGCCGGCCTCGGCGGTGGAATTCTTGTGGCTACCGGCAAGGGTCGTCACGAGGCCGAGCACCTGGGGTGCCCGCCCCTGGGGGAAGAGGCGTACCTGGAATGTGCGCAGTCACCGGCCGGAGCCCCGGTTCTGTTCGCCCGGGACCTCGAGGCCGCGGCCGAATGGATTCTCAAAGCGCCTCCCGCAGCGTAACGCAAACAGGAAATCGGCTGGCCCTCAGGCGCTGCCTTTTGGCTGATGATTGACTTTTTACGCTGATCAGTTACCGGAATTCAGGATATCGACACGGCCGAGAGCCGTGCAAACCCATTGTTGAAGAATCAGGTGCCATATGCGTATCGGATTTGACGCCAAACGGGCGTTTTGCAACACCACCGGACTGGGCAATTACAGCCGGGGCGTGATCAAGAATATGTGCACATACCACCCTGAGCACACCTATTTTCTGTACACGCCGCCGCCCCAGACCAATCTGTGCACCAAAACCATAACCAAGAAGTGCGTCCGCGTCCGGAAGCCCAAAAAAGGGCTCAGCCAGAAAGTCACCCCCTTGTGGCGCTCCTTCGGGCTGGGCAATGATCTGGCTCAGGACCGGATCGATATATACCACGGCTTGTCCAACGAACTGCCGTTTCGGAACAAGAAAAACGGGTTGAAGACGGTGGTCACCATCCACGACCTCATCTTCATGCGTTACCCGCACTATTACAATTACCTCGACCGCCAAGTGTACAAGGCGAAATGCAAATACGCCTGTCAGCACGCGGACAAAGTCATCGCGGTCAGCCAGCAGACGAAAGAAGACATCGTCACCTATTTCAATGTCCCCTCGGACAAGGTCGAGGTCGTCTACCAAAGCTGCGGGGAAGTCTTCTACAATCAGTTTGAACGGCCCAAGCGGCAAAAGATCCTGCAGGAACTCGCTCTGCCCGACGACTTCATGCTCTTTGTCGGGTCGATCACCGAGCGCAAAAACCTGATGCGCATCGCCGAGGCCCTGGCCATTCTCCGAGAACGGGAGAAGCATTTCCCGCCGCTGGTCGTAGTAGGGAAAGGCAAGGAATATAAGGAAAAAGTCCTCTCCTTTCTCAAAGAGCACAAGCTCGGGGAAAAGGTCATTTGGCGCACGAATCTCCACATGCGCGACCTGGCCTGCCTGTTTCAGCAGGCGAAGCTCTTTCTCTACCCCTCCCAGTTCGAGGGATTCGGCATTCCGATTATCGAGGCCCTGTTCAGTAAGACCCCGGTCATCACCTCCAACGGTTCCTGCTTTCCGGAAGCCGGGGGACCGGATTCCTGGTATGTTGATCCCGACAGTCCCGACGAACTGGCCACAGCCATGCAGACCATCCTCTCCGACAAGGAACTGCAGAAACGAATGGCCGAACGGGGATTTGATTACGTCCAACGCTTCCACAAACAACAGGTCACCGAGGACCTGATGCAGCTCTATCTCTCCTTGCGATGAACACAACCATGCCGGTTCCCGACCTGCCGCTTGTCGTCCGGCTCAGTTCCCTGGGCGATGTGGTCCTGACGACAGGACCTATCGCCCATTGGGCTGTGTGCCTGGGCAAGCCCTTCGTGGTCGTGACCAAGCAGGCCTTTGCACCGATATTCAAGGACCACCCCGGTGTGGCTCGCATCGTGCCCGTGACAACGGCGGACTTGACCCTCGCGGGCTGGCTGCGGCTCTGCCACCGGTTGCGACTGGCTCACCCGCGCAGTCCCCTGATTGATCTGCACGGGACAGTTCGCACCCGGCTATTGAGCGCCGGATGGCGGGGAGACCTCAAACGCTCCCCCAAATACACATTTTCCCGCCGCTTGCTGCAGTACCGCCTCGGCGCCGCGAGCAACTACCGCCGTTTGACCCGGCTGACCATCCCCCAACGCTACGCCCAGGCCCTGCACGACCATCCGCCTGCGCCGGAACTCCTGCGTCCGCAAATCCACTTGACCGACGCAGAACTCATGGCCGCCGACCGGCTTGTGCCCCACGCAGGCCGGGCCCCTGTGGTCGCTTTGCACCCCTACGCCACCCATCCCGACAAGGCTTGGCCCGCGACGCATTGGTACCAGTTGACCCGGCTTCTTGATCAGCAAGGGATCCAGTGGCGTGTACTCGGACGCGCTGAGCGTCCCCTTTTTCCCGGTGACAGCCGGGATCTGACCAATCAGACCGATCTGCGCACCAGCGCGGCGCTTATCTCCCGGTGCACGGCCCTGGTCAGCGGCGATTCCGGCCCGATGCACCTGGGAACTGCCGTCGGGACTCCGGTAGTCGGTCTTTTCGGCCCCACGACCCGGCATTGGGGGTTCGCCCCCTCCGGCTTCAGAGATCAGATCCTGGAAATTCCCCTGTCTTGCCGCCCCTGCTCCCTGCACGGCCAACGTCCCTGTCCCCACGACAGGAAATGCCTGCGCGACATCTCTGCCCACCGGGTCGCAGAGGCCTTGGCCGCGCTGCTCTGACCGCATCGCAGCCCCTAAAGCCGCCTTCCTCACACCTTTTGAATAATGCCAAAGTGCCTGTTTCTCGTGTCACCAGGCCTCAGGCTTCCATTCCCAACTGGGCGGCAATCATGCTCGCATCCCGGTTCCGCGCGCTCACACCGAGCTCCTTCGATTCCCCCACGCAGCGCAGGATGCCCTCGATAATCTCCACCCGACCGGCGGCCAGGACGCGGGCGTAGGGAATCTGCTCCCGCATCTCCTCATGCCGGATTTTTTCTGGAAAAATGATGGGTACCGGCTTGCCCGCAAAGTCCTCAAACATGATGTAATGCATTGCCTTCACTCCTTTCTGGCTTGAATAAGCCTGTATCCCTGACCATTTTGTACACGACCCGACTCACGGATCAAAAAAACCACGTCGCGACTCCAGCGACCCGCGCTTCTGGCATCGCATACCAAACGCAATGTGGACAAGCACCATGCCCACTTTCACGGTCCACACGGTTCGCCCGTCGAGTCCCTCTCCAGGCTCAAGCCCAACAAGCCCGGCAAAAACGGTGGCTATTCGCACAGCGCTCCGCCGCTTTGCACCCGCCACAATCCGGCATAGACCCCTTTTTGGGCCACAAGTTCGTTATGGGTGCCGTATTCGGCCACGCGGCCATCGACCAGAACCATGATCGACGAGCTCTGACGCACCGTGGACAAGCGGTGGGCCACGGCAATCACCAGACGGTCGTGTTGCAGACTCTGGAGATTGTCCTGAATCAATTCCTCGGTCTTTGTGTCCACCGAGGAAGTCGCCTCGTCCAAGACAAGAAGCGGGGGATTGCGCAGCACCGCCCGGGCCAAAGAGATCCGCTGCCGCTGTCCCCCTGAGAGGCTCAGCCCCCGTTCGCCGAGCAAGGTCGCAAAGCCCTTGGGCAAAACCTCAATAAACTCCAAAGCCCCGGCGATACGGGCCGCTTCGCGGACCGCTTCACTGGAGGCCTCGGGTGAGCCAAGCCGGATGTTGTCCTCGACACTGCCCTGGAAAATAAAGGCGTCCTGGGAGACATACCCTACCTGCCCGCGGACGCTGGCCAGGGTCAGCTGGTCGAGATCCCGACCGTTGACCTTGATGCGGCCCTGTTCCGGGGCGTACATGCGCAGCAGGAGTTTGACCAGCGTCGATTTTCCGGCCCCTGTTGGCCCGACCACTCCCAGCATCTCTCCCCGACCTACAGCAAAAGAGACATTTTGGAGTATCGGCATCTCGGGCTGATAGGCAAAACTGACGTTTTCGAATTCTAGACGTTCAATGGGCTCAGCAAGGGCAACGGCCCCGGCCGCATCCTGAATAAGCGGCTGCCGCTGAAAGACTTCCTGAATGCGCCGCGCCGACGCTTCGGCGCGCTGGACCTGATTGAGCAACCGCCCCACGGCGAAAATGGGCAAAATGAGCCGCATGGCCAGAAGAATAAATGTCGCATACTCCCCGAGACTCGGTCCGGCCGGGCGGGCCGCAAACCATCCGCCAAGTCCAATGAGCAGGGCAAAGGCTGTTCCCGCGATCAGGTAAATCAAGGGAATGAACCTGGCCCGCTCCCACAGGGCGGAACAGACCGAATCCCGGTACAGGGAGGATTGTTCGTTGACGAAATGGTCCTGCTCGGCCTCGGCTGTATAGGCTTGAATGACTTCCATGCCGTTGATATTGTTTTCGACCAGACTGTTGATACGCCCGACGGCCTGTCTGGCCTGCCGGTACTGCGGCTGAACCCGGCGGGCGAAAAAACGCACCGCCCACAATGCCAGCGGCAGCGGAACAAACAACACCAAAGCCAGTCGCCAGTCCAAATAGAGCAGGATGCCGTAAACACCGAAAAAGGTAATCACGATCCGCACCAAGCTCGTGCTGGTATCCGAAAAAAAGGTCTCCAGACTGTCCACATCGTTGGAGACCACGGCCAGGATATCCCCGGTCTGCCGTCGACCGAAAAACGTCATGTCCAGACGTTGCAAATGCCGGTACAACGCCGTGCGCAGATCATGGCGGACCTTCTGGGCCATGGTTCCGAGATTGTAACTGCTCAAGGACTGGAAGACAGCAAGCCCGGCAAACGTCGCTAGGACCAGCAGGGCATAAGTCACAAACCGGTCCGGCAAGACACGCCCCTGCTCAATAGCGTCCACGACCTGCCCGACAATGAGGGTTGGCAGGAGGTCGAAAAATCGGGCGCACCCGTTGGCTCCAAGCCCCACGGCGATTTGTCGCTTGTAAGGCCAGGTCAAAGGCAGCAGTCGCCACAAGGCGGATTCACGAATAGCTTGGTGCATGGCTCACGCAGGAAACAGTTTAAAGGGGTGTATCGCACTCCCGGAAAGCACCCTCTAGGGCAAGCCGGGCAACCAATCTCGGAGAAGAATTCTTACCACTTGTTCATAAGAACAACAAAGGAGCCTGTATGCCGAGGCCCCCGTACTTGTATTTCCCGTTTTTGATGTTCGCCGCCCTGGTTCTTGTCGTTGGGCTGGTCTTCCTGTTCGCCCTGATTCAGGTCGGAGCGATCAGCATAGCCTTTGCCAAACTGGGACTCAATCCCAATCAGGCAGTCCTGGTCCTGTTCGCTATCTTGTTCGGCAGCATGGTCAACATTCCCGTGGCCACACGTCCACGCCCCCGATCTCCCCAATCCTCCGCTTCCAGATTACGGCGTCCCTACTGGCGTCTGCCGCAACCCCAAAATACTGCGGCCACCCAGCAGCGTATCGGGCTCAATGTCGGCGGGGGTCTTATTCCCGTTCTCTTGTCCCTGTATTTTCTGCAGACCATCGGGGTTTCCCTATCCCTGCTCCTGTGTCTGGCCCTGGTCACCGGCATTACATACAAAACCGCTCGCCCGATCCAGGGAGTGGGAATCGGGGTTCCAGTCCTGATCCCGCCGGTAGTCACTGTCATGGCGGTCTGGCTTTTCACCCCGCTGGAACAGCAACCCCAGACAGCCTATATCGCCGGCACCCTTGGCACCCTGCTCGGCGCTGACCTCCTGCACCTGCTGTCCCCGCGCACCCGGCCATTATTGGACGCCCCGTTTCTGTCCATCGGCGGCGCCGGGACCTTTGACGGCATCTTCCTGACCGGCATCCTGGCCGTCCTGCTCACCTGATCGCGCTCTCTTCCCGCCCAAACTGGTTCCGGGGTTTTGCCTCCGGACTGGAAGGTTCCTGCGCCCGGAGAGCAATCGTCACCTCTACCCTGCGCGCGAACAGGCGAACACCCTCCGCCTCAAAACCACACCACGCGCCTTTTCCAGGCCGAGGGGCAAAATTCCGGAACCAGACCCAGACTGCCGCCCCGATCCGGTTCCGGGGTTTTGCCTCCGGACTGGAAGGTTCCTGCGCCCGGAGAGCAATCGTCATCCCTGCCCTGTGCGCGAACAGGCGAACACCCTCCGCCTCAAAACCACACCACGCGCCTTTTCCAGGCCAGAGGGCAAATTCCGGAACCAGCACCCAGACAGCCGCCCCAAACTGGTTCCGGGGTTTTGCCTCCGGACTGGAAGGTTCCTGCGCCAGGAGAGCAATCGTCACCCCTGCCTTGCGCGCGAACAGGCGAACGGTCTCTGCCTCCAACCCACACCACGCGCCTTTTCCAGGCCGAGGGGCAAAATTCCGGAACCAGCACCCAAAACCCAGGCCCGGGGTGTGCACGGAGACAAAGACAAACGTCCAGGTCCCTGCCGGAATACAAGCTGGAACCTGGACGCTTCAGTCAGCAATTCGTTTGCCAGACCGAGAGAAAATATCCACAGTCATGGCGATGCGCCGCTCGCATGGCGATCGCGCAAGGCATACCGCTGGACCGCGGTGTAAACTGGCCCCTTGGGTGTCAATTCGCTTTGCCAAAGCACAAACTCGGCGATCTGGCACGAGGGCCATTGCTTCTCGCCAAGGCTCCGAAATAGCGCCTCCCAGCTGTCCCCGCGTTCCTGCTTGACCCGCGCCAGAGTCAAGTGGGCCCGAAAAGGCCGCCCGGGCGGCTGTATCCCCAATGGGGCCAATACAGACCAGATCTGGTCGGCCAGCGCCGCACTTTCTTGCCTGCCGTGCTGCAACCCCACCCAGAGCACCCGCGGCTTCTTGCCCGGCGGGAAAGCGCCGCCCCCGGCCGCTTGGAGCGTGATGGGCGCACTGTGCACAGCTTCCAGGGCCTGGCGCACCCGTTCGGCCTCGGCGGAGCGTGTGTCACCGAGAAAAGCCAGGGTCAGGTGCCAATTGCCGGGCCGTGTCCAGCTCAGACGCGACCGTAGCTTGGGCGCCCATTCATCCCGCAGTGCTTCCAATCCCTGTTGATAGGTTTGCGGAAGCGGAAGTCCAATAAATAACCGCTGACTCATCGTTCGCCTCCCGAAATTCTGTCGCAATCAGGCGGCACCGTGTCTGCCATCCCGTCCCGGTGGCATTCCACGTTCGGAAGCTTACTTTTTGCGCCGCATAAAGACGACATAAATCAGGACCAAAACGCCGCCAATGGCAAAGGAGGTCCCAAGCACGCGACCGAGTTCCCGGAAATTGATGCCCCGAAACAACGGATACTGGTCAAGTTTGCTCTTGGCATAGCCGTAGCCTTCCTCCATACGGACGCTGTCCACCATGCGTTTGAACTTGGGCTGACAGGTCGGAGATTCGTCCTCATGACAAAAAAGACTCAGCTGAAGCAGACCGTTATTAGTGTAGTACATGGCGTTGGCCATACGCAGGGTGCCGGCCCCTTTGAGGGCAAAATCCATGTCAGCGCGCAACAGACGCCGCTGCGCTTCGTAGTGAAAATCGCTCAAGGTGCTGTTGGCGATATGCTCTGCGGAATCGGATTTTTTGAGGTTGGCCTTGATCTGACTGTTCATCTGCTGGATCTCAGGTTCCGGGACCCGTCCCTGGTCGTGGACGCGCACCAGGATATAGGGGTAGTCCAGAGGTGCTCCGGACCGGGGATAGAGGACATAATCGAAAGGGATATCTTTCAGATCCTGACCGTTGGACCCGGTGACTTCTTCCTTCATCTTTCCCGCTCCCTCCCGGTCCAGAACCACCCAGTTCTGGGGGGCGGTCAAACGGAACCCCTCGTCGAACGAGACGGACTGCTGGGCCAGACCAGTGGAAACAGCACAACAGGCCACACAGACAAGACTCAGAAACACAACCCGAAAACAGGACATATGTTCTCCTTTCTCCTCGCCCCGGCGCTCCACCGCGGCGTTTCGCATTGCACGCTTTGCACCGACACTCCGCGTCGTTTCGGCCTCACAGCCGGTCGCTTCCTGACAGGAGTTCGGCCCCGGCGACGGGGAGACTGCCGTTTGAGGCTCGCCCCATCCAGCGTTCTATTGACGCACATACGTTTCCAATCGCTCCAGGGCCATCAACGCGGACTGATTTTTGACCGCCGCGCGGTCGCCCTGAAATACAAACCGTTCACTATACACCGCCTCCGGCAACCGCCAGGCGATCCAGACCGTGCCCACCGGTTTGGCTTCCGAGCCTCCGCCGGGTCCGGCCACCCCGGAAAGCGCCACAGCACAGTCGGCGTGGCACTGTCGGGCCACCGCACAGGCCATGGTCTCGACCACAACCTGACTGACGGCGCCATGCTCCGCCAGGGTCTGCTCGGCAACCCCGAGCAGCTCACGTTTGACCGCATTCGCATAGGCGATGATGCCGCCGGCAAACCAGTTCGAACTCCCAGCCACCGAGGTCGCCCAATGCCCGACAAGTCCTCCGGTGCAGGATTCGGCCGTGGCCAGGCACCAGCCGCGCCGGACCAGGTTCTCCCCCAGTCGCGTTAGTAGCGGTATGGGAATCTCCATAACCTCCCCCTTCATCACGACGATGAGGGCTGCCGGAAATCCTTGGCCTGGATATCCAGCCGCCGCAGAATCTTTTGTAATGAAACCCGTTCCAGACCGCTTAGTCGGGCGGCCTCGGACACATTGCCCTCGGTCTCCCGGAGCACCGCCTGGACATAGGAACGGGTGAAATCGTCCACGACCTGGGATTTGGCTTCCTTGTAGGGCAAAATCCTTTGCTCCTCCGGGCTTTGACTGTTGCCGCCGTCCACGATGCGCACCACATGGTGGTCTACCGGCCCCTGTCCGGAAAAGACGACCAGCTTACGCATAAAATTCTGCAATTCGCGGACATTGCCGGGCCAGTTCCGGGCACTGAGAAGCGACATCGCCTCCGGACGGATCTCCTTGGGATCCGTGCCCATTTCCTGGCAGGTCTGGCGGACAAAGGCGTGGGCCAGAAGGGGGATGTCTTCCTTGCGCTCCCGCAGGGGCGGCACTCGGACGGTGAGGACATTGAGACGGTAAAAAAGGTCTTCGCGAAAACTACCGTCCTGGATCTTGTCTTCCAGATCCTGATTCGTGGTCGCCACTATGCGCACATCAATGGACACGCTCTTGCTCGCCCCGACTTGGCGGATCTCCTGCTCCTGTAAGACGCGCAAGAGTTTGGTCTGGATGTCCGGAGTAATGTCTCCGATTTCATCGAGCAACAAGGTTCCCTTGTCTGCTGTCAGAAAAACCCCTTTGTGCTCCCGGTTGGCCCCGGTAAACGCCCCCTGGACATGGCCGAACAATTCACTTTCCAGGAGTTGATCCGGGATCGCCGGGCAGTTCACAGTCAGCCACGGCTGGTTGGCTCGGGGACTCATCTCGTGGACTGTCCGGGCCACCAATTCCTTGCCGGTTCCGGATTCACCGAGAACGAGCACCGTGTAGTCCGTGGCCGCGACCATCTCCAGGTGGTCTTTCAAACGAGTCATGGCCGCGGATTCCCCGACCAGGCGGGACCCGGATGCGCCGGAGCCGACCTTCTCCCGCAACCGGTGATTTTCCCACAGCAACCGGCTGCGCTCGAGTGCTTTTTCCACCACCCGCTGCAGGTCCTGATAATCTACGGGCTTGGTCAAAAAGTCGTAGGCGCCCACTTTGAGGGCCTCGACAGCGCGTTCGATGCTGCCATATGCCGTGAGCAGCACAACGCTGACCAAGGGATCGATGTCCAGAGCCTTGGGCAAAAGCGTCATCCCATCCATACCCGGCATGCGCAGATCAGTGAGCATAACCCCGATGCGGCGCTGGGAAAGGTGAGCAAGGGCCTGCTCCCCGTCATGGGCGACAAGACAGGTGCAGTCGGGAAAGGCCCGTTCGAGAATCCGCTTCAGGCCCACGGCAAAATCCTGTTCATCGTCGACTATCAGTATATCGAATACAGGAGCCTCTGCCGTCTCAGACATCGGCGACCTCCTGAGGTAGTGTCAATTTCAAAATCATCACGTCTTTCCGCTCACTCTCGTAAACCCAATACAAACCGCACCGTTGCCATAGCTGTTTATTCAGACTGCTCTCAAAGGTCAGCGGCCCCGGTCAGCAATCCCGATCCCGATTTTGATCCCGATTGGGATGCCTCATTCCTGTCGAGGAAGGGGGGCCTTCGACCTTTGCGCCGCTCTTGGAATTCGTCTGGAACGCTACTGGTCTGCCGAGGCCGGAAAGCGGATCGTAAAACTTGCCCCGGCTTTCGATTCGACATCGATGCGACCGCCCAGTTCCTCGACCAGTCCGTAGACCACCGCCAGACCAAGCCCGGTGCCAGCCCCGACGCTTTTCGTCGTATAAAAAGGATCGAAGATCTTCTCCATGTCGTCCTTGCTGATGCCGGGGCCGTTGTCGGTAATGCGCACCCGCACGGTGTCCGGGGCCTCCTGACGGGTCTGGATCACAATCCTCCCCTCAGCGGGATCCACCGCGTCCATGGCGTTCATGAGCAGATTGGAAATGATCTGCTCCAGGATCGAACAGGTGCCGTTCACGGTGGGTACCCCTTCACCCAGATCGGTCTCCAGCGTGATCTCCCGGGCGGCGGTCTGCACCGAAAACACATCCACTATGGATTCCACGACCTCGTTGATGTGGCAGGCTCCCTTGGGGGATGGCTTGCGTCTGGCGAAGTTGAGCAGATCCTGGACCACTTTCTGGGCCTGCTTGGCATGTTTTTCTATGGTCTGCACATCAGAGAGCGCCTGATCGTCCTGAACTGTAGTTCGCAGCAATTCCACGTAGCACAGGATGACGCCGAGGGGGTTGTTGATCTCATGGGCCAGGCCAGCCGCGAGTTTTCCCACGGCGCTGAGTTTTTCTGCGCGCTGGACCTGTTGCAGCATCTGCTTTTCCGAGGTGTTTTCCCGGGCATAGACAACAACGCGGTCCATGACTTCCTCGAATTTGGGCAAGGGATACACGCTGACCCAAAAGGAGCGCCCGTCAGGGAAGGTGATATCCTGCGCCCAGGGACGGCCTTCGGTTAACGTGCGCTCGAGCACTGGCTCGCCGTCGCCTTCCAGACCCAGGGCCCGCCGCAAAATGGCCGGATTGGCTTTCTGTTCGCCGTCGGTATCCAAAAACGTCTGAGCCCCGCTATTGGCGATAAGCACACTGCCCCGCCCGTCCACCAACAACAGGGGATCGGAAATGCCGTCAAAGACCGACTGCAAAAGATCCTTTTGGCGCATGAGATCATACAGAGCGTGGATATTCTCCAGCGAGATGCCGACCTGCTGTCCCAGGGCCAGCAAAACCTCTTCACTATGGCGCTCCCGCGGGTCCGTCTCCCAGACCAGGCTGAGCACTCCCCAGAGCTGATCCTGGGATCGCACCGGAATATACACGGCATGGCCGTCGAAATGGAGATGCCCTTCCAGGGCAAAGTCCTTCCACTGTTCCGGCAAAGGCGCGATGCTGTTGGGGTCGGGCCATCCAAAGGCCTGATTGGACAGCGCCAAACAATAATAGTTGACCTGTTTGGCCTTGAATCGGCGCCCGAACAGTTCCAGCGTCTTGAGCAGGAGATCGTTGGTGTCCTGGCTGTTGTTCAGGTGGTCGAGCAGGTTGACGAAGAGATGGACGTCCGCATGGCGATCTTGGGCCTCCAGGCGCAGTTCATGCGTCCGCTCGGCAACACGGTGCTCTAAATTTTCCGCGTAATCTATGAGTTGGCGCCGGGTATCCTTGAGATAGGCGGCAAGTTCCTCGGTGCCGAGAATGAGTTCCTCGATCTCATCGTGGTCCTGGAGCTTGTCCAGGAGTTGCTCTTCGCGCTCACCGGGGAAATGGCGCCGGAAGACGCCTGTCAGGCGTTGCAGATTGTGGACGATGAGGCGCTGGAAATAGACCGAGATCATACCGCTGAAAATGAGCATGGCCGCCAGATAGAGCATCAGGTAGCCCAGCGTGGTGTCCTTGATCTGAGCCACAGCATGCTGGACTGGAAACCCGGCGCAAACCACGCCACTGGTCTCTCCCACCGTATGCCCGAATCCCCGCGAAGTATCGTATTTTTTCAAAAGCTCCTTCGGCGCGTCCTGGGGCTTGCCGTGGCATTGCATACACCGCTTGGTGAAGGTCACCGGCCGCGCCGAGAGATAAAAGCGCTGGCCGTTGAGCGTCTCAAACCCTTCCCAGTGCGAACTCTTCGGGTTGGACCGGAAATAGCGGATCAACTCCTTTTCGAAGTCGTTCGGCGCGTAGTCCGGGTTTCGGGCGTTGAAGGCCACGCGCCGGTAGTAATACTCGGCGTTATTTGGTGCAGAAAGGCCTTCCATGACTTGCCGGGAGATGTAGGACGAAGACATGGCCTGAATAATGAACTGCTGTCTCGGCAATTCCTCGAACATGGTCGGGCGCAGAGTGGTACGCACATACTTTTGCACCGCGTCGACATTGTTCAAAATCAGATTCGACTTCTCGCTGACCTCGGAGACATACAGGGCGTGGAGGTGAAAATACAGGATTCCCACAAAGATAAGCCCGAGCAACAGTGCTCCTGTGCCGAGCCCGATCAGGAACTTGGTTTGGATGGTCAGTGTCTTCCAGCGCATGGGGGAAGGTGTTTCCTCCTTTTTACGATAAATGACAAGTGTAGCCGAGCAGCAGCGAGGTGTAAACGCGAGTTGGCACCTCAAGCCCCCCCGCTCGCCCGTCGATCCCTGTCACACATCAATTTCAACCCCATGTCATTCTTGGCACGTCAGTTGCTAATGGAGCGCCGCAAGCGGGCTTGGCACCCAGCTCCGGCTCCCTCTCAATATCGCCGGGCCTGCTTTGAAAGGCACGAGGCAGTATGACGTTCAATGCAAAAGGAGGCTACATGTCTGAACAGGAAAAAGGCTCGCTCACCGGTGGTGAATACGATGCCGAAGATGTGTTCGAAGGCGCTGAGCCCTGGGAACCGATCGAGACCAAACTGGTGCTCGGTTCCTTTACCGCGGCGATTATCGCCCTGGTTATCTTCGGGTATCTGATCAACACCTTCTTGCTGCACTAATGAGGGAAAAACAGTGATTGAAATGGTCTTGCGCCACGACGGCGCCAATTGGATCGCTTCCAATGAGCACGTCACCGCCTCCGGAGACTCCCTGGAGGATCTCGACGTCGCGGTCACCCGGACCATCAAGGGGCATGGGTCGTATCAGGGGACCGGAACCCACCGGGTATGGATGTATTTTGACAACAGCACCTTGCCGGGCTGGATCCGGCAGTACATGCCCCATTATTTCAATCGGACTATCGACGTTCACACATAACGGATTTTGAAGGAGGTCTCTATGGCATCGCCTGCCTTTCAAAACAGGCGCTGGTACTCCGGCATGGCCACCCAGGAGGACTGGTGGGCCGTTTGGCTAGGGTTTATCTTTTTCGGCCTTGGCCTGCTGTCGATTTTCGGCGGCATCGACCTCGTTGGCTGGGTCGCCTATCCCTCGAAATGGGTCAATATATCCAACGCCGTCAGCCCGCTTGGTGACGCGTACCAGGGCCTTGGCAGTATCGGCAGTATCCTGGTGACCTACCTGCTGTTCACAGCAGCCACCTGCACCGGGGCGTACTTCCAGAAACTGGACATGAAGAAATACTTCCTGGGCTGGACGGCGATCTTCGCTATCACCTATATGGTCTGGGTCATCGGCCACCACGCCTTCTTCGCCGCCAACGTGACCAACCGGGCCAAGTTCGGCCTGGACTTCAGCCTCTCCCTGGGCGGCGGGGCGTCCTATATCCTGGCCCTGATCGTCGGCTTGATCATCGGGAACTTCTTCAAGGGCTTCGCCCGCTTCCTCAGTGAAGCCGCCAAGCCGGAATGGTACATCAAGACGGCCATCGTCTTTTTGGGCGTCAAGGTCGGCTACATGGCCCTGAAGGCCGCCGGTTTCGTGCTTGAACTCGCCCTGGCCGGGGCCGCCGCGACCATCGTGGCCTACCTGATCTTCTGGCCCGGCACCTATCTCATCGCCCGGCGCGGCTTCAAGCTGCCCCGGAAGATGGCCGCGGTGCTCTCCTCCGGTATCTCCATCTGCGGTGTGTCCGCTGCTGTGGCCACCGGTGGCGCTGTGCGGGCCAAACCCCTGGTTGTGGTCATGGTTTCGGCTTTGATCGTGGTCTACGCCGTGATCGAACTCGTTGTCCTGCCGCCGATCTTCACCGGCACCATGATGGACGAACCCATCGTGGCTGGCGCCGCCCTTGGCATGACCGTCAAGACCGACGGCGCTGACGCCGCTGCCGGCGCGGTCCTTGACGAACTGATGCGCAACAAGAAGATCGCCCAGGATGGCACCCAGTGGCAGGAAGGCTGGATCACCACCAGCGCAGTCATGACCAAGATCTGGATCGATATGTTCATCGGCCTGTGGGCCTTTATCCTCGCACTCATCTGGGTCTACCGCATCGACCACAGACAGGGCGAGAAGGTCCCCTTCTCCGAGGTCTGGCATCGATTCCCGAAATTCGTGCTCGGCTACCTCTTCACCTGGTTCGTTTATGTCGCTCTGCTCTTCCTGGTTTCCCCCGAGATGCAGGAATTCGCCAAGGTCGGCGCCATGCCAGTGGAAAAGGGCATGCGTAAGCTCTTCTTCATGCTGACCTTCGTGAGTATCGGCGCTATCACGGACTTCAAGAAGCTGGCTGAGGCCAAGTTCGGGCGGATGGTTTTCGTTTACTTCATTGCCCTGTTCCTGTTCATCGTGCCCGTGGGGATCATTGTCTCCTATGTCTTCCACCACGGCATGACTGTGCCCACAGTCACCTCATAAGCGACTCCATCAGACTGAAGAACCCCATCTTCACCTGAGAACCCCATGGCCCTGTAGCCTCGGCTACAGGGCCTTATTTCATGCGCACCCTGCCGCACCAATAGCCCAAGAATCACGCCGCGCCTTATTTCCAGGCCGGAGACAAGTCCCGGCAACGCCACCCTCCATGCCGCAATTCCTCAAAGGACCAATTTTGACAAACCGCGCCCAAACGGCATACATACGGCGCAGCTTGACTCGCCTGTCAGGGGCGCTCTTCCCCGTTCAACCCCAACCCGATGTGGAACACCGCCTATGCTCGACCTCAAATTCGTGCGCAAGTCTCCTGAAACCGTCAAGGACGCCTTGCGCAAACGGAATATGGACCTCGATCTGGACGCCTTTCAGGCCATCGACGCCAAGCGCCGGGAATACCTCCAGGAAGTCGAAGACCTCAAAAGCCGCCGCAACGAGGTCTCCAAACAGATCGGCCAGCGCAAGAAAAACGGCGAGGACGCTGAGGACCTCATCCAGGCCATGGGTGAAGCAGCCGAACGCATCAAGGAACTCGATGCTCTGGCCAAGGAGGCTGAGGCCGAGGTCCAGGACTGGATGCTCTCCCTGCCCAATATTCCTGATACCAGTGTCCCCGATGGCGAAGACGATGCCGACAACGAGGAACTGCGCACCTGGGGCGCGCTGCCCACCTTTTCGTTCCTTCCCAAAGAACACTGGGAACTCGGTGTCCAATTGAGCGGTCTCGATTTCGAACGCGCCGCCAAGCTCACCGGCAGCCGTTTCGCGGTCTACTGGGGCTGGGCAGCCAAGCTCGAACGCGCTCTCGCCCAGTTTATGCTCGACATCCAGACCACCGAGCACGACTACACCGAGGTCATGCCGCCGGTTATCGTCAACAGCCAGACCATGCGCGGTACTGGACAACTCCCGAAATTCGAGGAAGACCTCTTCAAGCTCGAAGGATGGGAGTACTACCTCATCCCCACGGCCGAGGTCCCGCTGACCAATCTTCACGCCGGCGAAGTGCTCGACGAGCAGGACTTGCCGCGCGGTTACGCCGCCTTCACCCCCTGTTTCCGTTCCGAGGCAGGGTCCTATGGCAAGGACACCAAAGGGCTCATCCGCCAGCACCAGTTCAACAAGGTCGAGCTGGTCCGATTTGCCCATCCGGACCATTCCTTTGAGGAGCTCGAAAACCTCCTCGGTCATGCCGAGACTGTGCTCAAGCGCCTGGAACTGCCCTACCGCGTCGTCACCCTCTGTGGGGGCGACATCGGCTTCTCCGCGGTCAAAACCTACGATCTCGAGGTGTGGCTGCCCGGGCAGGACACATACCGGGAGATCTCTTCCTGCTCCAATTGCGGCGATTTCCAGGCCCGTCGCGCCGGCATTCGCTTCAAACGCGCCGGGGCCAAAAAGGCTGAATTCCTGCATACATTGAACGGATCCGGCCTGGCTGTAGGACGCACATTGGTCGCGGTGCTGGAAAATTATCAGCAAGAGGACGGTTCGGTGGCGATCCCGGAGGCGCTGAAACCCTATATGGGCGGGCTCGAGCGGATCACCCCCAAAAATTGAAAAAATCGGGGTCTTCATTGTTGACAGAAGCCCCGGTTTTCCTTAAAACCTGCCCTCGTTGGTCGGGTCGTTAACTCAGCTGGCAGAGTATCGGCCTTTTAAGCCGAGAGTCGCAGGTTCGATCCCTGCACGACCCACCACTTTAAAAATGCGTCCCCATCGTCTAGCTGGCCCAGGACACCGGCCTCTCACGCCGGCGACAGGGGTTCAAATCCCCTTGGGGACGCCACATTTTGGTTTCTTGGTTGCAAAGTGGTTGCAATTCGAGATTGCTGCCATCAGATAGAGCCTTCGGTATCGTCACTACCGGAGGCTTTTTTTATGGTGCGCCCGGCAGGGCGCACCCACTTGGAGGTGAAAGTCCTCTACAGGCCCGACAAGGGGAACTGTTAGCCGGACGGCAAGGGTGTCCACCGCGAGGTGGGATCTGAAGGAAGCCGCAGGCAAAACGCTGGCCTGACGAACAGGAATCGCATACGAGGCGGCCATGCCGGGTAAGGAGTCCATTATCTTCAAAGCCCTGTACTTGTACGGAAAGCATGGACGTATATGCGGCGGGCATAAGCGTGAAGGTGGGTGCGCATTACCCGGGGAGGTCTGTCCGCCTGCCATGTGCTACCGGCGTCGCGAGGCGTCGGGACGGGCGGGCAGAAGTCAGCCGAGTGCATAGTAGGTCCCCCGACCGGACTGAAGGCCCGAACATCTAACACGGGACGGGAGCCCGAAATTTCGATGACGAACGGAGCCGCAGAAGGACGGGCTGGGACGCCCGTCGCCACACCCGAGGGTAGGGGACGGAATCCCCGAGAGTACGGTAGTGGTGCGTCAAGCGTCACGGCAACGAAGGAGTACTCCCATCCGGAGCAGCAGAGTTTGATGGAAGCGGTGGTCGGACGCGAGAACATGCTTGCGGCCTACAAGCGTGTACGCGCCAACAAAGGCGTCCCCGGAGTCGACGGCATGAGCGTCAACGACGTATGGGGATATTGCACGCTCAACTGGGCCCGAATCAAAGAGGAGTTGCTGGACGGACGGTACGAGCCGCAGCCGGTGCTCGGGGTGGAAATCCCTAAACCCGGCGGCGGGGTGCGCCAACTGGGCATCCCGACGGCGCTGGACCGCCTGATACAGCAGGCGCTGCACCAGGTGCTCTCCCCCATTTTCAACCCTCACTTCTCCGAATCCAGCTACGGCTTCCGGCCCGGTCGAAGTGCGCATCAGGCCGTGCTCAAGGCACGGGAGCATGCTGCCGCCGGCAAACGGTGGGTCGTGGACATGGACCTGGAGAAGTTCTTCGACCGCGTGAACCACGACGTGCTCATGGCGCGCGTGGCCCGCAAGGTGAAGGACAAGCGGGTGCTCGTCCTCATCCGGCGTTACCTGCAAGCGGGGCTGATGCAGGGGGGAATTGCATCGAAACGAAAGGAGGGCACGCCGCAAGGCGGCCCCCTCTCGCCGCTCTTGTCCAACATCCTTCTGGATGACCTGGACAAGGAGCTTGAACGCAGAGGCCACGCGTTCTGCCGATACGCCGACGACTGCAATATCTACGTGCAAACAAAACGGTCCGGCGAACGCGCAATGGCCTCGATCACCCGGTTTCTGACAGAGCGGTTGAAGTTGAGGGTCAACGCGGATAAGAGCGCGGTTGACCGGCCATGGAAAAGGAAATTCCTTGGGTACTCGATGACCTGGCATACGCAGCCGCGGCTCAAGGTTGCGCCCAGTGTGGTCAAACGCCTGAAACAGGCGGTACGGGAGGAATTTCGACGTGGGCGGGGACGGTCGCTCAAGAAGACGATAGACACCCTTGCGCCGAAACTGCGAGGCTGGATGAACTACTTCAAGCTGGCGGAGGTAAAGGGAGTTTTTGAAGAACTGGACATGTGGATTCGCCGCAGATTGCGCAATATCCTGTGGCGGCATTGGAAACGACCCTACGCCCGAGCAAGGAACCTGATTCGCCGGGGACTGACTGAAGAGCGCGCCTGGAAATCCGCCATCAACGGCCGCGGGCCATGGTGGAACTCCGGCGCATCGCATATGAACCAGGCATTCCCCAAGAAATACTTTGATTCACTTGGACTCGTGTCACTGCAAGATCAACTTCGCAAAGCTCAAAGTGTCAGGTGAACCGCCGTGGTACGGAACCGTATGCCCGGTGGTGTGAGAGGACGGGGGCCGCAAGGCCCCCTCCTACTCGATTCCGTGACCTTGGCTTTTTGGCCGCTGAACACATTATCCAGATCCGCCTGCACGCCACGCAGTTCATGCAGGTATTTGGCCGTGGTGTTCGCTGACTTGTGCCGCAGGACCGCCTGGATCGTGGTCAGCGGCACATTGTGAGCATCGAGCCAGCTTGCAGCCAGATGCCGTATCCCGTGGAAGCTGAACAAGGGCACCCCAGCCCGGTCACACCAATAGGGAATCCAATGCCGCCGGTATTGGTACTTGCGGCCGCCTTCGCGGCAAAACACAAGCCCATGGCCGTTGCCTTTGCCCCGCTCTTTGAGCAAGGCCTCGCGCAGATCCCGGGTCATGGGGATTCGATCCGCTTCCCACGCTCCACCCTGACGTTTCCGTGTCCAGAGGGCGATTTTGGAATTTGCAAAATCGATGTCTTCCCATTGCAACCGGAAAATCTCATCCCGGCGCGCAGCCGTATGGAGGTAGGCGAGCAGCATGGCCCGGTCGGTTTCATCCATGATTTCCAACACCGCCTGGACATCCTCCATGGGTGGCACGACGCGCGGTCGCTTCTGGTAGCTGTAGCGCTCCACCTTGCCAAATGGCGACGCCATGTCCGGCCACTTGTCCAGATAGCGGTTGCCCCAGTTCCACGCCGCAAGCAGATTTTTGCGCACTTGGTTGGCCACATACCCACTCCGCCGTTCAGCCACATCGTCCAGGATAGCCAGGGCATTGCCCACGGTTATATGCCGGACTTCTGTCTCGCCGCCAACAGCTCGGACCAATAAATCCAACGCATACCGCTTTTCCTCGTAGGTGCGCTCGCTGTGACGCTTTTTCGAAAAATCGAGGTAATCGTTACCCCATTCCAAGACCGTGGGGGTTGTCCGTTCTTCCTCGATTTTGATCTCGGCCTTCCACTGCGCCTCGAGTGCCAACGCTTCTTCCCGTGTTGCGCAGACTCGGCTTTTGTTCACACCTTGGCGCCGTACTTGCGCTAACCACCCGACCATCTTTCCGTTCCGTTTTTTCTTGCTCGGCATTCACACACTCCTTCAGCGCTTCTCCAAAGAGTTTCTGTCGCACTATGTCTTTGTCAAAGAACCATTTTCGGGCAAATTTGACCCCGCCCAATTCGCTAGCCTTCTTATAAACAGTTTGTACGTCAAGTCCTAATGTGTCTGCTACATCCTGTGCTGTCCATAAATCATCCATATCTACTCCTTTAGCGATTGTTACCGAATCCCACGCCATTTCCATAATTTTTAGTCCTTACTTCATAACTTCTCACCTCCATTTTAAATTTTAAATACAGTATACCGTTCTATATGCAATCAGTCAAAAAATAAACAAGGCTTTTAATAAACAGACGTATTGATTTTTTTGCCCAGCACTACCGAGGATTTTTGTTTGGATTCTTGTGAGGCCGTGGTGTTTTTTCGGCCCGCACATCCAGGATCGAGCTTCCTCTCCCGCCTTGCCTTACTGATCCGTACTCAAGTTGACTCCGGCAAGAGGCATGTCCAAGCACCTTAGCTATCATCTCGTCATCGAAACGTTCTGATTTTTTGAGGGTGGCTGAAAGTATATGCCGGAATGTGTAGGGGGTGACGTGATGCTTGCGCCTGGGCCAAATTTTGCGGCTCAGGCGTGATACATAATTATAGAGCGCCTTGGCGTTTGCTTGAATAAAGACGCCATCTTCTGCAGCATTGGGTTGCGCAAGGTAATGACGGACAAGAAACATCTCCGGACTGTCTGGCGGCAACCCTTCACAATCAAAAGCGACAACTCGCTCTTTTTGGCCAGAAGAGCCATCACCTCGGCATTTTGCCCCCCAGATAGTCACAAAAAGAACCACATGTTTTTCGTGAAATGTGATCTGAACCCCCTTCTGTAGCTCCGCGGGCCGAACACCTGAAATGAGCAGCAAAGCAATGACCGGCGCATATTTGTTGCCTTTGTCGACATTTTCCCAATACTGCTGTGTCCACTGAGGTGGAAGTCCACGCACATGCTTACGTTTTGATTGTTTGGGCTCAAAGTCTGTGGGTTTATCACCCTTAATAGCTTGGGCTTCGTCATATTCCCGGATGGCTCTTTCAAGGCGCTTGACTGTGCCCGTCCACCCGTGAGCTTTTGTTTTTTGCTCTCGATCTTGCTTGGCCAACAAAGATCTAATGCTGTAATCAACGCAATAATTATATGCAGATAATCGCTTATAGTATGTATTTGCGGTGCGCGCTTCTTTCAGCAACTTCTTGTCGTTCATAACTCGCGCCCCTAGGTTCATATAATCCTGGTGTGTTTTTTGCGCTACATGCCGTGGTTTTGCTGATTTCAAAATTTGCCGTGCTCGCTTAATGACTGCATATGCATTTTTTGTATCCATAGTTTTCTCCATTTTTTTGTATAGGATACAAAAATTTATTTTGTGCAGTCAAAAAAATACGAATTTGATTTTAAACACATTTGCTACAAAAGCCCCAAAAAACCAAGCGCACATGGTTCGGGATGCCGAACCATGTGCGCTTGGTTCTTTGGGTTAATTATTGGAATCATATTTTTATTGACAGCATATTGTATTTTTGCGAGCAATGTGCAGCCTTGAGCTGACGCTCATCAAGCGTTACTGCGTCCAGTAACTCTTGACCGGCTGCACATTCTTCCACATTTTCGTTTCTCTCGCTGTAACAGTGGAAGAAAGTATACGTGTAATGTGGAAGAATGTTTTCTTTTTTGCTCGCAATACTATGCGAAAAGGCATGCAAAATACTCAGTATTTTACATGCCTTTTTACTATGCATTTTGTAACCAAAAATTATTCAAAATTTTGCCAACAATTTTTATTTGCCAGTAGCAGCTTGTAGCCAACAAGCAGAAATATTTTCAACTTTTTTATACAATGCTTGCTGCTGATCACTTATTGACTTCATCTCCTTCAAGATTTCTTGAAACGATTCCTGTTGAGTTTTGTGGGGTGGTTCCGAGTCTGGTTGTTGCTGACTATCAAGCTTGCCATATTCATGCTGCCTCCGGATCCTGCTGACTTGCCGACTGAGGTGGCTGGGGCTGATGTCGTAGCGATCGGCCACCGTGGTCAAACGGTCAACCCCGGCGAGCACCTCGCCGATTGCTCTCATTTTGATTTCATAGGGAATTGTTTTTTTGGGCATCCTTTCCTCCTTTTTGTTTTTTCTTGTGTTAATTTATTAACATATACACCGTCAAGTAATCTCAGGTATATTTGGCCACTTTTTTCAAGGAGGTGGTCAGATGTCGATCCGGGAGCGACGGCAGGCGATTCAGGGACCAACAAGCCTGGTCAAAAAACTGATGGAAGAGAAAGGGGTCACGATAGCCCAATTGGTCGAACAAACGGGACTCTCGTCACGTTTGATTCTTCGAGCCCGTGGAGAAGAAATCAAACTTTGCAAACTGGAAACGCTGGCTATTTTAGCGGAAGGTCTTGGGGTCGGAATCAAAGACCTTTTTGAGGATATTGACTCCTCTCCTGAACATTCCAGCGAGGGAGGCGGACATGGCCAGTGATCTTTTAGAGCAGACAGTCAATTCCCTGAGGCTCAACAAGTTCAACGTGTATACCGTCGAGAGCCCTAAAGAGGCCCGGGACACCATTTTGCGCACGATCCTGCCGGAAATAGGCCCTGGATTGGTGTCCTACGGTGATTCATTGACCCTTCAGGCAACAGGTGTGCTCGATGATCTTCGTTCAATGGCCGGTTCTCATGGATGGGAATTTCTTGAGACGTTCGAAAGGGGCTTGGCCCCAGAGGGCATTTTGGAACGACGCCGTCGCGCACTCCAGGCTGACATCTTTTTTACCGGCACCAATGCCCTCACCTCCAAGGGCCAGCTCGTGAACCTGGACATGATCGGAAACCGTGTGGGCGGCATTGTCTGGGGGCCACGGCGGGTCATTCTGACGATCGGCACGAACAAAATTGTGGAGGGGTTGGACCAGGCCATGGCCCGAGTACGACTAATAGCCGCGCCGCAAAACGCCCAGCGCATTGGTGCTAGCACTCCCTGTGCACAGACTGGTGAATGCATGGATTGCAACAGCCCTCATCGCATTTGCAACGTATGGTCGATCACGGAAAAGAGCTGGCCAGCAGGTCGGATTTCCGTGGTGCTCATCAAGGGAGAGTATGGGCTCTAATGGGCCCATGGCAATGAAGTCGAGTGAAATTTGCCTCTTCACTGTCTGACATGAGCATTGGCATTTCCTACATCCCACCCCCCCGCTCAACTCCTTCCAGATCGCTCCTCCTTGCCTTTCTCAATGGGTATAATCCGATACTGACAGTTTTTCCTCACTCTCACGCGTAACCCTGTCAAATTGGGTACATTTCGACTTCCACCACCCTTGCCCCCGGTAGCTAATTCTGATAGCAAAATCTGGCGCGTTTTAATGCGCTATATAAGCGCCTGTTTATTTTATTTTTCTTGGTTAACTTCTATTTTCCAAAAGCCATAGAGAAGGACTTTTTCTGCGCAGGCCAAAAAACCAATCTTCTGAACTCTCGGTTTAGTTTCTGGCGATAGGACTCAATTTATTGAAAAGCAACAAAGACCATATATGCAAGCTGGTCATCACATGGTCACTGCCGACTAATCAAGGCAGTGCTGACTGATGAGGATCAAAGTCGAGAGGTAATCAGTGCCAAGCCTAAACCGTGCTTCATGCAAAAACCATGTTTTCGTGGGTTATTATACTGTATAGTATTGTAGTGATAGAGGGGATGAGCTCAAAAGAATGGGAAGAAAAATATACACTTTAAAATACTGGGCCTGAAATAAGGACTACTTGGCTAGGATGAGGGCCGAAATAATCAGCTCAATTCTGATGCATAATAGCTTCACATATCCCAAACAATAAATATAATCGCAACTTTATGACGCTATTTAAATTTTAACGTTTCTATGAATTATTAGAACTTAATTAATGCATAGCTCAAAAGGGGTTTTGGACATGGATAAAATATGAAAAAAACAAAAACTTGCAATTGACGACAATAAACTTAAATTCAATTTTCAAATCTATTTTAATTTTAGCAATGCTTAAGGAGATAGTATGAAAAAAATTATTTTTTTTATTTCAATTTTGTTTTTAGTAAGTGGATGTGGTGCAATGCACCATAAGTCAGTCGTTGGTAATCAAGCAACTGATGAAAATTTAACTGTTGGGAAGGTGCAAAGAAAGATCAAACCAGGTATGAGCAGTTCGCAAGTTGCAGAAGCTTTAGGATCACCAAATATAGTTTCTACGGATGAAAAAGGACGTGAAGTCTGGATATATGACAAAATATCTACATCTAATGTATATTCAAAAAGCTCCTCATATGGAACCATACTTATATTAGGAGGTCAATCAAAATCAGGTGCTTCTACAACAACACAACGCACACTTACTATCATAGTAAAGTATGATGGGCATAGCAAAGTCAGAGATGTAGCATACCACTCTTCAAGATTTTAATCAAATAGGCACAGACGATGAAATTTAAATATGTTTTCAGATTAATTGCCTTAATGTCAATTCTTGTTTTTGTTTCAGCTTGCCAGCCAAAAATTCCTGATGGAGCCTTGCAACTAAATAAGCAATCTCTTGAATATAGACAGCTACAGACAAAAACCTATGATACGGATGATGAAAAAAAAGTGCTATCTTCCTGTGCAGGCTTGCTACAAGACCTGGGGTTTAACATTGATGAAAGCGAAACGAGCCTCGGAGTGTTGTGCGGCTCAAAACAAAGAGATGCCACTCAAGCTGGTCAAGTTGTAGCATCGATATTGGTAGCAGCGCTGACAGGTGCAGCAACTCCAATTGATGACACCCAAAAAATGCGCGCCTCAGTTATTACAAAAAAAGTAGGGGAAGAAAAGGAGAGAGTTTCAGTACGTGTTACATTTCAACGTATTGTTTGGAATACTCGTGGCCAGATAACAAAAAAAGAATGTATCTCTGAGCCTGAAGTATATCAAGAATTTTATAGTAAACTTTCCAAGTCGCTTTTTCTGGAGGGCCATAAGATATGAATCAAAAATACTTGATAGTTTTATTTCTTTTTATTTTTACAATTTCAGGATGTGCTACTACCCAGGAAAGGTTGCTTGATTCGAACGAAAGCCAAGTACAGCTTAGGAGCATACAAACTAGAGCATTTGACACCACTGAAAAGGAAAAAACACTTCGAACTGTCATTTCAACATTGCAAGATTTAAGCTTTGTCATTGACAAGGCAGACAAAACAATTGGAACTGTTACCGCAACTAAACTAAATCGCTACGCTCTAAGGATGACTGTAACAGTTCGAAAACGCGGAAAATCACAACTACTCGTAAGAGCAAATGCTCAATACCAAGACAGACCTGTCATTGACCCAAAACCGTATCAAGACTTTTTCACATCCCTAGAAAAGGCTATGTTCTTAGAGGCCCATAGTGTTGAATGAGTTATATTAATATAACTCAACTTTCGGAGGAGAGCTATCAATCGGCTTAGCAGCTAAATAGCTGGTTTCGCATGTGTTTTTTATGATTCCTTGGTCCGGGTGGTCCGGGTTACAGTTTCGATAGACACTGATTTGGGACAATAGTGCCTAGCCTAAAATCTCTAGGGATATGAAATTTTCAAACTCCGGAACATGGTCATTCACGTGGCCAGGTACGCTCTAAACGGAGGAACCACGAAGATTCTTCCGACTCGAGAGTGCTTTTGGAGGGGGGCTGACAAACGCAGTGGAGCCCCCCTCTTTTCGCTCTGTCACGCCGATAAGCATACGGCCAGGCTGGGTGCATTCGTTAGCTGCGACCGTTTTTAAAAAGCCAAATTGCTAAATAACCAACTGTTATTTATTGAAAAGCTTCGGTAAATACTGTAATATCTCCGCAAATCTACCGGAGGTATTACCATGCAGTCTGCTCTAAATCAGAGCGATATTTATAAAGACCGTGCTCATCGGAAGTACTTTAGCGATATGAAAAAATTATTTGACTACGTATACGATATAATTGACGTACTCGGGATGTCACTGTTTGGAAATATTGAAAAGCTCCGGGTGCATAAGCTATACAATATCGATCCAAAGATGCTTTCAGCGATCATTGAGACCAAGCTAGAGCATTACTTTTCTGGCTTCGAATGCCCTCTATGTGGTTGCAAGTGTCGTCATAATAACAAATTAAAGAGACATATTGAAACTACTTACGGAACCATATCATTTGATTCACCTTATTATAAATGCAAAAATTGCGATAAATTTTATGAACCGTACGTCTCTGCGTTGAACATTCGAAAGGGAAAGTACCAATACGACGTCCAAAAAATTGTCGCCAAAGTGGCCTCGTCGGTGCCTTTCGATGAAACAGCGGAAATCTTGTACGATACGCATGGTCTTTCCCTCTCCCAGGCTACAGTTCATGAGTTGACCAATGAACTAGCCGCCCATGCTCGACTTGAAGAGATCAGCCCAGAAGCAGCAACTATCCATGAGATTATCGAACAGGCTACCCGCCCCAATAAAGCCAGGCCGGTGCTTGTTTTCGCCGCAGATGGAGCCATGTCCCCAACTCGAACAGAAAAGGGCAAGCCCAATGCGTGGAAAGAGGCCAAAGGTATACGGGTCTACTTGCTTGATGGGCAGCATTTAGCCCAAGTGCTGAGTTGGCATCAGATATGCGACAAACACCGCTTCAAATCTTTTTTGCAGCAGATTAAACAGCAAAACCTTTTCCCGGAAGACAAAGTTCGGATCTGCTGTATAGGCGACGGAGCCGGGTGGATATGGGAGGCGATGGAAGAGGCTTTCCCAGACGCGCGGCAAATTTTGGATTATTACCATTGCCAAGAACATATCCACGAATTTGCCAACGCCCGCTTTGCTGACAAGGCAGCCCGGGACAAGTGGCTGCGTGAAACGACAAATCGGCTCTTTCAAAATAAACTGAGCAGTGTTCTCGCTGGATTGAGGCGAATGAAGCTCACCGGCGAGGCAGCAGAGAAGCGAGACGCTCTGTGCTCGTATTTGTCAAAGAACAAGGACCGCATGGATTACGGGAAAGCCAAGCGGGGCGGCTATCCTCTGGGCAGCGGGGCCATAGAAAGCGCTAACAAATTTATAAGCCACATACGGCTCAAACGCTCAGGAGCCTGGTGGAAAGTCGACTTGGCTAACAATATCCTGGCTTTGCGCTGTTCGAGGTACAACAAATCCTTCGATCGCTTCTTTGCCGCCTATGAAAAAAGCCAAAGGCAGGACTTAGGGCCGGCTCGACCCCACCTATCGCTTTGTCAAGGTGCCGGTCGCAAGTAGCGAATGCACCCCTTTTGGAGGGGGGGGCTGACAAACGCAGTGGAGCCCCCTCTTTTCGCTTTGCCAAGTCGAGAAGCATACGGTCAGGCCAAAGGTATGACCGTCGCCCACCAAAATACCGGGGCCGATCACACCCCCGGTTTCACCGCTTCAATCGTCGCCGAAACCACCCAGTCCTGCACGTCGGTGCCTGGGGCCCACTGGGCGATAAAGGTTGTACTTTCGTCGCGGGGCTGGATACGGATCTGGGTAAATCCTTGGACTTCGAGCATGTTCTCAATCTCGGAGACCAAGGATGCTCCGGCGATGCAACTGGTGTACAACCGCATATCCGTGCGAATCGTCTCCGGCAATTCCGACCGGGCAACCACATCCGCAATCGCGACCCGTCCCCCGGGGCGTAGGACCCGGTACATTTCGGCAAACACCTGGGGTTTGTCCGGCGAAAGGTTGATGACGCAATTGGAAAGGATCACGTCCACTGACGCGTCGGCAACAGGCAGGTGTTCAATTTCCCCCAGCCGGAATTCCACGTTGGCGTAACCGCCCTGCTCGGCATTGGCCCGAGCCTTGGAAAGCATATCCGGGGTCATGTCCACCCCGATGACCCGGCCGGTCTCTCCGACAGCCCTGGCGGCTAAAAAGCTGTCGAAACCACCTCCACTGCCCAGATCCAGCACAGTTTCCCCGGCCTGGAGGGCACCGATGGCCTGGGGGTTGCCGCATCCCAACCCCATGTTGGCCCCACCGGGCACGGCTTGAAGCTCTGCTTCGCTATATCCCAGTTGGGCGGACAGATCCTTGATATCCGTAGCTGCCGCTCCACAACACCCCGGGCCGCAACATCCCTCGCCCTCTTGAGCGACGTGCCCGTATTGCTCTCGCACCGCCCGGCGCGTGGCATCCTTGGTATCCTGTGTTCCCATACTCATTCTCCTCGCTCTTGAACTTATACACCTTCCGCCTCAACGACGGCATGCAAACCCTCAAAAGACCCTACGCCCTTCCAATGCAGGATAAAAAAGACTTCTGGACCCAAGCACAATACGATGAGCCTGTTTGTTGCGCCCGGCTCAGCGCAGGCATTGCACGATGCCCTGTCCCCAGGGGCAGTCGCCACAGGGAACTTCCAGGGTATAACAATCCGTTTCAAATGCGTCGGTGTCCACCATGTTGCAAGGGAAAAATGTACATTCCCAACAATAGGGGTATTCGTAGCTCACAACCTGTTTGCGAAAGCTCCTGTATTCCGGGCAATTCCAAACAGCTTTCAAATCCTCCCGGTCCACATGGCCGAAGACTTTGGCCTGAATCGGTTTGCGCTGCCCTTTGCGCCAAGTGGAATACGTGTGCCACAGATAATAACAGGGATGGACACTGCCGTCCCAAGCGATGAAGGTACACCCGTCTTCAACGAATGCGCAGTGGCGTTGAAAGGTCGGAGCCAACGCCGGCAGAGACAGCTCCACGCCGCACTGCGCCGCCCGCTGTTCGGCCCGAACAAAACTCGATTCCACCTCGTCCACGGCGATATCCGCCTCTTGAAGAAGCAGCCCCAGATTCAGGGCTATGCCCTGGTTCGCGGCTTCTTGAACCATATCCTCGACAAAACGGACCAGACGCTTTTCAGCGGACGATTTGTTGTACTTCCACCGCACCTGGAAATAGTGAAATAAATCCAGCCCCTGCTGTTCAGCCTCCCGGCGCTTGCGTTGGAATAACGCCCTGGAAGCATCCGTACTCAAGGGGAAAAGGCTCTGGGAGAGTGCTGCTTCGCCGTACGGCAGAAGATGGGTAACCAGAAAGAAATCGACCCCTTGTCCGGCGGCCCACTCCACCGCAGCCGGCAATTGCTCAACATTGTCGCGCTGCAGCACATATTGGGCCCCAAGCTGCAGGGAGCGTCCGCTTTCCCGTCGCGCCCGATCCAGAATGGCAAAGGCCTGCTCGAGATCCCCGAGCTGCCCTCCCCGCCTGATACGGGAAAAGAGTTCCGGGGATGACCCGTCCACGGAAAGACAGATCCTGCTGAGCCCGGCTTGGAGCAGGCTGCGGGCTCGTTGCGGCGTCATCAGGACCCCATTGCTCTGCATCCCGATTTGCGCCGTCTGCGGAAGAAGCGTTTGAGCTTGGGCGATCAACTCCTCCAACCGGGGATGCAAAAGCGGTTCGCCGATGCCGCTGAAGGTGACCGCCTCCGCCTGTGGCAGGACCGAAGCCAGATGAGCAAAGGTGGCCGGGGGCATATCCCCCTCGCAGATGGCCTGCTCGCCGCTTTGCTTGACGCACATGCGGCAGGCCAAATTGCAGCGGGTGGTCGGCTCCAGGACGATCCGTTTGGGCGAAGCCAGCACTGCGCTTTCTTCATTCCCTTTCACGGTAGACATAATTGTGGTCTCTTTGTTGTTCAAAATACCCCCCATTCCTGGGAAAAAAGCGCACTGTCAACTCTGGAAAGGCCTTGGTACTCCGACCATAGCCACAACCGCTCTTCACGTCACCCGTCGAATCAGATCCGCTTCGCACTGAAGCGATCCAGGGATTTCCCACCCCGTTCAGGACACTGTCGCAGCTTACTTTGCATCTTGACGGTTACGTAACTGTATAGTCAAAAGAGACTATGCCTGTCGCACCCACACCCCAGTTGCTGCAAATCGGCGAGGTGGCCGCCAAGGCGGAGGTCACCGTCAGGACGGTACGCTATTACCTGGAAAAAGGCTTTATCCATCCGGCCGACAGGAGCCCGGGAGGATTTTACCTCTTCTCGCCACAGGCCGCGGACACAGTCTTTTATATCCAAAAACTCAAAGACGCCGGGCTGGCCCTCAAAGATATCGAACACATCTACCGGGTCAGGGGCCAAAGCGAGACCGGGGCCGAGGCTTCAACCACGGTCGTACACTACCTGCGCCAGGAAAAGACACTTTTGGAACAAAAGATCCGAGATTACCAAAAACTGCACAGCGAAATCGAAGCCGCCATCGAATTGGCCACAAAATGCCACGAATGCCCACACCGTCCGACCCGCGAAACCTGCCTGGCCTGCCCGGTGCTCACGAGCCGAGACACACTGCCTTTGCCGATCCAAGCCATTATCTGACAGGGCGTTGAACGACTCCCAATGGCAGCAAAACTGCAATACGTTCCCCCCCGTATGTGCGAATACCTACGCTGCGACCTTGAACGTTTTGTCGCCGCCCATCGGGTTTTTTGAACGACCTGCGTTACAAGGAATTTTTCAACAATCAGCGAAATGCCCGTGGAGGAAATCATGGCCCGACTGGAGCACATTCCCGAACCTATGCATTCCCATTTGGTGAACCTGCCCTGCCCAACGTTTGCAACGACACCGTGGGTTCCGGGATGTGAACTTCCCCGGCGCAGAGTAGCCATCATCTCCACAGCTGGCCTGCACCGCCGAGGCGATCGGCCGTTTACAGGTATGGAAGGCGACTATCGGGTCATTCCCGGCGATACCCCGGCCAGGGATCTGGTCATGACCCACATCTCTTCGAACTTTGATCGCACCGGATTCGCCCAGGATTGGAACGTAATCTTTCCTTTGGACCGGCTACACGAGTTGGCTAACGAACAGGCGATCGGAAGTGTGGCCGATTTTCACTATTCCTTCATGGGCGCGGCGACCCCGGAGGCCATGGCTGCTCCGGCACACAACCTGGCCCAACTCTTACTCGGCGACCAAGTAGACGCCGCATTCCTGGTCCCGGTCTGACCATTTTGCACCCGCGCCGTGGGCGCGCTTGGTCACTATCTGGAGGAAAACGGCATTCCCACCACACAAATCAGTCTTATCGCCGAGCACACCCAGCACATTAAGCCGCCCCGGGCGTTGTGGGTCCCCTTCGAACTCGGCCGGCCTTTGGGCACACCTGATCACCCCCAGTTCCAAACTCGGGTCCTCCTGGCGGCCTTACGGCTCCTGGAGGCACAGCACGGTCCTGTCCTCGAATCCTTTCCCGAAGACGCCCCGGAACCGGCACAAGACGAAGCAGGAGAAACCACTTGGGCCTGCCCGATCCCCTCTTCCGCAACCGCCGCAAAGGAAACGACACAAGAGCGCCTCGTCGAATCTCTGCACCGGGAAGTGGCGGAACTCAGGCCCTGGTACGACCTTGGACGAGAACGAAACGCAAGGACGGCGATGGCAACCTACACCCCGGAAGGGGCGGTTTCCCTGCTTGCGGACTATCTCCTGCATGGCTCTCCCACCACGCCACCACAAGAGAATACCCCGGGGGAGGCCTTGCGATTGGCGGTTCAGGATTTGCAGACCTTTTATTTTGAAGCCGCCTCTTCCCGTCCGGACGCCGGTGTGCCAAGTAGCCAAGCCTTCGACAACTGGTTCTGGAATGAAACCGTCGCCGCGAAAGCGTTACACACCGTCAAAGAAATTTGCATGGAATCCGCCGACAAGGAATTGCGTTCGACAGCGACGGTATGCCTTGTGCCCATGCCCCGCTGAGAGCGGGGCCAGATCTCACAGCCCCTCTTCCTCGCCTTACACGCCAGGCCCGGCGAGACCTTTTTCAGCGGTCCTAAGCGTGACCAACCGCATCCTACTCTCTTCTCCATGCCCCATCTTCGACCCATGCACGCCAATCAGCTAAGCTATACCCTGACTGATTGGCGCTAAGCACCCTATCTGCCTAATGGGGGACGGCAAAAACAATCAGACTTGCATATCCGTATACACGAGCTTGAATTTTTCGCCATTTTGCTGCCATTGAGGATTTTCAACGGATCCCCCACTGCGACAAAATCTTTTCGCCAAACTCGTGCTTGACCCTCGATACTTCGAGTGGTCTAGGGTAAGGATGGACTCTGAACAGCTCTCTTAGCCAGGTCCACAGCTAGCGACAAATCGTCAGGGCTGCTCCCAAAGGCCCCACAACGCCCTGCCAGCATTGGAGAAGAGTATGGATCGAAGAGCATTTCTGCAGTTTTTGGGCGCCCTGGGGCTGGTAACAGCTTCTGGTTCCTTGTGGCCGATGCAGGCCGGGGCCGCCAAACCCGACCTGGACGTTGAACTCCAAGCTATCCAGGACAGTCTTTCCGTTTTTCCTGGCGAAAAGACCGACATTTGGCGCTTTGCAGGCAAAGTCCTCCAGGGCGATCCCAACCAGCTGCAGCAGCTGGAGGAAAGCTGGCTGGGGCCAATATTCCGGTTACGAACAGGGCAGCGGGTCCGCATCCGGTTCAAAAACCGCATCCCTCAGGAATCCATTGTCCACTGGCACGGGCTGCACGTTGCTCCGGCAAATGACGGGCATCCCAGGCTGGCTGTCCTGCCTGGGGAGGAGTATGTCTACGAGTTTACGGTCACCAACAGAGCTGGCACCTACTGGTACCATCCCCACCCCCACGGTTTGACCGGCACCCAGGTTTACGGCGGAATGGCCGGACTTTTCGTGGTCAGCGACGAAGAAGAACAGGCCCTGGGCCTTCCGACAGGCGACCGCGACCTCCCCCTGGTGATTCAGGACCGGACGTTCAGCCCCACCAACGACCTCGTCTACCTGCGCTCCCCCATGGAACGGATGAACGGATTTTTGGGCAACCGGATCATGATCAACGGGCAGGCGGACCCCACCTTTGATGTCCAGGAGGGCCCCTACCGACTCCGGCTGCTCAACGGTTCGAACTCCAGGATCTACCGCCTGGCCTGGAGCGACGGCAGGAACCTGGAAATCATCGCCACAGACGGCGGATTGCTCGAAAGCCCGTGGTCTGTTCCGGATATCATGCTCGGACCAGGTGAACGTGTGGATCTCTGGGTCGATTTCGCAGGATCGTCCCAGGAGACGCCGATTGCTCTGCAGAGTCTGCCCTTTACTCCCGGCAGCGGCCACATGGGGATGATGTCCAGCCGGGTGAGTCCACCTCTTGGCGCTGGTTTCGAACTGGCCCGTTTTCAGGTCCGCCGAACCGGCCGGACTCGGACTTCTCCTCCGCAACGCCTCGCTCGCCTCGAACGCCTGGACCCCGCTGAGGCCGTGAACCGCGACAATCCCAAACGTTTCTTTTTGACCATGAACCATATGCAGCCGACCATCAATGGACGAACCTTCGACATGACGGAAGTGGCCCCTGATGAGATGGTACGCCTGGGAAGCACTGAAATCTGGGAATTTATCAATCAGGGATCCATGATGGCCATGCCCCACCCTATGCACATCCACGGCCTGTCATTCCAGGTTATCGGTCGCTTCGGCGGCCCTGGCTACCGATTTCTGGACCGTGGCTGGAAGGACACCGTCCTGGTCATGCCTGGAGAGCGAGTGGCTGTGATCATGCGTTTTGCCGATCACAAGGGGCTCTATCTTTACCATTGCCACAATCTGGAACATGAAGATCTGGGCATGATGCGCAATTATCTGGTCCGGTCTTGATTCCCGCGCCGGATTTTGTTGGGGTGCACACTGTCGAACCTTTATTCTCAGGAGGACAAACCATGAAAAAGATGCTTCTTATTGCGGTCATGACCGCGGCGTTGATCGTCTCCGCCGGGGCGGTTCTGGCCCAGCAATCGGGTTACGGACAAGGCTATGGTCCCCAACAACCCCAAGGCCAGGGCTGGTTTTGCCCCTGGTGCGGACAGCAATACGGGCAACAGGGCATGGGGCCTGGCATGATGCGGGGCTACCGTGGCCAGGGCATGCATGGCTGGCAAGGCAGGCAGATGGGCCCCGGCATGATGCACGGCTGGCAAGACCAAGGCAGGGGCCCGGGGATGATGCCCGGCTATCGCGGTCAAGGCCGCATGCACGGCGGACAGGGTCCCGGTTGGAGAGGGGAACAATGGGGTCGCGGCCAATACGGTCCCTACGGCGGAGAGCAGGAGATGGCCCCGCTGACCAAGTCCAAGGCCCGGAACCTTGCTGAAGATTATGTGGCTGGCAATCCGAACCTGAAGATAGGTGCGGTCAACGAAAAAGACGGGGTTTTTGAAGCCAGGATCGAAACCAAAGACGGCTCCCTGGTTGAAAAACTGCTTATCGACAAGGAAACCGGGTGGATGAAGAAGGCGTACTAGGATCAGCATTCAAACGCCGAGGGCTCTGCCCTCTCTGGGCAGTGGGCAACGCCGTTTGTTGCCTGCTGCCTTTTTTTGGATCACGGCAACGCACAAAACGCGCTGCTCTGCGCTCCCTGGCGCACTCGTCTTCTCTGCTCCCTGACGCTATCAGGCGCCCACATCCCGAGTGTGAGTCTTTTGGAACGAGCGGTCCGGGTTACAGTTTTGTTGGACACTGAGGTGGGACAATGGCACCACCACATACCAAAGTTTTGTACCAGATTAGCCATGTCATGTATTTTGCTTTTCTGCTACGCAGGCAGAATAGATGCCATTTACGCAAACAGGTGAAAACGATGGTATGTGACTTACCACCCCTAAGATTGGAGGAGATCACCCATGAAACCAGTATGTTCTTCGATACAACACCTGGTTCCTTTATTTATCCTGGTGTTATTGTCCATCCCGGCCGGAGCTGCCGACAACGCCGTGACGGGCAATGCCGGGTCAACGCTTTATGTTGAAAGTTTTGGGGCGTTTGATGAACCCTGGGCCATGTGCTTTCTGCCGAACAAAAATCTGCTTGTCACGGAGAAAAAAGGCAATCTGATCCTGTTCAATGTGGATGACCGCACCCGGACAGCGGTTCAGGGGGTGCCCAAGGTGGCCTACGGCGGCCAGGGGGGATTGGGGGATGTTATTCTTCACCCGCAATTTGAGGACAACCACTGGATATACCTTTCCTATGCTGAGCAGGACGCATCAGGCAAGAAAGGTGCGGTTGTGATCCGGGCAACGCTTCGTTTCAACGATGCCGGGCCTGCACTCGAAGGCCATCAGATTATCTGGAAACAGATCCCTAAAGTACCCGGCAGCGGGCACTACTCGCACCGGCTGGCATTCAGCCCGGACGGAAAATTGTTCATCACCTCTGGTGATCGCCAAAAGCAGACCCCGGCCCAGGACTGGACCCAGAATCTGGGCAAGGTTATCCGTTTAAACGAGGACGGATCTGTTCCGCCTGACAACCCATTCCAGAATAAGGGAGACCTTGCCAAAACCTTCTGGACGCTGGGGCACCGGAACATTCTGGGGATTGCCTTTGATCGCCAGGGCCGGCTGTGGACTCATGAAATGGGACCCAGGCACGGGGACGAGTTCAACTTGATTGTCAGGGGAGACAATTATGGTTGGCCCATTGTTTCCTGGGGCGACCAGTATTCAGGAATTCCCATCCCTGATCATGACACCCGCCCGGAATTTAATGCACCTGAAATGTACTGGGTTCCCACCGTTGCCCCTTCAGGCCTGATTATCTATGACGGTGCCCTTTTCCAGCAATGGCAGGGTGATGCATTCCTTGGCGGGCTGCGATCCCGATCTCTGGTCCGCATTGAAATGAACGGGACCAAGGCCCATGAGGCAGAACGCTTTGCCATGGGCAAACGCATCCGGGAAATTGAGCAGGGTCCAAATGGTGCCATCTGGCTTTTGGAGGACAAACAGAACGGCCGCTTGCTTCGGCTGACGCCCAAGAACGGCGAGATTGTTGATCGGAATGCGTTGATACCGGGTCGCACGACAGGGGCCAATTGCTGCTTACAGCGGAGACTCGCAGGGTAAAAAAGAGGCTTTTGTGGGACATATTCAATGACATTTGAGTAGGCTATGCAGTTTCGATTCGAAAACAGGTGGTCCCCGCCCTGCCTAGGGCGGGGAAACTAACCCGACAGTGGTCCGGGTTACAGTTTAGCCAAAAAACTTCAATAGGGTTCCCCGCCCCCCGTTGGGCTCATCAAGCATTCTTGCTGGTTTGTCTCATAGTTGTTCCTCCCTGTTATGTTTTTTGACAGCAAGGAGGAAGTCGTTGAGCGTCTTGATGGCCGACTCTTCCCATTCCCCCTTGAAATACGCACCATACTGGTATCCCTCCGGAGATGGCGACCGATTGGCTATCATCGTTAAGGGAATAACTATCTGTCCTCCGGGGTATAACTGGGTTTGATCTGAGCTTTCCACGAGGGGCAAATCCAGTTGGGCCCCGGCAATCTCATTGGTCTGGCTGAGATCATGGTGACCGCGGAAGCGGATCCCTTTTTGGGAGATGTCCAGGACCGGCATGTCGTTGAGGGTGGCCTTGTACGTTGGCCAGAGTCGGTAGCGTTGGCTGCTACGCCGCTCTTGGTACAAACATGGGGGCAAGGCGAGCTGATAGATTTCTTCAGTCTCGCTACAGAGTCCATGGGCCGAAGTTTCGAAAAAAAAGAGATGGTAGTCGTATTTGAAACTCCAGCGCAAAGGAGCTACCTCGCGAAGAAATGTCGCACAGCCAGAGTCTGATGAAATATTTTCGACTATGGCCGTCTTTTTCTCCACTTTGCGTAAAATAAATTCCCTGATCTCGTCATATTCATCCTGCGGGATATGAAGAATCAATTCTGGGCTTTCGGTGGTCGACATTCGCTCCAGCACATGGTGGACTTGATCGTTGGCAATAACTTTCCCTTGCAGCGGAGTATTATACACCACTGAATGCTTGTCTTGATCCGGAAATTTTTCAACAAGATGGTGTGCCGAACCGCCATGGAGGCCCTTGAGGCGGGAAAAAAGAATCGACATGCAGTGCCCCTCCCCGAGTTGGTTGCTAGACTTTGGATAGGGCAACGCGCCCTGACCAACCGAAGTGTGCCGTATGGCAACGGTATCAGAGGAAATGAACGCGATACACAAAACCAGGAGAGGCAAAGGGGCGAAAGGTAGGGATTGACGATGGGTGAGGCGAATAGGCCAGGAAACGGGTTTTGAGAAAAACGCTTCCTGGGTCCCGAAAGATCCCATCCGGCAACCCGGCTGTCTCATTGAGACCCGTGGCTTTCCGTCCCCGCCTCACGACGGGTTTGGCTTTGTCAGTCCGTAGCGAATAACTCTTTTATGCCAGTAGCTTACTTAGAAACAAGAAGTAAAATAGCACTCCAGATATCAAAGTTCAATAGGGTGCTCTGGGAGTAGGTTGATTTGATTATATGCTTTATCTACCTGTAATGTTAACAAATAATTCGCTTGAAAGTTTGTTAACAGTTGCCGATGAAACAGAGAGATAAATTTTCAATTCATGATCAGCATAACAGCCTAGCTGCATAGATTTTTTTTTTCGCTGCTCAGCAGTCCCGCTCAAATTCAGGCCTTCTGAGCAGGCCAACGCGATATAAAGCCTTCCCCATTGGCTTGAGGTGGAGGTATTGTCTCAAATCAGTGGGGAAGCGAAATGTGCCCCGGAGCACTATGCAATTTACGGCAGGTCAGGGAAAAAGTCCCCGAAATTTTGGGCTATGTCGCAGTTTGGATATACAGTTTGCGTTTCAAGCCCCACCACAAAATACTTCCCAACAGGCCACAGACGCTTCCCATTATCCCCAGCGCCGTGATTTTGTCTTCCCATCCCAGAGAGATCACGCCCATCGCTATCGCTCCAGCGGTCATCAACGTAAACATCAAGAGGGAGGAAGCGGCCCCTGCTCCCTGCTGGACCTGTTTAAGCACTAAGTTGTTGCTCGGTGGGCGGCTCAAGCCCGCCGAAAAGGAGATGGCCAACATCGGCAGGGCCAGGGACCAAGGGGATGTATGTGGCACCAGAACAAGCAGCACTCCGCCCAGAGTAACCCCGAGATAGCACAAGGTCAGAATAGTTTGTGATTTGATTTTACCGCTGATGCGGGTGCAGACAAGGGACCCGCTCATGAGTGCCAGGGCATTAAAGCCGAAAAAGTACCCGTAGGCCTGTTCGCTCAGGCCCAAGCGGGAGATATAAATCTCCGATGACGCTGCAATAAAGGCGAACAAAGGCACAATGGCCAGAGAGACAACGAGGACCAATGCGATATAGGCTCGATTGCGCAACAATTGAAGATAGTCGGCGATCAGTCTGAGTTGCGGCGTTCTGAGGTCGGGATGGAGCGTTTCTTCCATTCTATGCACACCGATCAAGGCGACAATGCCGAAGCCGGCAAGAAGGATGAATATCCAGCGCCAGGAAACAATTGCCATAGTCCAGCCGCCAATAATTGGCGCCGACATGGGGGCCAAGGCAATGACCACCCCGATCGCGGCCAGGACTTTCTCTCGTTCGTGGAATCCGAAGACATCCTTGGACAAGGCCAGCGCCAGAGAAGCTGCTGAAGCTGCTCCTGCGGCTTGGAGCATGCGCAGGACGATGAGCGTCAGTGCATTGGGAGCCAAGGCGCAAAGGAAACTGGCTACGACATAGAGAGATATGCCTGCTTTTAATACCAGGCGGCGCCCCCATCTGTCGGACAAAGGGCCGTAGACGAGTAAAAAAAAGCTGTAGGTCACGAAAAAGACGATCAGTGTCAAGTTGATATACCACAGCGGCTTATCCCACAGCCGAACCAGGTTGGGGATAGCTGGAAGATACATATCTGTTGAAAGTGGCGGAAAGGCGGCCAAAAGGGCCAAGAAAATTATCCAGCGTTTCATGGGAAAAGGTACCGTTTGTTTGTTTTGGGTCAACTTGCTAGAAATACAAGTGATCGGTTGAGATGCGATCGGCCTGGAAATGAACATTTTCCAGGGTCGCAGAAAATTCTGCCCAAGTAGTCCGAAAGGAGTCATCGGAGATGACGCAGCAATTTAGAACAGCAAAGTCAATGAGGTCCTCGGCAAAGGCGAGGGCATGAGGGTGTAAACTATTCAAAGCGGTGTGAAAAGCGCACACGGTGCCGAGCAAAATTTTCTCCATCGTCTAAAATAACCGCTGGGAAGTAAAGTAACGTAGGTTTGGACCTCCACTCATTTTTTTATGTCATTTTCCATGCCGGATAGCTTTTAGGCAGATAAATCCTAGTGCCGATGCATGAAGGCTAATTGGCTTACCGCTTTGCCTGAGATTGGAAGCAGAAAATGTCTATAGCAAGAACGTTTTATTCATTATATACATGTTTCATTTGGTTTTGATCTCATATGAAGCTTGCGATTTTGATTGATAAAGATTATAAAGAACAGGCATTAAGAATAACTTCCCAGGCCAGCCTGGCGACCTTTGTATCGAAGGTTATTGAGTTTAAAAAGATATATATTTGGAATGATTTTTACATTTAGATAAATTCATAAAAAAAGTGGAGAATTCAACATGAATCTTTCCCTACCTTCTGACCTTAAAGAGCTGATAGAAGAACAGATAAAGTCAGGACAATATGTTAGCGCTGAAGAACTGGTATGTGATGCTTTGCATAATAAGTTTGCAAACGCTATCCAATTTGAAACTCTATCAAATCGAAAAACCGACCCTCAGCCTGAGTTGGTCTTTAGCAAAATTCACGAAAGTATATATAGCGAATCTTTGAAACCAGGAGAATACCTGGGAACGGAAAATGATATCGCTCAGATGATGCAAGTTGAACGTTTATCTGCAGAGAAAGCAATGAAGGCACTGTGGGAGGCGGGATGCGTAGAAAAAGATGAGAACGATACTTATTTTATCACATTTTCAAAGCCACACATATCAGTAAATCCTTTTTCCACTGTTACAACATGTAATGATGAATCGATATATGACCTTTTAGAGGTTCGCGCTGGGCTGGAAAGTTATGGTGTTGTTCTTGCTGTAGAGAGATCCACAGATCAAGATATTCAATTTATGGAAGAGGCGCTTTCAAAAAACAGAGCAAATAATCAAGACAAAAACAGCGCACGAGATGCAGACATTGCATTCCATCTTGGGATAGCTTATGCAACGCATAATATTATTTATATCGATCTCATAAAAAGACTTTATGAGCAAATGTTTAGTAGTATTAACGAGCTTCATTCCTTATTATATGAGACACCAAAAAATTTAGAGATTATAGAACAGCACCACTTTAAAATTCTTAGTGCTATCTCAGGCCGAGATAAAGATGGGGCTAAGCGTCATATGCTCCAGCATATTATGTTTTTGAAAAGCTTTTTGAGCACCCATGCCCGGACTGGTGCGTTGTAGCCATGTATGGAGGGTGTCAGGTGACAGCCTATTCCGAATCACCTTTTGGGATTTAGTGGCGAGGAATCCGGATGATTAGGGCGGTATTTTCCCAAAACCACGAAAGCCTGGTATACCCGGCTACTGGCGACGTGAGTGGACCGGTCGGTCATGTGCGGGTCGCGATGGCCAATGCATTCCTGGATGTCCTGCATGCGGGCACAGAAAAAAGCCTCTCTCAAAGGGATGAACTGGAACCGGCTCATTGGCCCTTTCCAAGCCTTTAACGGCGGGCCCGGCCCCGGCCCGGATTCAGTTTATATTCCATGGGCATGGTCTGGGACATCAATCAGCGGCCCCCCCATTCTTTATCTCCCGGCGCTCCCTCATCTCCTGTTGGCGCATGGGCATGGCGTCAATACGATCAAAGATATCCTGCAGATCAAAACTGCCCACCTGCCGGACTTTTTCTCCTCCATCCTTGCCGATCAGAATCAGGTTCAGATCCTGGTCCTGCACGTCAAAGCGGCGATAAAAAGAGCGGACAGCCTCGGCATGCACAGGGATGTCCCCCACCCAGCCGCTGCCTGAAGCAAAGAGATGAAAAACAAGCATATCCCGGCCTTGCAGGGCATCCTCTGCCCGATCCAAGGCGTGTTGCAGTTTCAGATAAGTCTGGTCCGTTTTTGAAGGGGCGAAGATGATCAACAAACGATTTTTCCACCGGTATTCCTCCAGGTCCAAGGACAGGCCAGCCTGCGCCGAACCCATTGCAATAGCGAGCAAAAGGGTGATTGCGAATACAATTTTCATACGCCCCTCACTTTTTTGGGATTGAAAAGACGATACGGGGTCGGACCTAACTTAAAGGATCCTGGCCCAAAGAGCCAGGATCCTTTAATGACATTTGAGTATATTGCTCAGGACATGAGCATTTTTTGCACCCAGTAGCGTGAGTGGACCGTACTCGGGTAGTCTTTTTATACCGGGCTTTCCAGAAGCCCAGAATCACATCACCCACAGCAAATTTGGCGGATGCCCTCAGGCCAAGGGGATCTCCTAATGGCTGAGTTGCCGCAATACGTTCAAACTCTTACGTACGGATAAGTACGCTGCGACCTTGAACGTTTTTTGCATCTTCTTTGGCTTTAAATCCTGTTCCTGGGGTCGCTCCAGAAGAATGCGCCACTTCCTGCCTCAGTGCCAAACACCACGTCCGGCATACCTCTTCAAAATCCTTGCCTTGTGACAAAAGGTTGTTATATTGTTCGTTTCATTTTGCGTCCCTTCCAGTCGACAGCCGAATTTCACAACACCAATGGAGACCCGTATGCTCCTTTTTTTTGCCGACGCCCACGGCGACTTCACAGAACTTTTGGACATCGCCGGGCAGTATACTCCGTCCAGCATCGAGGGCATTTTCCTGCTCGGCGACCAGACGCCGCAGCGCCCGCTGACAGAGGAACTCGCCCCCTTGGGCGCCGAGTTGATCGCCAAGACCTGGTTTCTTTTGGGCAATCACGACGTGGACACCCCAGCCTTTCTGGAAAACCATTTCTGCCTCTGGTCGCGACACCTGCATCAGCAAACGATCACCGTGGACGGCTTGCGCATCCGCGGCCTCTCCGGCGCCTTCGACGAGGCAATCTGGTTGCCCCCAGCCCCACCACACTGGCCGAACCGCCACGCTTGCGCTGAATACCACTCCCATGATGCCCAGGCCAACAAGGAACAACTGCCGCGGGGACATTGGGCCGCGATCTTCCCCGAGGACATCCCTGCGACTCCCGCCGAGGAACCGGTGGATATCCTGCTCACCCACGACGCTCCAGACACCCACCCCCGCGGATTTGCCCAGCTCACCCAAGCCGCCCGCAACAACGGGGCAGCCTTGGTGTTGCACGGGCATCTGCACGAAGATTACCAGGCACCTTTGCCCTGGGGAGGCCGAGTCTACGGCCTGGACAAACAGCAAATCTTTTTCATGACCCCGGAAATGTGGAGCAAGCTGCGCCAGCTGGACCGCGGCGGATCATTCTGACGATCGGTACAAACAAAATTGTGGAGGGATTGGACCAGGTCATGGCCCGGACAGATAGATGCGCCGCTCAACGCCTAGCGCCTTGGTGCTAGCACTCTCCCTGTGCACAGACTGGCAAATGAATGGATTGCAACAGCCCTCATCGCATTTGCAACGTATGATCGATCACGGAAAAGAGCTGGCCAGCAGGCTGGATTTCCCTGGTACTCACCAAGGAGTACTTATGGGCTCTAATGAGCCCATGGCCTGAACTCGAGTGAAATTTGCCTCTCCACCGTCTACCCCAGGCATTAGCATTTTGCATATCCAAAACGCTTCCCTACCCCCGGCAGAGGCAACCTACCTTGAAATACCCCAGAGGGTGGTCAAATTTGCGTTATCACGCCTGGGCAATTTTCGGAGGTCACTACGAAATTACTCGACGAATTGTTTTCAACAATTCTCGTAAATGATACGGCTTACCGATAAATGCTGAAGCTCGGTCAGCAATCTCTTGGGCTTGACCATGCGCTGAGTAACCACTTGCCAGTATCACTTTTATACTTGGTTGCAGTTTCTTGAGTTGGCGTAGACATGATGCGCCACCCATCCCGGGCATGTTCAAATCGAGAATAACTAAATCAATAGATTCTTCATACTTTGAGTACATGGCCAAGGCCTGTTCTCCGTTTTCGGCCATATAGACAGTATAGCCTTGAATTTCTAAGGCTTCGGCGGTCAATTCGAGAATATCCTTTTCATCATCGACGATAAGGATCGTTTCTTCTCCAGACTCAAGATCTTGGTGAGACATCTGGCCTTTTTGCTTTGCACCATCTTTTTGAGTAGACACAACCGGCCAATAAATATGAAACGTTGTTCCCTTTCCTGGTTCACTATAACAGCGGATAAACCCATCATGTGCTCTCACTATTCCATAGACCGAGGCCAAGCCCAGCCCGGTCCCTTTGCCGATCTCTTTGGTTGTAAAAAAGGGATCAAAAACATGGTTCAGTGTCTTGTCATCCATACCGTGGCCGGTATCTGATACAGAGAGGCAAATGTATCGCCCTTCTTTTGCCTCGGTGTGCATACGGACGAAGTCATGGTCTAAAAAGATGTCACTGGTTTCAACAATAAACCTGCCACCGGCGGGCATAGCCGCTTCAGCATTACTGCCCAAGTTCAAAAGAACCTGTTCAACCTGGACCGGATCAGCTGAAATTGGAGGAAGGCCGTCAGGCAGAAAGGTTTCTATGGAAATCATTTTGGGAACGCTGCGTTCCAGAATATGGAGAGTCTGTTCGACTTCTTCATTTAAATCTACACTCTGTTTATAGCTTTCCGCCTTGCGGCTGAATAAAAGCATCTGTTGAACCAATTGTGACGCCCGATCAATCGACTTCTGAATAGTTTGGATTCGATTTAGCCCAACGGCCTGCTGCGAATTACTGCGTAAGGCCATCATTTCGAGATTACCACTTATCACATGAAGCACGTTATTAAAATCGTGAGCAATACCTCCAGCCAGGCGCCCAAGAGATTCCATTTTGTTTGACTGCGCGAGTTGTGCTTGCAGTTTTGCCTGCTCCTCCTTAGCCAGCTTTTCACCACTGATATTCAGGGCTGAAAACGTGACACCTCGCGAGGGGTCTTGGGGGTCCAGAAGTGTAGAGGTAAGTCGAACATGGATCAGCGACGTATCTTTCCGTTGCCAGATTGCCTCAACATTGCCATAGCCTTCGCCGTGAAGCTGCTCGTATTTGATGTTGCCAACACGCTCAAATTCATCATTACTGGGATAAAAAACACTTGCGTGCTGATGAAGAAGCTCTTCCTTGGTATATCCTGTCATAGCACATAAACGGTCATTGACCTCGACTATAGTGCGATCTCGGTCAACAAGACCAATACCAACCGGTGCGCTTCTAAGAATACTGCTGATGAGCTCATTGCTTGCTTGAACCGCCTGTTCGGCTTGATGGCGTCCCTCCTCACGCGAAATAGCAGCTGCGATGGTGCTGAGAAATCGCTTGTCATTGTCTGATGGGGCCAGTGGAGATTGAAAAACCACGCACAATGACCCAACGGGGTCATCAGAACAAAAAACGCATTTCCCAACATAGGTCTGCAGATTATATTTGTTCACATTCGGATCGGTTTGTGCGTAGATCGAGCGTGGCAAATCTTCAATGACAAGCACATCATCTTTCTGTTGGTAAATGACGTCATAGCATATATGGCCTTCTGGAAAATCACAGGGGTCATAATCTACCGGAGTCTTCCACTGGCCGACAGAGCAGAGAAGGTCTCCCTCCAAGCGATTATAAAGAGCGCAAGTTCCACCCAACATTTGCCCAGCCAAGGCCGTTAAATTATGTATATTCTTTTTATAATCTGTGCCAAGCTCAAGAAGCACTTTGTTAATTTGAGCGAAACGCTCTTCACTGCGGCGAAGCGCAATTTCAGCTGCCCTTTGTGAAGAAACATCTTGAAAAATACAATGTGTTCTTTCAAACTCACCAAGCTCATTGTGCTGAATTTTGCCATGAAAATGAACCAAAATAGATGAGCCATCTTTTTTGATCATCTCAAATTCCACACCAAGGATTTCACCTACAGCCTTGAACCGGGGAAAGTTCTCCTTAAAGTGCTCGACCCAGTCAGGATGTAAGAGTTCAGAAAAGTTTCTTCCTATGAGATCATTCTTTTCATAGCCAAGTACATTCATAAATGCACTATTAAAATCTAAAAAATTTCCATCGCAATCAAGAGATTGATAAGGAAGTGGTGCATAGGTAAACATCGATTCCCATTTATTCTCATCACTGTGAGGCATAGATCAGCTCTCCTTGACTGGGCAACCTACTTCGCAATCAAAAAAATTTTAACTACTAGATTTCTCATAATATTCAGGATAAAGCTTCTCAGCACATTCTGGGCATATAGAATGGGTGAATTCAGCTTGAGAATATTTACTTATATAAAGCTCTATTTGGCTCCAGTACCCTTGATCATCTCGAATTTTTTTACACTGTGCGCATATGGGCAGCAGGCCGCTGAGAACTTCAATTTTTTCAGCAGCATACTCTAGTTCAAATTTTTCCCGTATAAGCTCTCTTTCTATCGCTTTACGGTGCTCAACTTCTTCATGAAGTTCTTGATTTGCCTTTTGCAGACGCTGAGTACGCACGCTCACAATATTTTCAAGCTTATATATGTGATTTTGAATTGTATTCATCATAGAGTTGAAGGATAAAGTTAAACACTGTAGCTCTTCCCCTTTTGGCAGAGGAATTGACTCCCCGTTGATATAGTCTCCACTAGCTAGACGAGCGGCTTTTTTACGTATTGTATTTAACGGACTGAAAACAAATTTTTGTGTTAAATAGTAGACGATCAGGTTTATGACTATCGTCAATAAAACAAGACACGCAAAAACTCCGCCGGCAAGCCGGTCGGCATGGTCAAAGGCATCTGAAAGGGGGACACGCACAGAGAGAACTGACGCGACATCACCTGGAGTTTTGTTATTTCCGGCCTTGTCTCCATACAAGACCAACACACCGTTGGGAACGTTCTTTGGTGAACCATGACATCTAAGACATTTTTCTTCAAAAATCTCCCCGCGTCGCATAACTTCCAAATATGGCTCTCCATCAATCCACCGGATCAAGCTCCGTCTCTTTAAATCATTATGATCACGGAGATCCTCAAGAAATTCTCGAGAAATGGCATCCGCGGTGTTTTCTGGATTTTTGGGATTCAGGGCTTCTTCTGAGTAAATGTAGCCTTCATTATTTATTTGGCGAAAATATTTTTCGATATGGCGAATCGCATAGGTGGACGACATCCATGTTGGATCAAAATACTCATTATCGCGAAATGCTTGAGATGAGGCAAAGAGGCTTGTCTTGAGTTTCTTGCTAAAGTAGGTATGCGTAGCCAAATTGCGATCAAGTATGATCTGAGCTTTGTCTCGAGCTTCAAGCAATGCTTGCTGACGCATGCTCTGGTGGCCAACCAGAGCCAACATGAGTCCAAAAATAAAAATTAGACTCCCAACTATCAGCATAAGTTGTACTTGTATAGTCTTTGGATGTAAGTCTTTCCAGCGCATTTTATTCCCAATCTATAGTATTGTTTCTCATGGAAGAATCTTGCCCGAATGATTTGCCCTAATTGGTAAAGAAATGGCTCACGACAGCCGAAGAACTCTTGTGCTATCCATATTTCGCCTCAGGGACCTGCCCATAGTGTGGAGCTATGCATCTTTCAAGGCCATTCGCTGATATGCATGGAGGATGCCAAAAGTCATCCCTGACGTGAAGGGTAAGCGAAATAAGCCTCTGAATATACAGACTGATTTCGTAATGGGGGAACTATCTGGCCTCCGTGGTGATATTTTCAAGACCTTCAATCCGCTCCCATGACCTACTGAAGGCCCCCCCATAAACAGAAGTAAACGTGAATAAAGGATTCCTATGGGCTCGGTCCTGATTATTGATGACGAAAAAATCGTGACCAGGATTTTTGCTGAAGCGGTGCGCCAAAATGGGCACCAGCCGCTGGAAGCGCACTCGCTAGCTGAAGGCTTGGCTGTGGCTTATGATCAAAACATTGATTTAATCTTGTTGGATGTACGCTTCCCAGAAGGCAATGGCATAGAGGCCGTTCAATCCTTACGGCAGACTCCCGGCGAACCGGAAATCATTATTGTCACCGGGTACGGAGACCCGGATGCGGCTGAACAGGCCATGCACTATGGGGCATGGGATTATGTCCTAAAACCTCCAGACATGGACCTGCTCGCTCAAAGCCTCTCAAGAGCCTTGGCCTACAGAAAACAACGCCAGGAAACTCGTGAATCCTTGTCTTTAGAGCGCGACCAGATAATCGGCACAAGTCCTTCTTTGAATCGTTCTTTGGACCAAGCAGCTCAGGCTGCGGCATCGGATATCAACGTGCTTTTGACCGGTGAAACAGGCACAGGAAAGGAATTGTACGCTGGAGCCATTCACGCCACATCAGCCCGCGGCAAATCGAATTTTGTGGTAGTAGATTGCGCCGCTTTATGTGCAAGCCTGGCCGAAAGTGAACTCTTTGGCCATGAGAAAGGCGCGTTTACCGGCGCTGAAAAAAAACGGAAGGGATTGGTCTGTTCGGCGGATGGCGGCACTCTTTTTCTCGATGAAATCGGTGAGTTGTCGCTTGATTTACAAAAAAAATTATTGCGGGTGCTCCAGGAAAAAAAATTCCACCCGGTCGGCTCGGAGCAAGAACTTCGCTGTGATTTTCGAATCATTGCCGCCACGAACAAAAACCTCAAAGCTATGGTTGAAGCGGAAAAGTTTCGAAGTGACCTCCTGTACCGCTTGAGTGCATTTACTCTTGATATCCCGCCGCTCCGGGAGAGAAAACAGGATATCCCCGATTTAATCGATACGTATGTCGTCGAGGCCTGCAAGGAGGAAAAGCTGCCGTGTAAACAGGTTGCTTCTGATTTCTATGACATCGCAACAAATTTTCCGTGGCCCGGGAACGTCCGTGAACTCGTAGGAGCTGTATATCGATCAGTGAGCATCGCTCGCCAGGAGCCCGTGCTTTTCGCGAGGCACCTGCCCAAAGAAATCCGTGTTCATCAACTCCGTTCTGAAGTATCACAATCCTCTCCCTCCCCTTCCCAGCCCCAAAAATCGATGCCGCCGCTACAAGATGTCCGTAATCAGGCGCTATCTCGTGCGGAAAAGAATTACTTGCAAGAGCTTGTCGAGTTTACCAACAAAGACATCTCTTCTTCTTGTGAAATCTCTGGACTTTCTCGGTCTCGCCTCTACGCTTTGCTCAAAAAGCACGACATACAATATTGATTTTCTGATTGCCAATAAATATAACACACCGTGTCATGTATTTTAGCACATACTAACACACACAGATTGCATGTTTATTTTCATTATAGCTGCAAAATTTTATAATTTAAAAAAAACACATTCATTGTTTAATTAAAGTTACTTTAATTTCAATATTGATTAACATAAAATCTTTTCAGCTCTCTTAGAGGCATAGTGACAGAATAAAGTTCAAAAAGTCCCCTAATATCCCCCCTGCCACACTTAATGCTTTTTACAAAAGAAAGTAACCCCAAGACTGTTCGGTGAAAAACATTTCCCTGCCCGATCCAAGAGCGGCCCCCGGGCTCCCGGGTATTTCCCTACTGACATTGCTCCTGAGTCCTTCCTCATAGGATTTTGTCCTACTCGGCAGGACGATGTGTTTCTTGATAGGACCCCGGCCACTTCATGCACCCTCTTTTAGGCTCCATGTCCTTATTCACAAATTGGCATGCATAATGCTCACTGGGTGTACATTCTGCGGATTCTTGCAGGCAGACCCCATTTGTACAAACCAGTGAGGAGGAATCGTATGCAACAGTTGAGCTTGGGGAAAAAAATATTTTTCGGCTTCAGTCTCGTTCTCGCGTTGGCCGTCATTTTAGGCGCCGTCGGCGTTGTCAAGATGAACCAAGCAGAAAATGGAGCCCGCACCCTGGCTACTGAATTCGTTCCGGAAGTGGACATATCGGCTCAGTTGCGCGGCGCGACAAACCGCGCCATGTATGCCATGCGTGGCTTCAGCCTGACTGGAAAAGAGGAATTTCAGCAAAACGCCAAAGAAGAATTGGCCAACGTGCAGACTGGCATCTCCAAAGCAGAAAAACTCCACCAGAATGCTGAAAATTTGAAAGCCCTTGAAAAGCATATAGCGGAATTGAACTCCGGGAAAAAAGAGTACGATGAACTGGTTGCTACCACCGCTAACCTGAACACAAAGATGGAATCGCTACGGAATTCGCTGGACACCAACGCTAATGCCTATATGCAAAAATCCAGTGAATTCCTTGAAGGGCAAAATGCAAAATTCAAGACTGATCTCAAGGAACGCATCGAGAAAATCGACACGGTGACCCAGATCGTGGCCGCAGCCAACGAGGCCCGGGTGCTCAATTTCAAGGCCAAGGCCCGCGGCGAGTTTGCCCTTATGGGTAAGGCGCAGGACCGGCTGCAAAAGATCCAGGAACTCGTCCAGTCCATCCGGGACATTACCCGCGACGCCGAGGATATTGCAAGCTTGGACGCCATCCGGGAGGCCAGCCAGAACTACGGCAGCGCTATGCGTAGCGGTGGCTCCCAGGCTGACAACCAAGCCCTGGCACAGACCATGGACCAAAATGCGGCAGCCCTTATGGACGCAGCCAACGGGTTTCTGGCCACTCAGCAGGGCAAACTGGCCACAGACATGACGCAGCGTCTCACCAAAATAACCCTTGCGAATGACATTATCGACCTTGGCAGTGACAGCCGGGTCAAAAACTTCAAAGCTCAGGCCCTTCGTGAACCCGCACTTCTAGAAAAAGCGATGGGAAATTTCCAAGCTGTGAATGAAAAGTTTGAGAAAATTCGAAAAGTCACTTTTCTGGATCAAGATATAAAACGATTGGATACCGTTCAGCAGGCTGGAAACGACTATAAAACAGCCATGGCCGGATTGCTGACGACATGGCGCAATCTGCAATCAGTTGATGTACAACGAGACAAAACAGGCAAAGAATTCATTGCTGTAACCCGCAACCTGGCAGATGCTGGATTGGACAACACGCAGCAAATTGCTGATGCTTCAATGGCCAATCTGTCAATGGCCTCAACGATCATGCTGGTGGGTCTGGGTGTGACGATTGTTTTGGGGCTATTTATTGCCTGGTTTATGACCGGATCTATCACCAAGCCGGTTATAAAAATAATTGAAAGCCTCTCCACAAACGCCGAGCATGTGACTTCAGCCGCGAATCAGGTTTCCTCAGCTGGTCAGTCACTGGCAGAAGGGTCCAGTGAGCAAGCCTCAAGCCTTGAAGAAAGCTCCTCTTCTTTAGAGGAGATGGCGTCCATGACCAAACAAAACGCTGAAAATGCCCAACAAGCCGACCAGGGCATGGTTGAAACCGTCACAGTGGTGGATTCCGGCGTCAAAGCTATGGAGCAGATGCAGCAGGCTATCGAAGATATCAGAAATTCTGCCGCCGAGACTTCCAAAATCATGAAAACGATTGATGACATTGCTTTTCAGACCAATTTGCTGGCCCTCAATGCTGCAGTGGAGGCGGCTCGAGCAGGTGAAGCAGGAAAGGGGTTTGCGGTTGTTGCAGAAGAGGTGAGAAGTCTCGCCCAGCGGAGCGCAGAAGCTGCCCAGAACACCTCTGACCTTATCGAACAGTCGCAGACGCGAGCCGAGAATGGCGTGCAGGTTTCCGAACAGGTCGCCGGATATTTGAATGATATCAAGCAACATGCTGAAAAAATGAAGACATTCGTCGGCGAAATTTCAGCAGCGTCAAAAGAACAAGAGCAGGGTATTGAGCAGGTCAACACGGCTGTGGCCGAAATGGACAAAGTGGTCCAGCAAAATGCCTCTGATTCAGAAGAATCCGCGAGTGCTGCAGAGGAACTCTCCGCCCAGGCCGAAGAACAAATGCACACCGTGCAGACCTTGTCGCAACTGATCTACGGGGGAGCGCATAGTGGTGCCACATATAGACACAAACAGCCCAGCGAAAGCAAGCAAAACTCTGCTGCTTCCACCAGGCTGTCAGCATTGGCCTCTGGCCAAGGACAATCAAAGAACCGTCCCCAACAAGAGCCCTCGAAAAACGAAGCATATCAAAACCCCGAATCTGTTATTCCCTTAGAAAATGATGATTTCAAAGATTTTTAAGCCGTATACAAGACCAGCTATTGCTCTCTCATAAGTGGATGACGTATTCGTAACACCATAGGCAGTCCCCTGACCGATTGAAGGAAAGGGGGCTGCCTTCCCAGCGGAGGCGCTATGCAAAAATCAGTCAATACAGATAAAACCGCTGCAACCGGATGTGCTGGAAAATATTTGACTTTTTTTCTAGCCGATGAAGTGTATGGAGTCCCTATCCTTAAAGTTCAAGAAATAATTGGCCTTAAGGAACTCACGAAGGTTCCGAAAGTTCCTCAATATATAAAAGGGGTTTTGAATCTAAGAGGGAAGGTCATCCCAGTTGTAGATCTTCGCTTAAAATTTGATATCGAGGAAAAAGAAGATACACGAAGTACGAGCATTATAATCTTTCAAGTTCAGAAAAATGGCTCAGATGTTATTGCTGGTGTAAAAGTTGATTCTGTTAATGAGGTTGTAGACATCAAAGAAAGTGATATAGAGCCAACCCCAGCTCTCGGAATGCAAGAAGCAGAAGAACTTGTCATAGGTATGGCTAAGATTCATAGCACTGTTCATATGTTGATTGATATGGATCGCATACTTAATACTGATGCAATTTTAAATATAGCCGAATAATACAAATCAGTGTCTGCGTGATTAACGAAAATCGCGCAGACACTGGTTGTATTTGGAAAAGGTAAATTATGAATTGTCCATGGTGCAAAGGACAAATAGAGGACAAGGAAATTCAAGATCCATCTAAATCTCATGGGATATGCTTTGATTGCGCGCAAAAATTGCTTTGGCGTAAAGCCCAAAAACTCAACGATTTTGTCAACAAATTTGACTCTCCAGTTATTTTGATCGAAGAATCGGGCCGAGTGGCTGGCGCCAACTCTTTGGCTCTTGAGATGCTTGGGAAGACTTCAGAAAGTATATTTTACCAAAATGGAGGAGATGTTTTTGAATGCAAATGGGCACAACTCCCTGAGGGGTGTGGAAATACGATTCATTGCAAGTCTTGCACGATACGCAATACCGTCATGCACACGCTGAGTACAGGTGAATCTTGTCACAATGTCTCAGCCTATCCTGATTTGCATTACTTAACAGGGACCGATAAGGTTGAATTTATCATTTCTACAATACTTGTTAACGACTTTGTTGTACTTCATATTGAAAATCCTTAGTTATTTTAAAATCTTACCGCCAACACCACTCAAAGCGTTGAGGGGGATTTATGCAAACGAGCTGGCTGGAAAAGATGCAAACCTACGCCACCCCTCATAACCACTTATGTTTGATTTACGATTCCCTGAACGCCTACAGGGAAGTCGCTTCTGAATTTATTGCAAATGGCCTAAACAACAACGAAAAGTGTATTATAGTTATAGATAGATATAATACTAAAATGCTTGAGCGGGATCTTGCGAAAAAAAATATAGATTTGATCCAGTATATGGATACTGGCCAGATATCTGTGCTGAATGTAGAGGATCATTATTGTGAAGATGACAGCTTTGATCCAGAAAAAACGATCCAAAACTGGATCACTGAAATCGAAAAAGCCTCGCAGGAGGGATATAGAGCCCTTCGTGCGTTAGGTGAGGCTACTTTTTCCTTAAAAAGTCAAGATGGACAGGGGGCTCTTATAAAGTATGAGAACTTACTCAATAAACATATTTTCTCCCACTATCCATTTGTATCATTGTGCGTATACGAAAAAGACAAGTTCTCAGCCAAAACTATTCGTGACGCCATTCGCGTACACCCGATTTTAATCCATAACACGAATTTTTTTGAGCAAAACATTTACTATGTCCCTCCGGAAACATTTGAAAAGAAGGACACGGACTTTTCAGAAGTCGAGAGAATGCTGCATAACACCTCAAAAAACAACTCAAACATTCAAAAATTGCGTGATAGTGAAAAAAAATACAGAACCCTTTTTGAAAACTCTATCGACGCAAAACTTATAGTCAAAAATTTCAGCATTGATGATTGCAACTTAACTACAATAAAAATGTTTGGCTTTAATGACAAATGTGAAATCATTGGTCGTTCTATATACGACCTCTTCCCCAATGAACAGCGTGAGAACATTTTTTCTCAAAAAATATTGGACAATTCTTTCATATTTGCTACCTCTCAGCCTGTAGAAAAGGAAAATTTTCTCTGTAAACGAAAAGACGGGAAAATTTTTGAAAGCTCTATGTGGATCAAGACATTATATGAATTTTCAAAAAATTATTTAGTTAGCATTCGTGACGTTTCAAAACAAAGAGAACTTGAGAAGCAACTTCATAACGCGCAACGCTTAGAATCAATTGGACGACTAGCAGGAGGCGTTGCACACGACTTCAACAATTTACTCAGCCCCATACTAGGCTATTCTGAACTATTGATGCGTGGAAAAATAAGTCAAGACAGATTTTACGAATGCATAGGCCATATTTACGAATCCGGCAAGCGAGGCAGAGAATTGACACGGCAACTTTTAGCATTTGGTCGTAAGCAAAATCTTGCGCTACATGGTCTTGATATTAACCAGATTATATATGACCTGCTCAAACTTCTCAGGAAAACAACCCGTGAAAATATTCAGATCGAAACAACATTAAATGCTTGCTCGGCTGGTTTTTTAGGCGACATCGGCCAAATAGAACAAGTCATCATGAATTTGACTATAAATGCCCAAGACGCCATGCCGAATGGCGGTAAACTGTCTATTGCAACCGATCATATCTATGCCGATGAAAATTTTGTCGAAAACCTTCCCAAGATGGCACCCGGCCACTATGTCAGGCTTGTCATCTCTGACACCGGGCATGGCATGGATGATCACACACAAGAACATATATTTGATCCTTTTTTCTCGACAAAGGGCAAAGAAAAAGGGTCAGGTCTTGGACTAGCCACTGTGTATGGTATAATCAAACAACATGGTGGATTTATTTTTGTTGAGAGCTCCCCACATAAGGGAACCTCTTTTTCTATCTATTTTCCTGAAAAAGATATTGAGCAAGAGGAAGAATCGAATATGTGCACCACAACGCAGCTTGTAAAATCTTTTAATAATGAAACCATTTTGCTTGTTGAAGACGATCAGCTTTTAAGGGAACTTGCAGTGGAGATGCTTGAAGAGCTTGGGTATAAAGTTTTCAAAGCTCAAAATGCGGATGAAGCGATAACCATTTTTGATGAACTAAATTCTATAGATTTACTTTTCACTGATATTGTCCTGCCCGATAGAAACGGTCGCCAAGTCTATGACGCTCTCATTCAAAAACAAAAAAATATTAAAGTCCTCTACATGTCAGGATATACTCAAGATGTTATTGACAGCCATGGAATTTTAGAAAAAGGAGTTCACTTTTTACAAAAGCCTTTCTCTATTTCCGAACTTTCTGTTCATGTTTATAATGTTATACATTCTGATAAATTCAATTGATACTTCATTTTTCATTCTTAGCTATTTTAATTTAAAATTGGATATCATGATTTTGAACGGGTCACCACTTTTGCTCACATATAAACTCAATAATCATGCTGCTTATCCGGCTGTTTGCAGTGACAGATGGAAATTGAATATCTCGCAAAGTGCTCTTTGGCATTATGTTTAGTCATATCTCCTGCCCTTCATCCTAAGTAGCCCGAGGCGCTCGGTCGGAATGGGGTAAACTGCAAGCTGGAGCATAGAAAATTTTAACATGTTTGATCAAATTCATGATCACCCCAACTCGCCCTTCGAACATAACTCGCCACCACCCTCCCTAATGAAAGCCTCAACAACAGGCCTTTTGGCTGTGTCGTACCACCGTCATAAAACAAGTTCGCCGGTTGCAAACTGGTTGCATCCGGCGAACTTGTCCAAAAGCCCCTCCCGTGGTTGAGCGATTTAATGGGCGGGGTCAACTATAAGCATTTATAATGTATGCGCAATTGCCTCTCACGCCGGCGACGGGGGTTCAAATTGCTTTGGGGACGACACATTCCCTTGATGGTTGCACTAAATTGGCATCACTCTTCTACAAACCACCAGAGATATGAACAAAGCCTTCGACAGCATGACTGCCGAAGGCTTTTTGATTGTCCGCCACCTTGTTTATTCACGAGCCAATCAGCACGAAATAATCGTTATCCTCAGTCCAGTCCAGGGCCACACCTGAGCAAGGGGCCAGTCCTCAATAATATATGACCGCCTCTGACACCAGGTTATCGTGGCGATACAACGCCCGACGCACGCCGAACCATTTCAAATACAGAAATTTTATCAGACCAAGGAACTTTTCAACAACCATTTAAAGATGACTTGACCGTTTATCCTGGTTCAAAAAAAGGTAAGCGTCCAATTAACCCCACATGGTAGAGGGGAGCAGGAAATGGTAAGGCCCGCTTGGTAGGTGCTACCAAGCGGGCCTGGTTGGGACGAAGTCGGTTGTTGGGCTAGCCTGCGGAAGGCGTTTGGATCAGGGCGGGATCGATGTGCTGGGGCAGGAGTGCTTGAACATCCTGCTCATCCTGAGCCCGGGGCAGGTGCTCAAAGAGATGGCACAGATAGGCATAGGGCTCCAGGCCGTTTAGCTTGGCGGTTTCCATCAAGGAGAAAAACAGGGCTCCGGCGTGGGCGCCATTGGGATGGCCGGCGAACAGCCAGTTCTTCCGGCCCAGGGCAAAGGGTCGGATGGCATTTTCAACAAGGTTGTTGTCCGGCCTGATCCTACCGTGTTCCACATAACGCACCACGCGGTCCCACTGGTTCAGGGCATACGCGATGGCCTTGCCCAACTGGCTTTTGGGAGGAGTGCTCAGCGATCCTTGGTCCAGGATTGATTTGATTTCATCCAGTATGGGGACAGCATATTGTTCCCGCTGCTCTTTGATCCGACCCGGTTCCAGTTTTTGCTGGGCCAGCGTCTGCTCCAGGTTGTAGAGTTGGGCGATGCGATCGAGGACCTCCTGGGCAACGCCGCCTTTGGCCTTTGCCCGTTTGGAGATCTTGATAACATCCATAAATTTGCGACGGACATGGGCCAGGCAGCCCACATGGGTGATCCCCGGCCGTTCGCCCAGGGCTTCGTAGGCGGCATACCCATCGGTTTGGATATATCCAGTAAAGTTCTGGAGGAAGTCCAGCGCCTTGCCGCTGCGGCTGGGATGGTATTGATACAACACGGTGGGGCGCTCAGCCGATCCGCCCAGAAAGACCCACATGTAGGATTTGGTGGTGTTGGCTTTGCCCGATTCGTTGAGTACTTGCACCGGGGTTTCGTCGATGCCCAGGAAGTGATCAGCCAGCAGATCTTTTTTAAACAAGCCGAGCAAGGGCTCACAGGCCCTGGCTGCAGACATGGCCCACGCCACCATGGTGGAGCGGGAGAGATCGACGCCCAGTCTGGCAAACTGTTTCTCCTGGCGATAAAACGGCAAGGCGTCCACAAACTTGGCCACCAGGATGTGCGCCAGCAAGCTGGGGGTGGCAATCCCCTGCGGGATCAGCTGGGCCGGCATGGGCGCGGTGACCACAGCTCCCTGCTGGCTTTCGACGCCCTCACAGCCCCGACAGGCGTATTTGCGGCGGATATGCTTGTGCACACAAAGGCGTGAGGGCACATAGTGCAGCTTTTCGCTGACTTCCTGGCCGATACAAGTCAGTGAGGTACCGCAAGCGCAGACCTTGTCTTCCTCAGAGATGTCGTGGACGATCTCCTCGCGAGGCAGATCAGGGGGAAGAGGCTTTCTGCCGCGTTTTTGGCGGGTATGCTCGGGAACGGTAACGCTGTGCTGTTCTTTGGATTCGGGCTCTGCCATCTCAAAACCAGGCAAAGGCAGGTGGTTTTCCAAAGATTGTGCATTCGAGCTTTTTTCAGACTTCGTGCCAAATATCGCTTTTTGCAGAAGGTCAATTTTCTCTTTTAAATACGATACGTGGTACTGATAGTCAGAAATGATTTTTTTCAGCTCTTGTGTGTCGTTGGGAAGGTCTTTCGTGTTCATGGCTGCGTATACATATATGCAAAGATGCACCAGATGACAAGGGTTGCAATTAGAATAATGTGTTGTAGTTGAGTCTGTTATGGCCTTTTGTTTTTGCCAGGTCTAGCCCGTCCAGAAGCCAGAGAAGTTCGCGTTTCCGAACCGCTAAGACCTCTTTTTCCGACTGAGGCCATTGGAAGATGTGTTTTTCGAGCTTTTTTTGCCATAAACAAAAGCCATTGAGATCCCAGTAAAGGATTTTAATCATGGTTTGTTTACGGTTGCAAAAGACAAAGAGATGGCCAGAAAAAGGATCGTGTTCCAGTTGGGCCTGGACCATTATGGAGAGACCGTTGATGGCCTTGCGCATGTCCGTGTAGCCAGTGACCAGATAGACATTGGCCTGGCTCTGCCCCAAGATCACGGCATCTGCTCCAGGGTCTGGATGAGCTTTTGCAAAACAGGCGGGTGGAAATCCCCTCCCACGGCGACGTGGAAGCGTTCACCAACGGTGATCGTCAGGCTGGAGCGGCTCGAGACGAGATCGCTGGCTTGAAACGGCAAGGCAACGGCGGTGCCCTCTTCTGGGGCAACTCGCTGGAGCCGCTGGCAACGGTAGTAGAACCTATGCTTGGTTAATTCATTTTGCCGGCAGTATTCGGCCTTGCTCAAGCCGCTTTCCTGCCACTTGCGAATGTGCTCCAGCCAGTACTCGGCCGTGCTGGATACGTTTTGCTTATCGCCCTGGGAATGGTCGTCCATAAAGGCCTCCTTGGTTTGAAGGAGACCTTTACCATATGGGGAAAATAGCGAAAGATGGGTTTAATTGGACGCTTACGCCGGCGACGGGGGTTCAAATTGCTTTGGGGACGACACATTCCCTTGATGGTTGCACTAAATTGGCATCACTCTTCTACAAACCACCAGAGATATGAACAAAGCCTTCGACAGCATGACTGCCGAAGGCTTTTTGATTGTCCGCCACCTTGTTTATTCACGAGCCAATCAGCACGAAATAATCGTTATCCTCAGTCCAGTCCAGGGCCACACCTGAGCAAGGGGCCAGTCCTCAATAATATATGACCGCCTCTGACACCAGGTTATCGTGGCGATACAACGCCCGACGCACGCCGAACCATTTCAAATACAGAAATTTTATCAGACCAAGGAACTTTTCAACAACCATTTAAAGATGACTTGACCGTTTATCCTGGTTCAAAAAAAGTGTTTCCGATCCAAACAAGTGATCGCATGAGAGAGGGCCCGGGCATGCGAAAACGCACAAAGCCGTATTTGAGATACATTCGCTGCCCACCGACTTCGCTCAGATCTTGCATCATATTTAAGAGATGCAGGCGATCAAGCAACGCAAGCTGTCGAAAAATGTAGCCTATGGACATCCTCCGAAAATGGATTTCCATTTTTCCCCCGCGCGCTTGGATTTCGATCTGCTTCTCTTCTGAGTCAAGAGTCAGATGAGCTTCGATGTCACTATGCCGGTCCATCGCATCAGCCCTAGGTCGCTTCCCGAGTTCTGATTTTTACAGTTCCATTGAGTTTCCATTTGACGTGCTCAGATTCTCCAGAAGCAACAACTGGAACAAAAATTTCGAGATCATTAAATTCATAACTGATTTCCGCATGTCGGCCGGTCAATTTGTCGTACAAACTGATCGCCAAATCTGACCATGTCGTCGGCTGAGATTTTTCTTCTGCCATTTCAAACTCCTTACGAATATGTTTATCTGCTTCACTCCCCAACAATCGCATTTAACGCTTGATCTGGTTCAAAAGTAACAACATTTTTCCCGTCTTGCTTTTCCACTCGGAATTTCCCAAGACCATGAAGATCGACATTGTCTCTGTTTTTGAGGCCCATGGCGATCACTGCCTTGACAGCATCGAACGCCATATAGGCATCTTCAACATTTTTAAAAATGTCTGGCATAGCAGTGGTCAAATTATTAATGATATTCTTTGTATAGCCAGTAATTGGCTCGTAGAGCACACGCTCCCTGACAGCAGCCACATCTGGTGCTACAACTTCGCACTCATCCGTTGTACATGCCATACATACACCTGGATAGTCTTGATTCGCCATGACATAACCTCCTTTTATGTCAGCAAAATAAAGAAAAATATCTCCAGCCTGTTTAAGGCTACCAAGGCAAAGTCAAAAAATCAATGGGTTGGTTGCCATAAACGGGATCGAATCTGAAAAGCAACAAAGGACAAAACACATTTCATTTTGCCTCAAAGAGGCACGTACAAGAAGCAGTAGTACCTCAATACTCTTAAATATCGATCGTTTTGGGAGGTGGTTGCACTCGCCAAGCTCATACACGCCACTAGCTGACGTGAATTGGGGAACGGCTCGTAATCTTGCCCCCAACCGGGTTTTTCTCTATATCCTTCGCTTCTGTCTCGTCAGAAAAACCCGGGTTACACCAATGGCCCAAGCGCGTAGAGCAAAGGAAAACCATACATATGAGTTCGACGTTAATCAGTCTTCTGTCTGGATTGGGAGGAATGTTCGGGTGGGGGATCTATGATTTTTTCGCCGGCGTGTACTCGAAGACAATAGGGCCATATAAAACGTTCTTCTGGTCCCAGTTGGCTGGGCTTTCGTTTATTCTGCTGGTCTTTTTTCTGCTTGGCAATCCCTTCCCGGCAACGTTGGGCGCGCTAGCCCTGCTCCCGATTGCAGCCATCTTCTATTCCCTGGGCTATATCTTTTTCATGAAAGGCTTTGAAATCGGGAATATCTCGATAGTTGCCGCGATCATGAATCTCTGGGCGGTCTTCACCATGCTCACCGCCTTTCTTTTCATGGGCCAGCGTTTGACCCCTCTGCAATCCCTCGGCGTGACGATGATCATTTGCGGGGCCATTTTCGCTTCACTCAATTGGCACGGGATAGACACAGGGAAACGCTTCCAACTCTCGGCAGGGGTCAAGGAAACGATTCTGGGCGCGTTTTTTTTCGGGACCTTCTGGAATATCAGTGAAATCATTTCCGAACAACTCGGCTGGCTTCCCACGACACTTTTCGTGAAAATCGGGATTATCCTGTTTTTGCTCCTTTTGTCCTATCGCTCCGGGCAAAAACTCGGCCTGCTGACCGTCGACACCAGGACCAAGTCTATGATCCTGTTGATCGGCTTCATTGAGGCTGGCGCGGTCGCTCTTGTCAATTATGGACTGACCGTCGGCGACGCGATCCTTATCACCCCGATCGCCTCTGCTTTGTCGGTCGTTACCATAGCCTTGGCCGTTGTCCTGCTCAAAGAAAAAGTCTCCACACTTCAGGGCGTTGGCATCCTGACCGCGGTGTCAGGCATCATCATAACCGGCGTATGACTGGCCCGTACCCCCTCAGGACGGGGTCCCTCTTGTGTCACCTCTCCAATTGACCAAATTGCCCTGCCGTATCACGAAAATGCCCTCGCACCCCTCAGATACAGGCCTATTTGCGTATTGATGGTCGGACTGAATGGCGATACACTTCTTCGGCGGCGTTTCTGCGCCTGCGTGTGTGGCAATGCCTTTGGCAGGGCCTGACAACGGGAAACACCCGTTGCCGAGCACCCCCAATTGCCACCATCACCGAAGTGCCATCATTGGACCCCACCCCGGCGTGATACGCATTGATTCAAAACACGCATTTGCCCCGACGACCTCTGACCCACTGCATGAGCTGAAAATGACGACAGATGAAAAAGAAAAATACCTCGGACTGGCCACTGCCGATATGTCCATTGACGACCTTTTGAGCTTTGTCAACGATTTTCCGGCACTGTTGTGGCGTATTGAAATCGCAAAATCTCGCATCGAGTTTCTCAACAACAACTATATTGTTGCTCAGGGCCTGGATGGGAAACTCCTGCTCAAAAATATCCAGTACCAGCAAAAGATGCTCCTCACTGAAGATGCCTATCTTCTGGATACATTTATGAACGCTGTTCGAGAAGGCCGAACGGCCGCCACTGTATTCCGTGTCCAAACCGAATACAACGAGATCGTCTGGCTCAAACTGACAGGAGCAGCCAATTCTTGGGACTCCCGGTATTATTACGGGTTTCTTCTCAATATCACGGACACGGTCGAAGTCATAAAAAACATCGTGGGCAAGGACATCAACCTCCAACTCCTGGTCGATGATACAGACAACCCGGCCCTTATCATTGACTACGACTCCCGGAATGTCATCTGTTGTAACTCCGCCGCCCGGGAACTTTTCGGCAAATGGCAAAGAGACCTCGCGGAATTGAAGCTGGAGGATCTCTATCGTGCGTCCATGAATGTGACCATGCGTGAGATCCTGGAAAAGGTGCTTTTAACCAGGAAGTGGAAGGGAAAACTCGATTTCTACCACAACGACAAGCGCGGGGTCTTCAGTGCGGAGACCACAATCCGTTACCTTTTACATAAGACTCGAAAATTGCTGCGCATATCCTTTTCTAATCCGCAAATCAAACACAAGCCGGTCCGTGAGGTGAAGCGAAAATCCGACGCCGCCGTGCGGAAACATTTGGAAGAACATGTCGAGAAAACGCCGACGGACATTTCGCGCATCATGAAGGCGGCCCTCTCCAGTCCGATTATCGACAAAAATTACGACGGCATCTTGTTTTCCGACATACATGTCCGAAAAAATAAGGTTTTTGTCTACTGGGCCGGCCATCCTTTCGAGGGTATGGAGCAAGGCGCGCCGTTTCCCTACAAAGGGAGTATCGCTGAGGACATCAACCGCTTCAATTTGACCCACCTCTCCCTGACCGACACCCAGGAAAGCATCAAGCCGATCGACTGGGTCCTGTTTGTCCCGCAAGGCATCCGCTCGTATTTCGCCCGACCGTTTTACAGCCGCAAGGTATTGCGCACCGTTTTCATCCTTTGCTCGAAATCTCCGGAAACATTCACTGGATACGCCGCCGAGGATTTCGACAGCTTGTTTGAGCCACTTGACGAAACCATCCGCGCCTGGCGCAGGAGCGCCAAAAAATAACCTCCTGACTCCGTGACGATCCCTGCATAACGCAATTGCAGGATTGTGCTGCGACCGAAATCCCTCCCAGTTTCCGCCTCGACCAGTCCAGGCCCTGCCTCGCCCTACCGGCACATGCGCAACGCGCGCGCCGGTATCTTTTTCAAGGCTGAGGGCACGATGTACCACGGTTCACGAACCCGGTATCCAGCCACCCCGACCGATCACCCCCTGGCTTGCACCACAAAATTGGTCTATCCAAAATTGAAATTGGCACCTTTAATTGCCCTAATTGGTACTATTTTGCCCCTTTTAATATTTTTTTCTTGCTTCAATATTTAAAAAGGACGTATTGGTGAACCAGTTTAAGGAATTCAAAAAACGAACAGTCATGGAAAATCGGACAGACCTGCTCAACCAGTTGGGCACCATAGTTCTCGACCTCGGTCTGGAACCCGGCGACCGGCTGCCGGCCGAACGCCGCCTCTGCCAGCTCATGCATATAAGCAGGACCACGCTGCGCAATTTCCTGCGCATGCTTGAAGGGCGAGGGTTGGTGCAGACAAAGCGAGGAAGCGGGACCTATCTCCGGGCCAGAATCATCGGGACGTCTAACGGCGAACTGGACATCAATCCCGATTTTCTCCCGCCCATAGCCAATCAGCTGGAGGCAGCCTATCTGTTTCTGCCCCTGATCATGGAACGGGCGCTGTACCAGATAACCGAGCGGCAGATTCAAAACGTACAAGAAAGCAATATTGCCTTGGGCCAAAGCATCTATTCTGAAGACGTTAAAAGCATCATCTCAGAAATATTCAACTTCTTTCGAATCATCTCCCTGGCTACCAATAACGATTTTCTCATCAAGACGACCGAAAAGATCTGCTTTATCGATCCGCAGCCATTTGAAAATATATTCAAGGTAGACCGCGAAATTCGGGAACAGATCTTCGCCGGACACGTCGATATTCTTCAGGCGCTCCGGGAAACCAATGTCCTTGAGATACGCAAAATAACAGAAAACTATGTCCTGACCTGGTGCAAGATACTCAAAAAACACGCGGGCATTTCCATGCCCGCGTTCCTGGCCGGAATCATAGAAAAAAGGGGGGAGCAATGAGGTCAAACACCCTCAGCCGCCGGGACTTTCTGACCGGAGGGATCAATCAGGTCAAAAGCAGGCTGTGCTGTCGTGACGAGGAGACGAGTGACGGGGTCCAACAAGCCGCTGCCGGTACTGAAGTCCCACCAGACATAACGTCTGATCTGCCCCCGGAACTCCTGGCTTTTGAGGCCGAACGACTCGGGCTGGATCCCGATGACAGGGAAGGAGTGCTCAAGGCCGTGCAGGAATGCATGGCCAGCAAATAAGGTCTGTTTTGGAAACGGGGCGAAGCGCAATGTGTGGCAGCAGGACGCTTCGCCCCCTCCCCTCTCCCGCAACCCCTCTACCTAACAGGAGGTTTTATGGAAAGGTTCGGTGAAAATTATCTAGAGGAAAGAAAGCTTGTCAAGCGCTGGCCGGGGCCGGTTCCTGCCCTTGTCAGCCTCGCGCTCACCTTGGCGGTTTTTTACCTCACCTGGTGGATTTTTCAGGACCCTCGAGGCGTCATGCGCATGTACACCCCGTATGTGGGCTACATGTACTGCCGGTGGTGGCTGATCATGATGATCTGGATGGTCTACATCATGGGGTACTGGCCGTTTAAGCGGAGCTGGCTCGAAAACGCCCATCCTCTCAAGAAAGGCATCGTGCTGACCGGTGTTTCCGTGCTCATCATGATGGTGCTCATCAAAGGGTTTTTCACCGGCATTCTCGGCAATTTCGGGCTGGCCTATTTCAATCCCGAGCAGCTTGTGAAGCTTGAAGGGGTCACCGAGTTCTTCGCCGTGGAATACGCCTCCCTGGCCATCCTCATGTTTGCGGCCATTGCCTCCTGGCTCTCCCCTGCCTGGGTCGTGGCCATGGAAAACGCGCCCTGGCAGGATATGAAACAGCCAGCCAGAGGATTTTCCATCATCATTCTGACCTTCTTTTTATCGACCATCGTCTATTTCGTGACCATGCATTCGCACATGGCTATCCTCTATCACCCCTGGCAGGAATTCACAGCCATCACCCCTCCCTATTGGCAGGATTTTGCCAACACCGTCTCCGGAAACTTCCATGTGGCCTGGATCATGTGCTGCACGGTCGTGGTCTGGCTCGTGGAAACCATTTGGGAACGGTATCCGTTCAACTTGATCAAAAATGCCTGGGCCCGCCGGCTGGCGACCTTTTTCGGCATCATCCTCATCGCCCTGGCCATGCACTTCTTCCTCTACTTCGCCCAGGAACTCACATGGGGTGAAGCGGTTCGCGGAACCCGCCGGGCTTTTGCTCCGGATTGGCGCTGGCTCCACGTCGGCGAATTGGCGATCTTCTTTTTGGTGCCCGCCCTGTTTTTGACTTTTTATTGCAACAACTGGCCCAAAAAATTCAGCATGCCCGTCAATGTCCTGGTCCGGACCGGCATCACGCTGATTGCTGCCGCCGTGTTGTACTACATTTATTACCGGACTTCACACCTGTTCCTGGGAACCCAAAAAGGGTTTTCTCACCCCCAGCAGTTTCCGATGATTCCCACTATCTGGCTCATCAATATCTGGCTCGCGCACCACTGGTTTATGGATAATTGGCCGGGCTGGAAGATGGTTCCGAAAACTGCAGAAGAAATCGAGGCCGATGAAGAAGCGTATCGGGCCAAGGTTGAAGAGGTTCGCTTCACACCCAAATTCGGCGTGGGGCTCGGAACCGGTGTAGCTTTCGGCGTATTGTTCTACTTTGTCACGGTATGGGTGTTGCCGCTGGTTTATGATGCGGTCAACATTATACCTGGAAAATAATACATACGGGAGATGACTCTATGTCTGATATAAAAAGAAGAGACTTTCTCAAGGGAGCGTCCACTGGGGTCGGTGTCGGATTGCTTGGCGCCATGGGATTGTATTCCTACTCACCCCTGCGCGAAACACACTTCGCCAATGTGGACCGTAAAATGCAAGACATCGGTGTGTGCAAAAGCGTCAAGGTCACCAATATTACCGAAACCAGCTGGTTCGATAACGGCACCCTGGTCGGCGACATCAAGGGCGCCGGAGGGCTTCTTGTAGACCAGTACAAATACAACTGGCCCCCATTTGGAAATGGCAAGGGCCTTGGAAAAGGATCCTACGAGGAAGGCATCGCCAAGATAAAGCACCTCCTTCCGGAACGGGTCGACGAAGCCTGGGAAATCACCAAAGATCTCTCAGTCAACCCGGATAACGCCGGGGGCTACGCGTGTCTATTGGAAGTCGAAGAAATGGACGGCACCATGCGCAAGTTCCTTTTGGACAGCGGGTGGTCCTATGCCTGGACGCACGAATGCTTCAAGCGCGAGGGCATAGACAAGATGCTGGCCAATAAGGAGATCGAAGCCTTGTTCATTTCCCATGAACACTTCGACCACTATTGGGGGTTGCCGGTCACGCTCAAGTATGACCCTGAAATCACCATCTACATCCCTGAAGGATTCTATCCCGAAGGGAAACAATACCTGAAGGATGCCGGGCACAAAGGAAAGCTGGTCGAGGTCAAAAACGGACTCAAGCCCCATATTCCCGGCATGGCCAGTTATGTCTTTCCGGTGCCGATCATTTGCCGCGTCTATGGGGAGCAGTCCCTGTACTTCAACGTCAAGGATAAAGGGCTCATCTCTGTCACCGGATGCTGCCACCAGGGGATCATCCGCTTTGCCAAGACCGCCTACGAGGAAATCAAATACGAAAACGACCAGCTGTATGGTATCTACGGGGGGCTCCATATTTCACCCTTCAACGATTGGGACCCGAAATACGACGACCTGGTCATTTCCCTTGGGAAGTACGGCTTTCAAAAAATCGGCTGCAACCATTGCACCGGAGTTCTCTGCGCCAAAAAATTCATCAGCGCAGGCTATCCGGTCATTGAGGGCACTGCGCGGTTCCGATCCCAGGACAAGGCGTACCTCGGCAACGGCGACCAGATACAATTCGGATAAAACGCCCACACTCTCTCCTCGGGGGCACGGGAATCCGTGCCCCCGAGGCAATGCCAACCTGAATCCGGAAAAACCTTTCCGACCCGATGTCGGGATTGTGCCCTTGGCCTGAGAAGCCTCCCAGCGCCCCAGGGCGGTAGCGTCTTTTACCCGCTCTTTGCCAAGCTCTTCGCACAATCCCGGAACCGGGTCACAGATCCAGGTTGCAATACAAGGACACACGCCTGCCATGCCAAAAAACCTGCAAAATCTCCTTCCTCCTTGCGCTCTGCAAGAAGACGGTCCCGCAGCTGTTGAACTCATGCGGGCAGTCATGATCCGCTCCAATTTCGTCCCCAACGCACGGCACAAATTGGGGTGGCGCGGAGTGCAGGAAATCGTTGACGGCAGAATAGAAACGCTGTCCTTCACTTCCAAAATCCAGAGCATGCCCGGGGTCTATGGCCTGCGACTCCTTGAGAGCACGCCTCGCCGGGCCGGGTTCGAACTCTGTTATTTTCCGTCCCCTGAAGACCCGCTGATTGAAAACGTCTGCGTCCAGGCCGGCATAGCCGCGCTTGATCAGAAATTTCCAGACCGGGTGCGTGAATTCTCCGCATATCCTGATCTGTGCACACTTTTTCAGATCGGCCGGATCCACATTGATCTCGATATCGAGGCCAACACTCAATATCTGAGCCTGGAAGCACTGGACACCAATATCATACTCTCCGAAGACGGACTTTGGATTGACACCCCTGAAGGACCAATCCAGGCCGTGCCCCCTGGAGAACGAGATCAATCCTTTCCCGCTTATGAAACCGCATTGCGGTTTTTCCGGGTCCTCGCTTCATCGTTGTGCTATACCCAGGAAATGGATGTCGATCTCCTTTTGGAACAAAACGCCGCGGGCCATGTCCTTGTCTACCGTGACGAAGGTAAACTGACAAAAACACCAAGTTCTGCCTGCAAACGGAAAACCCTGACCCTGGGACTCAACAGCAAGGGAGCACCTCCCCCTGGCCATGCCGACAACGGGTCCATCCAGACACTTTGGAGGCTTGCGGAAAAAATCCCGCCGCAGTTCAGCGAAGAGCCGTGGTGGGCACTCGCCTCCCCGGGAAACGCCAACAGCCGACTCAAACGCCAAATCGATGCGAGCCTACCCAAACTCATTGTCCTCACCGGCTTTCTTGGAGCGGGCAAGACGACCTTTTTGGACCGGTTCATCGAGACCCAGACCGGGGAGAATTCTTTTGTGGCGGTGATCCAAAATGAAATCGGGGAGAAAGGACTGGACGGCAAACTCTTACATCAAAACTACGCGGTCACGGAAATCGATGAAGGGTGCGTCTGCTGCACGCTGGCGGGAAATTTGCGGGCTGCTGCAGAAGAAATCATGCGCGAGCACGACCCCGATTGTATCGTTCTGGAAACAACCGGACTGGCCAACCCCGCAAACATCCTCCAGGAAATCAACGAACTGGAAGATATACTGGAATTCGGTTCGATCACTTGTGTGGTCGACGCTGTTGGCGGAGTACAGGCCTTGGAAAAATTTGAAATCGCCCGGAGCCAGGTCCGTCTGGCCGATGTCGTCCTTCTGAATAAAAGCGATCTGGTCGCCGCCCCCATCCTGGGCGAACTCGAAGACACCATCCACAGCCTGAACAGCATGGCTGTCACCCACAGGACGACGCACGGCAATATTCACCCCGGTCTCTTGTACGGAGTGAATATGCACACCCAGGCGACCAGGGCCAAGAACATCGGTACCCAGGCCCACTGCCAGGCAAACCACCTCCACGATCATGTGGAAAACACCCTGCTGCACCCCGCTGGCCCGCTGAAAACAGACGAGTTGATCCGCGGGATAGAAAAGCGTCAGGACCGGATTTTGCGGGTCAAAGGGGTTGTCGAACTTGAAGAGGAACTCGGCCCGGTTATTTTCCAATATTCTCCGGGCACCTACTCCATAGAGACCGCGCCTCAGGAACTCAAGGACGAAAGGTACCTCGTGGTGATTGGCAAGCACACTGCGGGCATGGAATTGGAGAGCTTGCTCAGCAGGGGCTGCAACCCGGCATTTGCATAACTCCCATTAGCGTATTGCCCCTTGCGAAAGTTCTTTTCATTGGACCGCGGAAGGGGATTGTTTCCGGCACTACAGCAAAAGACGAGCGTGCTCCATGATGCTTCTGGACAAGGGCGGGATCATGATCTGGCCCATATTGGGATTTTCCATACTCATCCTGGCGGTTATCCTGGACCGTTTGCTGGCCCTGGCCAGCTTCAGAATGCTCGCCCCGGCAATGGTGTCGCAAGTCAAGGAATTGATCCGCGAGGGCAGGGAGGATGAAGCAAAGGCCCTGCTCGAGGAGGAAGGACCGGGGTCGGCCAGGATGTTTCTCGCTATTGTCTCGGTCGAGGGCAGGAAAAGACGGGAACAAGCCGCCTCACGCACCGGGGAAGCCCTTTTGTTCCATCTCGGCCGGAGGCTGCCGGTTTTGTCTGCTGGTGCGGCCGCAGCCCCGCTCATGGGACTGTTGGGAACAGTGCTGGGGATGATCAACGTCTTCTCCAGGGTCTCAAGTGCTCCCGGAGGGGTTGATATCGCCTTGTTGGCCGACGGTATCTGGCAGGCGTTGCTGACCACAGCAGCGGGTCTTGGCGTGGCCATCCCGTCTCTTCTGGCCTACCATTTCCTGATCCGCCTCCAGGACAAGATCGGGTTCAGGATGGCCCATGAAGGCCAGAATTTTGTGGACGAGTTGGAGGACATGGGACGGTGATCGCGTTTTCCCGCTACCGCACCGAGCGCAGGGTGGAGGTGAACATGACGCCTCTTGTGGATGTCATTTTCATCCTCCTGATATTTTTCGTCCTTTCGTCCATCTTTATCACCAAGGGCATGGAGGTGGATCTTCCCAAGGCTCAAAGCGGGGCCTCTATTTCAGGCAAACCTCTGGAACTGGTGGTCCAGGCGGACAACACGGTCTTTCTGGATGGAACCCAAATCTTTTCCGGCATGCTTCTGGAGTCACTCAGCCGCGCGTATACGGATCACGGAGGCCAGCGCAAAGTGCTGCTCAAGGTCGAAGGCGATGTCACAGTCTCCCGCTTTGTCGAGGTGATCGACACAGTCCGCAGAGTGGGATTTTCCAATCTGGTCATCGGCACCAGTTCTTGCGGTGCCCGGGAGTCGGATTGACCCATGGACGAACGCCACTGCTGGGTTGCCCTTCTTCTGCTGTCCTGTGTCCTGCATGGCCTTGTTTTGGATCTTGATCTCTTCAGAATACCCAGCGTCGCTCAAAAAGGCGATCCCGTATCCCTGGAAACTGTGCCCCCACACCAGCAGACCTCGGATGCGCTCGCACTGACTGCGGAGATGCCCGCCACCGAGGCAGACAAGCCGCACCAATCAGCCGCAGACAAACGCCGCAGTCTCCTTGCCCAGTATGTGCACAAGGTCCGTCAGCGAATTGAAAGACACAAATTCCCTCCCACAGCCGGCAATTGTTCCGATTTGATCGGTAAGGCCAAATATGCCTTCACTATCACAGGTGAAGGATGCTTCACGAACGTGCATCTGATCCATTCCTCTGGGGTAGCCCGGTTGGACAAGACCGCCCTTCTCGCTATCCGCAGGGCCTCGGGTGAGGTCAAACGCCCCCCTGTCACCGGCTCACGCCCGCTCTTCCTGCAAGTCACCGTCAAATACCAACACGGGCTCTGATGCCGGGTGTACCGGCCCAACGGGCTCAAATGATACGAGCGTTTCCGTCCGCTTCGCTCCTTCTGCTCACCTCGCCAGCAGCATTTTTGCCGGCGATGCGGCCGAAGACGATGCATTCCGTCAGGGCGCATCCTCCCAGCCGGCTCTCGCCGTGCACCCCGCCACAGCTCTCCCCCGCGGCAAATAACCTGGGGATGACCTGTCCACGGGTATCCAGCGCTCGGGCGTGTTCGTCGATCCCGATGCCCCCCATGGTATGGTGCACCTTGGGCCACAGCCTGAGTGTATAATACGGCGGGGTGCTCAGAGACACGGCTCCTGCGCCCAAATCCTTTGCAAATGCATCCTCGACACCGCGACTGAGCGCGTCGTGGTAGGCATCTACTGTGGCGCGGAAGGTTTCTTTGGGCATATTATAGGCCGCCGCGATCTCACCCAGGCTGTCAAAGGACTGGATTTTCCCGGTTTGTAGGCCGTGACGCAGGCTGTCCGTATCCAATTGTGCTCCTTGGTCATCAACAATGCCGAGAGCAGGGTGCCCCAATGCCAGGATAGCGTCGGTGCGTACCTTCCGATCCCCCCACTCATTGACGAACCGTTGGCCGGTTTCCGGGTCCACCAGAATACCCGCTGGGAAAACGCTATACGAAGCGAAGCGCGCTGCCGTGCCATAGCCTTTCTCGTCCGGGCAGCCCCAAGGGCCAAGCTGAATATGGGCCAGTTGCACGGGCATGGCCCCAATGCCAAGGGCGGCCCGGAGACCGTCTGCTGTGGCGCCTTTATGATTGGTACTGGCTATGTCCTCGACCAATTGCGGGTCCTGCATGGTGCGAAAAACGATGTCATTGCCAAATCCCCCGGTGGCCAGGACCACACCTTTGTTAGCACGAATCTGTTTGGACGTCCCGGAGCCCTCGCGGGTGCGGGAATTCCCCTCTCGAACCCGCACGCCGCAAAGGGTTCGATCCCCGTCGACAAGAAAGGATTCCAACAGACAATTGTACCGGATTTCTCCGCCCAATCCCTCGAAGGTGGCCACCATGGCCCGGATGCAGTCCAACCCGCTGTGACAGGCAAAAGTCACGCCCCGGGCCGCACTGTGGCCGCCAAAACGATCCACACGGTTCAAATAGGGCACACCGAGGAAATCCCGCGTCCAATCCACCGCTGCTGCCGCCTGTTCGGCAAGGACGCGCACCAGCCGAGGATGATTGCGGCTCCGTCCGGCCCGCAATATGTCCTCGTAGAAGAGCTGGGGCGAATCCTCGACCTTGTGTTCGCGCTGCAAAAAGTTGCCGGGAGCGCAGAGCGCGCCATCACTGATGCGGGAATTGCCCCCAGGGATCGGCATTTTCTCAAGGACCATCACCTTGGCGCCAGCCTGCCGGGCTTCGATAGCCGCCGACAAACCGGCAAAGCCGCTGCCGACAACAATCACATCCGTCGCCGCATCCCACTCTTGATTTGGGCACTCCATTTTTCCTCCTCTTGGACAGGCCGTTGAAAAATCTCCCACTGGCAGACAGCGGCAATACGTTCAAAATCGTACGCACGAATACGTTCGCTATGACCTTAAACGTTGTGTCGCCGTTCCCAGGGATTTTTGAACGACCTGCGTTGTAAGGATTTTTTCAACAGTCAGTGAGATAGTCACTTCCCGTTCAATGAAGCGGCGAGTTGCTTGAATCGGGGCAACGTCGCCGCGTAAAAATCGCGCCACCCATCGCAGAGCAGGCTCGGTGCTCCTCTGTGGTTGGTTGGGCGGCATTTGAGACAATCGCCAAAGCACAGCTCAAGATAAGCGCACTGCGCGCAGGTCTCGGGCCAGGCCTGTTTCTGGGCCGCGAACCGGGCGTACTGCTCTGAAGTTCGCATGGCTTCGAACGAGGTGTCGTGGAGATTGCCCAGGCAGTATTCCGGTCCGACGAAAAAATCGCAAGGGTAGACGTCGCCGTTGTATTCCACGACCAGGTACTGGTTACAGCGGTGGTGCATGTGGCACTGCACCGCTTCACCGGTCACCAGCCTGGCCAAAACGGATTCGAAATTGCGTACACTGACCCGCCTCTTGTCCCGAGTGTCCCAGAGGGCGAACACCCGGCGCAAAAAAGCGCCCCATTGAGTACCGGTGATGCTCCAGGGCAAGGGCTTTCCCTGGTCGTCGTGCTCCACGCAGGGGATAAACTGCAGATGGGTCAGGCCCTGGCGCGTGAGGTAGCGGTAGACGTCCTCGGGGCGCCGGACATTGGCGGCGGAGACCAGGCAAACCGCGTTCACTGGGACACCATGATTTTTGAGCAGGCGGATGCCTTTGACGACTCGGGTGTGCGTCGGACGGCCGGCTCGGGTCTTGCGGAACCGGTCGTGCACCGGGGCCGGCCCGTCCAGGCTGGCCCCGACCAGAAAGCGGTAATGGGCCAAATGGTCGGCCAATTCCGGCGTCACCGCCGTCGCATTGGTCTGCAGGCAATTGACCACCCGGGCACCTTGGGGAGCAAGCCGTTTTTGCCAGTCGGTCACCCGCTGGTAAAAGTCGGTGCCCATGAGCGTCGGCTCACCGCCCTGCCACGTCATGGAATAGATCTCTTGCGTCGTGGCGAAATACCGTTGCAGGACGCATTGCAACGTGGCCTGACTCATCCTGCGCTGTTGTGGTGCTGCGCTTCGCTGCCCACTGTCGTCGTAAAAGCAATACCGGCAGCGCAAATTGCAGTCAGCTGAGGCGGGTTTGAGCAGAAGCGAAAAATTGTCCATAGCTGAGGCCATCCTGAGACCCCCGCCGGAGCAGCGCTCCGGCGGGGGTCTCTGCTACGTGGATTCGATTCGTGCGCGTCCTTCGACGTCATTGAGATCCAGATGATTGCGCATGTACCGGTTCGTGGCGTCGAACACCGGCTGGAAGTCCCACGGGGTGTGGGTCCCGGTCATATGGGCGACAAAGACCAACCGACGGCGTTGCTGACTGGCCACCACCGCCTCATGGAGTTGGTTGAGATCCTGGTGCTTGCGAACCACTTGGTCCAACTGCACCTCGATGTCCTGCATCTCGGGGCGCCCGGCCAGATTGGCCAATTCATCGGGATCCTCTTGCAGGTCAAAAAGCAGCGGCGGATCGGCCGGACAGGCGATATATTTGTAACGCCCCCAGCGGACCATGACCATCGGGGCCACAGCGCCTTCACCAAGATATTCAGAAATGACAGGCCGATCCAGACTCGCCACCTCGCCTTGCAAAAGCGGCACCAGACTCTGTCCATCCAAGCGATCCGCCGGGGCCTCAAGATGGGGATCACCACTCAGATCGAGCAGGGTGGGCAAAAGATCGACCAGCGACACCGGCGTGGTCACCCGTCCAGGCTGGAATCGTTGCGGCGCAGAGACGATAAACGGCACCCGCGCCGACCATTCGTGAAAGGACATCTTGTACCACAGGCCCCGCTCTCCGAGCATATCCCCGTGGTCAGCGGTGAACACAACAATGGTGTTCTCACGCAGACCGCAATCCTCCAGAGCCTTCATGATTCGACCGATCTTGGCATCGACGTAACTGATCTGCCCGTAATACGCCCGCCGTGCGTTGCGGATGTCCTCAGGCGCGATTTCTCCCTGCCCCATTTTGTAGGCGTGACGCAGCCGCTGGCTGTGCGGATCGCACTGCTCGTACGGAATGTGCTCCACGTGAGGCAGGTTGATTTCCTCGTCCTCGTAGAGATCCCAAAATTCCTTGGGGCAGGCGTAGGGATCATGGGGATCGGTGAAGGAGACGGTCAGACAAAAAGGCCGCTCGTCGCTGTCCCGGGCCAGATCGTAGATATGCCGCTGGGCCCGAAACCCAACCTCATCGTCGAAATCGATCTGGTTGGTCCGCTCACAGGGCCCGGCCTCATAGACGCTGTCCATGTTGTGGTACCACCAGTCGAAGCGGTGTTCGGGGCGCTGCCAATCCGGGGCCCAGCCGTGGTCCGCGGGATAGACGTCAGTGGTCAGCCGCTCCTCGAAGCCGTGGAGCTGGTCCGCGCCGACAAAGTGCATCTTGCCGCACAGCGTGGTCCGGTACCCGCCGGCTCGGAGGTAGTGGGCAAAGGTCGGGATGTCCGCCGGGAACTCCGCCCCGTTGTCGTAGGCGCCGATGGCCGAGGAATGCTGTCCGGCCATCATGGAAAAACGCGACGGCGCGCAGAGCGGATTGTTGCAATAGGCGTTGTCAAAAACCACGCCGTCCTCGACCAGTGCGTCGAGGTGCGGGGTCTTGGTCACTGGATTGCCGTAGCAGGACAACGCCGGGGCGGCGAGCTGATCGGCCTGGATAATGAGAATGTTGGGTTGCTCTCCCCGCATAGACTCTCCTTCGTTGGTAGTTTTGGCACCACAATCCGTGGTCCCGGGTCTCATGTATCATGCCTGGCCCTTGAAGAGCGCGGCGCTACCCAGCCATGCGCTCTTCGATACGGGTTTGGACCTCACGCATTCGCGCGGTGATATCTTCCACAGCCAGCCCACGCTCCAAGCGGGCCGCGAGAACGCCCAGCCCCAGGACCATGGAGACGTTTCCCTCTTTTCGTAGCGGCACGGCAAACCGGTGCACACCAGGATAAAACAGCCCCTGATCGTCTTGCAGTCCAGTCTCAAGGGATGTTTGCACCATGCGGCGCACCTGCTGGAAATCCACCCCCGGGTCATGGGCCTGAACCTGGGCGTGAAGAATATCCTCCTCAGCCAAGGCGGAGTGCTGAAAAAAGAACACCGAGCCGATAACCGGCAGTTCCAGGGGCAAACTTTGTCCGGCGGGCCACATGGACGGCGATTGCGGGGCCATGAAGCTCTCCAGGCATAACATCCGATTTTCCGAACAGGTGAAGAGATTCACTGAGGCTTCAAAATCATCATGCAATTGCCGCATGTGCCCACGGATGATCTGCATCGTGTCCTGCACCCGCCCAGCGGCCTTGCCCCAGAAATAGGGTTTTACTCCCAGCGTGTAAGCGCCGGTGTCGGTTTTGACCAAAACATTGGCGGCCACCAATTGCTTCAGGATCTTGGTCACCGTGGTCGGGCTTGGCTGGCCCAGACGGGCGCGGATCTCGGAAAACCGCAACCCCTCCGGCGCCTTGCTCACCTGATCGATCACAAAAAGCGCTCTGGACAACGTTGTGTGCTGCATATGTAGTACTTATATGTGTAGTTAAGTGTCTATATGAATACCACTAGCTTGCTGCCAGGGTATCGTCAAACAGGTCGCGGTGGCCCCAGGTAATGGGCCGAGCGTTCCACGGATCAAAAAATCCGGTCAGGTGACCGTCGTCATTGCAAAATCGAACCGGGACGCAGAAGATTCGGGGTGGTGTACTGCAGGACGTGCAAAACACTTCATCAAAACAGGTCCGCAAGGCGAAGGAGCGCACGCAGCGTCGCCGGCGACCAGTTCTGTACAAAGCACGGGATCGGATATGTCTGGTGGCGGGAAAGGCGCGAGGGGAAGCGGTCATTACAGGGGCCCAAGCGTCGAGGCCGGTGCCACCTCGCCAGGGCAGGCGGCAACAAGCTCAACCACCCCATTGTCCCAAGTCCGCCCCTGTACAATCCCATGCGATTACTGGGGCGTTCTATGGCTGTGAACGATTGTGTGTATCTTTCAGGGGTGACCATCGACAATCGGACTCTGCAAGAAAGCATTTTCACCACTCAGGCCAGAAAAATCTGGTCCTCATAGACTGTTGAAAAATTTCGTATACTGCAGGTCGTTCAAAAATTCCCAGGGGACGACGACAAAAGTTCAAGGTCCCAGTGTAGCTATCCGTACGTACACGTTTGAACGTATTGCAGCTGTCTGCCATGGGGAAATTTTCAACGGCCTGCTCAGCACAACATTTTCTAAGTGCGGCCGGCACGAAATGGTCCCGGTTCGCTATTTGACGGTAATCGGCCGGCCTTTGCTCCCGGCATAAAAGACAATGATCTCCGCCGGTCCATCACCGGTATTTTCTCCAGAATGCCAGGTATCAACCACTTCGACGATGGCCTCGCCGGCTTGAAGACGCAGGGTCTTCCCCGTTTCGGTCTCGACCGTCAACTCCCCGCGCAAAAGCACCCCGGCATTGATGACCGGATGCGCATGTCGCGGCAGGACAGCCCCTTTGGGGATAGTGATCCGCAGAATCGTCACCTCCGGTTGCCCTGCCGGATACCCGGGCAACTCGGCCGCATTCCAACTCTGGCTCGTTTGGGCCAAATGCTCGACGCGCACTCCGGGACCGCTTCCGGCCCAGAGCGAAGGGACCAAGAACACCATCATCACCGCTGTCAGAACACACCGTCGCATTTTTCCTCTCCATCATGCTATTTGGCTGCCCCCGACGTGATTTTTCTGTAACGAAGGGGGGATATCTCTGCTGGACCTGCTTCAGATACAAAAAAGCCGCCCGGCAACAACCGGACGGCTTTGAGGGAATACCTTGAGGCTCAAGGGAGTTATTGGTCCCCGCCGCTTTTTTTCTTCCGGCGTTCCCAAAGCTGCATTTCCTGCATTTTCTTTTTGCGTTCGCGGGCCAGCGATTTAGCGATAAGAGCCTGCGTTTTCTTGAAACCCCATTTTTCTTTGTATTCGGCCGGGGTCAAGCCGTGGGTGGCCAAGTGCTTTTTGGTCAGGACCTTAAACTGCTTGCCACATTCGAGGCAGATAACACTCTTTTCCCGGATGGCCTTCTTGGGATCGACCGCCGGTTGCTGCTCCTGCTGCTCTTCCTGTTCCTGGGTGCCCTCTTCCAGGTTTTTCAACTTTTGGGAAAGGGCTTGAACCATGGAGGTGATCTCCTCCTCGGACATATTCCGCACGCCGGCTTGAGCCTTCACAATCTCCAAGGCCTGCTTCATGTAATCTTCCATATCCAACTCCTTTATACGTTATCCAATACAAAAATCTTCAGGGCACGCGAAATCATCAACGAAAAGAAGGCGCCACTTACTTGCAGAGAAGGAAGGATGGCACCAAGCATCTTTCCGTACCGACATGATCCGCACTCATGGCACGCCGAACCTCTGACAGGGAAAGCTTCTACGCAAAATTTCGTATCCATGCAAGCCAAAATGTGCGTTTCATATGCATGGTCGATCTATAACCTGCTTTCAAGAGAGTGGCAAGAAGATCTTACTTTTTTCTCTTCCCCAAACGGCATAAACGCCTTGCTCCAAATTGGAGGGCAAGTTGAAGCGCGGTTGGCCTCGCTATGTTGCGCAGCCCCGCATTTTCGCCACGTCCGTGATACAACTCTACAAGGCCGAGACCGTAAACATGAAAATCACATCCGTAAAGGGGGCGGGCCGCATTTTTTCCTAAACGCAAGCATTCCATCCACAGAGGCTTTGTCAGACACAATACATCCGTCCTCCCGGTGACTGAGGACCGCTCCCGGCGGCGGAAGCAAACTGGACTTCCACTCGCGTCCATCCACTCAAAAAACCTAAAAAAGTGAACCTGTTAAACAGAGGACCCCACTTCAGCCTTGAACGTGTCCCCCAAACGCAACCATTGAAATACTGGGCTCTTCGTCACAGGACATGGAATTTCAGACGCAAAAGTTTGCCGTCTCTTCTGTGTGCTTCGAGCGAAAGGCCCGCACATTTTCTTTGTCCCGCCAAAAGGGGGAAACCGGACCGCGAACTGAATGCTCCCAGGCGGATTCCGATGCAACAAGGGCCATCTTCGACACCTGGAGTTCTGTTCTACTTGAGAGTCCGGAGGGGGCAAGGATCCCCCTTTGGCGGGATTGAGAAAATACCGGGCCGAAAGTGGGCACACAGAAGAGACGGCAAACTCCAAAAATCCACAGGATCCGTCAAAGAACCAAATACTGGGCACTGTTCTGTTGAGCGCCCCCCCCCTCAAAGCCCGGACTGCAGGACCATATCCGTAACCGGACCGCGCGAATGTTCGCCCTTGAGAACAATATGGGCGTAGCCGCGCATCCCTTTACATTTTTTGACCAGCCAGTTCAGGCCGTTGTTGCTCTCGTTCAGGTACGGGTTATCCACCTGACGGGTATCGCCCAGACAAAAACATTTCACGCCCTCCCCCATCCGGGTCAGAAGCGAACGGGCCTCGGTGCGCGACAAATTCTGCATCTCGTCAACAATGACCACAGCCCCTTCCAGATTCATGCCCCGGATATAGGTCAGCGGTAAAATCTCGAACCGTTTTGGATTGAGTTCCAAAGCCTCCTTGTTCTGTTCGGTAAAGATCCGGTTTGCGGGGCGCAGTTCATGGAGCTTGGCCAACAGGTCATGGATATATCGGATGTAGGGCGCCATCTTTTCTTCAACATCCCCGGGCAAAAACCCCATCTTTGACCCAATCTCGATCAGGGGTTTGCTCAGATAAATCTTACGGTACGGATTGTCCTTGGTCTTGAGCACCAGATCCAGGGCGCTGGCCAGGGCCAGATAGGTCTTGCCGTACCCCGCCTCGGACTGCACGGAGATAAGCGGGATCTGGGGATGGAGAAAAAGTTCCAGAGCCAGATTTTGATACACGGAACGCGGGCGCACACCCCAGGCCTGATGTTGATAATCCACCCGTTTCTGCCCGTTGTGGCCGTAAAAAACAGGAAACCCCTCCTCCCAGCGAAAACTGTTGAATATCGGCTCCACGCCCGCTCCGACAAAACCGGTATAGGCTTGGGACTCGCTTTGAAAGGGGAGCGAATCCCGGTAGGATTCACAATGGATCCCGTACATTCGGGCCTTAATCTGCAAAATGCGGTCGTTGGTGACCAGGATGGGATCCACGATATTCGAATGGCGGATTTCCTGGAGGATCGAATCGTCGCCGGATCCGGCAGCCCCAGTGCGAAAAGGGGGGAGGATATCCAAATTGACATCGGCCTCGATTTCACCAACCGCCTGACTGACAAGATGGGCCAGACGCTGGTCGCGCTTGAGTTTGTCCAATTCCTCCAGAACAGTGTACGGCAAAATGATCGTATTTTCGGTTCCATTGCGAAACGCCCGAATGCTCTTGGGGTTCTCCAGCAGGACATTTGTATCCAGGACATAATTCTTGTGCAGCATACAGAGCCTCCTTGTGCCGTCGTCTAGTCAGTCCGCTGACGGTTCTCCAAAAGCAGTGACGCAACAAAAAATCGCAAAGCGAACGTATCCGGTCTGTCCCTATGAAAGACAAAGCCCCTTTCAGAGGAATCTCCTTTTTTTGCGCCGCCCCGGGATGGTCCAGCAACCTGGTGTAAAAGAGCGCCTCCACTCGTTTCGCCTTGCCCGCGCCCATTCTCTACCCACCAGGTCCCAAAACGGATAAAAAAAGACCCCGGGAGCCATCTCCCGGAGCCTGTCGAAAAAATTCGTGGCGCATTTTGATCGTGATAGCCGAACCGGGCGCCGGGTCGTCTGCTCACCGTTCTCGGTTGCCCCACAACACGCCTCCTTGCCTATTGATCACTTGATCGATTCATGTTCAGCACCGGCCTCAAAAACCGCCTGGGGCCTTGTCCCCAAAAGGGTCATCTCGCCTCTGGCAGTGTCCAGGCCGTGAAACCCTGGTGACAATCAGGATGCACTGCCGCTGGCCTTGACCCCACTCGCGGTTGCCGCCGCATCCATTTCGTCCTGGTCTTCATCTTGCCGCAGGACCACAAGGGAGCGGGCCGTGACCTCCAGGGCCGCTCCGGCCTGATACCGCGTTGCCTCTTCAGCCCACCCCGTATCGGTATCGAGTTCGAAGAGCCAGGCCTGTCCCCACTCCGGGGCGGGCAGGGTGAAAGTCAGTGCCTCGTAGTGGGCGTTGAAAATAACGTAAAAACTGGCGTCGGTGATGGGATCGCCTTTGGGGTAGGGGTTGGGAATCGCTTCGCCATTGAGATACACGCCCAAAGATTTGGCAAATCCTTCGTCCCAATGCTCCTCCTCCATCTGGGTCCCTTCATGGGTGAACCAGGCGATATCCGTGACCTCCGGCCCATGGATCGCCCGGCCTTGAAACCAGCGGCGGCGACGGAAAACCGGATGGCGGTGCCGGAAGTCGATGAGTCGGCGACAAAAATCCAAAAGCGCGCTGTCCGCACCCTCCCAATCATACCAAGACAACGGCGTGTCCTGGCAATAGGCGTTGTTGTTGCCCTCCTGGGTCCTGCCCATCTCATCGCCGCCCAGGAGCATGGGCACACCCTGGGAAAGAAACAGGGTCGTCAAAAAATTGCGCTGCTGCCGTGCCCGGAGTTTTACGATCTCCGGATCCTCGGTCTCCCCTTCCACGCCGCAATTCCAGGAGGCGTTGTCGTCGGCCCCGTCACGATTATTCTCCCCATTGGCTTCATTGTGTTTGCGGTCGTAGGAGACCAGATCGCGCAGGGTGAATCCGTCGTGCGCGGTCACAAAATTGATGCTCGCAAACGGCAACCGACTGGTATTTTCATACAGATCGGAACTGCCGGTAAACCGAGCCGCGAACTCCCCGAGCATCTCGTCGCGGCCGGGCCAGAAATCGCGGACACAATCGCGGTATTTGCCGTTCCACTCCGACCACACTGGCGGGAAATTGCCGACCTGGTAGCCGCCTTCCCCGACATCCCATGGTTCGGCAATGAGTTTGACCTGACTGAGCACTGGATCTTGCTGAATGATGTCAAAAAAAGCGGATAATTTATCCACATCGTGGAGTTCGCGGGCCAGGGTCGCGGCCAGATCAAAGCGGAAACCGTCGACATGCATCTCCTGCACCCAATACCGCAAGGAATCCATCAAAAGCTGCAAAACGTGGGGATGGCGCATGTTCAGGCTGTTTCCGGTCCCCGTATAGTCCATGTAATAAAACGGGTCCTCGAAACTGGTCCGATAGTAGTAGGCGTTGTCGATGCCCTTGAAACAGAGCATGGGGCCGTACTGGTTGCCTTCGCCGGTGTGGTTGTAAACTACGTCGAGCAGGACCTCGATGCCCGCCTGATGCAGCGCCTTGACCATCTGCTTGAATTCGGCCACCACCGCTCCCGGCCGCGGGTCGGCAGCGTACTCGTTGTGCGGGGCAAAATACCCGATGGAATTGTAGCCCCAATAATTGCGAAGCCCCTTGTCCACCAGATGTTTGTCGTGGACAAACTGGTGGATGGGCATCAATTCCACCGCGGTCACGCCGAGTTCTTTCAGATGCTGTACGGCCACCGGATGGGCCAATCCGGCGTAGGTGCCGCGTATTGCTTCCGGAATGTCCGGATGCATGGCGCTGAATCCTTTGACATGGGTCTCATAGATAACCGTCTCATGCCACGGCAGATGCAACCTCCGATCGCCATTCCAATCGAAATGGGGCTGGTGCACGATACACCGTGGGATATAGGGGGCACTGTCTTCGGCGCTCGCCACCGCCGGCCCGTCGTCGAACTGGTAGGGAAAAACCGCCTCGTGCCATTCAATTTGTCCTTCAATCGCTTTGGCATACGGATCGAGAAGCAGTTTGGCTGGATTACAGCGGTGCCCGTGTTCTGGACGCCAGGGGCCATGGACGCGGAACCCGTAGCGTTGCCCCGGTTCAATGCCCGGGAAATAGCCATGCCAGCAATAGCCGGTCACTTCCGGCAAGGCGACCCGCTCTTCCTGCCCCCCATCATCGAAAAGACAAAGCTCCACTCGCTCCGCGATTTCGGAAAACAGGGAAAAATTTGTTCCCGCCCCGTCATAGGTCGCGCCCAAAGGATACGGAAAACCGGGCCACACTTTCATAAACAACTCCTGTCAGGCCTTTGCCCGCGCCGGGATCTCCCTGTCGCCTTGGATTACGCGAGCGCAATATCTACAAATCCAGATTCTTACCCCCCTTGTACCGATAAAGTCCGGCTCACGTCGAGCCTTTTCAGCAACAAAAAAAAGGCTCTTCGTCACAGGGCATGGAATTTCAGACGCAAAAGTTTGCCGTCTCTTCTGTGTGCTTCGAGCGAAAGGCCCGCACATTTTCTTGGTCCCGCCAAAAGGGGGAAACCGGACCGCGAACTGAATGCTCCCAGGCGGATTTTGATGCAACAAGGGCCATCTTCGACATCTGGAGTTCTGCTTTACTTGAGAGTCCGGAGGGGGCAAGGATCCCCCTTTGGCGGGATTGAGAAAATACCGGGCCGAAAGTGGGCACACAGAAGAGACGGCAAACTCCAAAAATCCACAGGATCCGTCAAAGAACCAAAAAAAAGCCCCGCCCCCCAGATCGGGGAGCGGGGCCGGAATCACGCTTCACAAGCGCGACCGGGCAGGAGGCCTAGCTCCGGCCAAGCCACTTGTCCACCAGCTCAGGGTGGTTCTTGATGAATTCCTTGGCGTTTTCGTAAGGCTTGCCGTTTTCCTGATTTTTGGCCATCAGGCCCTGCATGACGCTCAGGTCCCAGGAGAAACGATCGAGGAAGGCGTACACTTCAGGCATGTCTTCCTTGAGATCCTCGCGCACGATGGTCGTGATGTCTTCGGAACCACCGTAGACATTCTTCGGATCTTCCAGGTATTTCAGGTCCCAGCGACCGAACTTCCAGTGCGGGCTCCAGCCGGTGACCACAATCCAATCCTCGTTTTCCACCGCCTCGGAGAGCATGGCGGTCATGGTTGCGCCGCTGCCCTCGCCGAGGGTCATGTTGTCCAGATTATAAGCCTCCAGGGCCTTCTCGCTCTTGGACATGATGCCCGCGCCCGGGTCGATGCCAGTGATGGTGCCGTCGAATTTGGCGGCATGGTCATCGAGGTCAGCGATGGATTCGATATCCACATATTCCGGAACGACAAGACCGATCTTGGCGCCGGTAGCCAGCGGGCCAAGATTTTCGACCTCATCCTTGACCTTGTCGTAATAATGGCCGTGGGTGACCGGGAGCCACGCGGTCACAAACCCATCGACATCACCTGAGGCAGTGGCCTGCCACATCGCCGCGGCAGTAACCGATACGATATCGGCATCATAGCCCATTTCTTCATTAAGTACAGCTTTGACTACGTTACTGCTGGCTGTAGCGCAGGACCACTCAACGTAAGCGATCTCCACATCCTTGTCCTGGGCAAAACCAGGAACTGCAATAAACGTCAACAACAAAACGAGTGCAAAAATTTTCGTCAGTTTTTGCAATGTATCCTCCTCAGGTTGGGTGAATAGGGAAACCAGCCCTGCTGGGTGAAACAGGGCCTCGTCCAACGATGCCCACTATTCCTAAATTGAAATGAAAAGGCAAACCGGTGTGAGCCGGTTTGTTGGCGCAGAGACCGCCTCAGACATGACAAACGGGTGTCAGGCGGCTAAAGGTCCAAAAAACGCCTCCCAGCGCGCGATTATTCACCAGAACGGCGATTTATTGTTTGCGGCCACCGCTGCAGCAGCCCTCGGACCACGATCGGCGCCAGGACACAGCTCAGCGCGGAGACAACGACCATGGCCCCAAACAACTGCTCGCTGACCGGGGATGTGTCCAGGTGCAGTCCTTTTTGCATGATGACCAGAGCGATCTCCGCCCGGGGAATCATGCTCGCTCCGATAAGCCATCCGCTTGGCCCATCCGAAAGCAGCGCCACAGGCACTCCGTTGGCGATCACCTTGACCAGGACGGCGAGCACGAGGAGCAGTCCCCCCATGCCCAGCGAGGGCCCCAACGTAGCGAGTTCAAACTCAAATCCGATGCCGACAAAAAAGAAGGGGCTGAAAAAATCAAAAATGGGGGTGAAGGAGGTGTCCAGGGTGACGCATTCCGGATCCCGGCTGAAGGTCAGCCCGGCGAAAAAGGCTCCAATGGCCAGGGAAAAGCCGAGTCCTCCAGCCAGCGCGGCGATGACGAAGCCCAGACCGACAATGGTCAAGGTCGAATCCGGCGTATGTTCGACGCGTTTGAGAAAGCGGGTCATCGGCCGCTCCAAAAACGCGGCAAAAACAAGACACCCGCCGGCAAAAAGCAGGAGTTTGGCCACAAACCCGAGGGCGTGTTGACCCAGTACCGGCCAGAAAGAGCCCGGGGCCGAGCCGGATGGAAGATACGGGACAACCGCAAAAAGCAATCCCATGAGCAGCACCGCCGTGACATCATCCAGTTCGGCCAAATCGACCAGCAAGCCGCCGTTTTTGGATTGCAGGGCGTTTTGATCTTCCCAGACCTTGACCGAGACGCCGACACTGGTCGCAGTGAATGCTACGGCCACGATCAGGCTGGGGACCAATGCCTGGCCCAAGAGAAGCGATGCGGTATAAAAGCCGGCCAGTCCCGTGAGACCTATATTCAATATCCAGGCAATACTGGCATTTTTAAGCTGCCCGGCCAAAACGGTGATATCGCTTTTCATCCCCACCCGGAACAGCAGGGTCACCAATCCGAGTTTGGACAAAAAGGCGATCACCTCGCCACCGCCTTCAAAAGCCAGTGGCCATTGGGTTTGTCCCCAGCGCAGACAGATACCGAGGACCAAAAATCCCACCAGCGGCGGCACAACAGTGCGCTCCATGACCCCTTTGATCAGCATGGTCATCACAATCGCCCCACCGGTCAAAAACACCAGATGGGAAAGTTCTCCGCCAGCTTCAATCATACGACCTCGCTTCGCCCTGTCTGCATGATCCGTTTGTTCAGGCCGTGTTTCTTTCTTGTGTCAAAACCGGTTGGCGTCCTTGCTTTCACACCTTGCACCAGAACCCCAAACAGGCTAGCCACCCCTTCAGACCTGAATTTGTGAACATCGCGTCCTCGAACTGATTGACGAAATCTGGTGGCAAACGGATTTCTCCCATTGCATGCCGCTCGGGCAGCCTGTTGCACTCCCATTGACTGCAAGACAAACTGGCGTCCATCAGTCAAGGAGGCTCAGGCATCGCGGGCCACCGGAGACATCAACCTTCAAACGCTTTACTCATCCCAATGGACAGGCATTTTTTATGGAACACCCCATCTGGTTCGCCCTCGGACTGACGCTGTTTGCCGGTATGGCTACCGGGATCGGTAGCGGCATCGCGTTTTTCGCTAAACAGACCAGTCACCGTTTCCTCTCCGTGGCCACCGGATTTTCGGCTGGCGTCATGCTCTACGTCTCGTTTGTGGAGATCTTCATCAAGGGCCAGGAAGCCATGACTGCAGCCTATGGGGCCTATTGGGGCCATTGGGTCAATGTAGGGTCGTTTTTCGGAGGCATTGTCCTGATTGGCTTGATCGATACCCTCATCCCTTCGGCCGAAAACCCCCACGAAACCCACTCGGAATTGGAAACGGCCCCCCTGCACGACCCCAACGCGCCAGTGCCCAATTTTGCCGGCCTGGATTGCCGGCCTGCCGAACCGGGTGTCCACGACCATCTCCACAACCACAAACTGATGCGCATGGGGCTCTTTACCGCCTTGGCCATCGCCATCCACAATTTTCCAGAGGGATTGGCCACATTTCTGGCTGCGCTGGAGGATCCCAGCATCGGCGTGGCCATTGCCATGGCCGTGGCCCTGCACAATATCCCTGAGGGCATCAGCGTCTCCGTGCCCATTTTCTACGCCACCGGCAAACGGAGAAAGGCTTTCGCCCTCTCAGCCCTAAGCGGCATGGCTGAGCCCATCGGTGCCGGTCTCGCCTATGTCCTGCTCCGTCTTTTCGTCGGCGATGAATCCGGCCTTATTCCACCGCAGGTCATGGGTGTGCTCTTCGGGGGCGTGGCGGGTATCATGGTCTATATCAGTCTCGACGAGCTGTTGCCCACCAGCCAGGCTTACGGCAAAGGGCACGACAGCCTGTTCGGGCTCATCGCCGGCATGGCTGTCATGGCCCTGAGCCTTTTGCTCATGCGCTGAACACTTCCGGCCTGCGGCCCCCCGGGATCATTACCACAGAAATCCGCGCTACGGCTCGCAACGGTCTCGATAAATTGGTTGCATCTGTTGCGAGTACTTGCCCTTCAAGGCAAGATCCTTTACAGAGCGCAACAGACTCCCCTGTAGCAGCCGGCTGATCGTCGAAACTCCGCCAGGGCGGCATTCCGGCTGTGCCAACACCCCAGGACAGATCCAGAACCCGAACTCCAAACACTGTGCTTTGCGATACTATGAATTCTCGCGTCTCAACGCCGACCACTGCTCACCGCCGCCATCACACACCAAAGCCCGAAGCCTCCTCCGAAGCGGCTTTGAAGCAGGCCCTGCGCCGTGAAGTACGCAAACGCAAGGATGCCGAAAAACACTTGGAGATCGCCACGCAATTCGACGATCTCACAGGGTTGGCCAATCGCAATCTGGCTTTGCGCCGTCTGGAACAGGCCACGGAAAAAGCCCGTCTCGAGGGGGGCAAGGCGGCTTTGCTCTACCTCGATCTCATCGACTTCAAGGCCATCAACAACGCCTTCGGCTATGAATGCGGCGATTGCATTCTCCGCGACATCGGTCAACGCCTCCAATCCATCAGCGGGGCGTCGGACACGGTCGCCCGGATCACCGGCGACGAATTCGTCTTCCTGCAACTCGATATTCAAGGGCACGATTCGGTCTACAGCCTCCTGGCCGCGATTCAGGAAGTGCTGCACCGGCCGTTTCAGACCAAGCAAACCGAACTTTTGCTCAATTTCTGTCTCGGGTTCAGTATTTTTCCGGATTGGGCAGACAATTGGCAGGAGCTGTCCCGGCAGGCCCGTGTGGCACTCTCCAACGCCAAAGGATCCCGGGAAAACAAGATCCACGCCTACGATCCGGCGCAGGACAAGAGCACCGACCAGTTCGGTATCATCCAGGAAACGAAAAAGGCCCTGCGCCACGACGAATTTCGGCTCCACTACCAGCCCATCGTCGACCTCAAATCAGCGCAGGTGGTGGCCTATGAAAGCCTTTTGCGCTGGCAGAAGCCAGACCGGATGATCCCGCCAGGTGCTTTTTTGCCGGTCATTGAACACACCGAAATCATGACCGAAATCGGGGATTTCGTCCTCTCCACCGCCTGCGAGCAGATGAACAATTGGCTGATGAATTTGAGCACCCAGCACGCCTTCAAGCTCAGCGTCAACATCTCCGCCAACCAGCTCGCCTCGGAGAACTTTCCCTACGAAGGGCAGAGTCTGTTCGAGGCCTACCGGCTGGCCACCCAACGCTTTATCTTCGAAGTTACCGAAACCGCGGTCATCGAAAATATCGACCACGCCAAAGAAGTCCTGACCGAATTCGCCAACCTGGGCGTCGAGATCTGGCTGGACGATTTCGGGACCGGCTACTCGTCTCTGCTGGCCCTGCGCGAATTGCCCATCAGCGTGGTCAAGATCGACAAGACCTTTGTCACCGGCATCGACCAGCCCGACTTCAACCCCGAATTCCTGCGCGCCCTGATCAACCTCTCCCATGACCTCGGGAAACGGGTCCTGGCTGAAGGGGTCGAAACCCGGGCCCAACGGGACATCCTCATCGGCTATGGTTGCGATCTCGCCCAAGGGTTCTATTTCGGCCACCCCCTGCCGCCTTCGGAGGCGGTGCCCCTTTCCTGAGCCCCGCTCAGTGTTTCCGGGTCGCCCCGCCTGCCTATTTTTTCGGTTTGCTCGCGCCCACATCAGGATTGATATTGCCGCCCTCAGGCCCGCCACACTCCGGCGTGTAGCAGGTCGCGTCCACAAACGTGCACTCGCTGCCACAGGAAGGGCACGGTTCCGGAGGTTCGGTCTGATCCACGGTGTAGCCGCAATGGGAACATTTCCAAACTGCCATACTATCGCTCCTTGTTCTGCCGGCCCCCTGAGGGAACGCCGGAATAGTGGTCCCTGATTCCATACGGCCTGCCCACAATGATCACTCCCCGGCCCGCAACTCAGAAAGGGCCCGGTTTGAGATTTTGCTTCCGGTCTGGAAACCCTCCCAGCGCCACAAGACTCTACGTCTCCCGGCGCCACAACGCCTGGATCCAGGGCTGGACCCCAAAACCGCCCACACTCTTTTTCCAGGCCGGAGGCAAAATTCCGAACCGGTTCCCCCATTCAAAAGGTGCCATTGCCTTTTGGCATCCCAGGGTCTTTACGCCTGATCCAGTCAGCCAGTGTGCCCCCGGCTCAAAGCCCGATCCAGATTAAATGCCGAACTGATGAGCGCCAGATGGGTGAACGCCTGGGGAAAATTGCCCAGGGCCTCGCCCCGGGCCCCGGTTTCTTCAGCATACAGGCCGACATGATTGGCGAACCCGAGCATGCGTTCGAAGATAAGCCGCGCCTCTTCCAGCCGTTCCGGATCGAACCGCCCCGCTCGGGTCAGGGCCTCAACGAGCCAGAACGTGCAGATATTGAACGTCCCCTCCTCTCCATCCAGTCCGTCCGGACTTTCCTCGAGATTATACCGGTGCACCAGACTATTGGCCACCAGCCCCCCTTCTTCCGGGGGCTTGAGCGTGGCGTCCAGGGTCTTGAGCATCCGCGGGTCCGTAGGTGAAGTAAAGAACACGAGCGGCATGATCAGGTTCGAGGCGTCGAGGGTCTGGCTGCCGTAGGCCTGGACAAAGGCTTGGCGTTCTTCGCTCCAGCCGTGGGTCAAAATGTCTTCGTAGATCCGGTCGCGTTCCGCGAGCCACCGCTGACGGTCACACGGAAACGACCGTTTCTCGGCCAGGCGCAACCCGCGATCGATTGCCACCCAGCACATCAGCCGCGAATAGACGAAGTGCTGCTGCCCGCTGCGCATTTCCCAGATGCCTTCGTCCGGGCGGTGCCAATTAGCGCAGACCCAATCGACAAACGAACGGATAGAGCGCCAGAGGTCGTAGGAAATAGGAGCGCCGTGTTTATTGAACAAATAGACCGCGTCCAGAAGCTCGCCGTAAATATCAAGCTGGAGCTGAGTATAGGCCGCATTGCCCACCCGCACCGGGCGGGATCCGGCATACCCCTCTACATGGTCCAGGACCTCTTCGGGCAGATCCCGCCGGCCGTCAATGCCGTACATGATCTGCAACGGTGAGCCGTGGTGCCGGGCCTCGGTGCACAGCTGGGACAAAAAGCCCATGAAGTGCTCGGCCTCATCGGTAAAGCCGAGTCGAAGAAAAGCGTAAACGGTAAAAGCCGAATCCCGAATCCAGGTGTAACGGTAGTCCCAATTGCGCTCCCCGCCCAGGGCCTCCGGCAGACTCGTGGTCGGGGCAGCCACGATGGCTCCGGTCGGGGCGTAGGTCAAAAGCTTGAGCGCCAGGGCAGAACGGTGGACCGATTCGCGCCACCGTCCAGAGTAGGTGCACGAGGACAGCCAGCGCCGCCAGTACCGCACCGTTTCCCGGAACTGCCGCTCCGCCGCTTCTTCAGAGAGACAGACGCCGCACCCTTCCTCCGGACCGATCTGGCGTAACACGAACACCGCGCTGTGCCCCTGCTCCAGGGTGAACCGGCTCCAGACGCCGTCGCCGTCGGCCTGGAGTTCCATGCCCGCGGCCAGTCCGAGGGAAAGATCCTCGGAGCGAAACACAACGCCCTTGGCCGTGAGTTCTGTTTCGTGCGGCGTCCGCCCATAATCGAAGGCCGGACGGCAGCGCATGACAAAGCTCACCGTGCCCCGCAGGACCGTCAGCCGCCGGATAAGCTGGTGAGAATGCGCTTCCCCGGAATCGGCGATGGGCATGAAATCGGCCAGTTCCGCGGCGCCGTGCGGCGACAAAAAACGAGTGATCAGGACATTGGTCTCCGGCCAGTACAATTGCTTGTGGGTCGCTTCACGGTCCTCGGGACAAATCTGGTACGCCCCGCCCCGGGCAGCATCAAGCAGGGCACCGAATACGCTTGGGGAATCGAAACGGGGCACGCACATCCAGTCGATGGACCCGTTGATCCCCACCAGGGCCACCGTGTGCAGGTCGCCGATGATCCCATAATCCTCAATGGGTTGATTCTGCATACCTCCTCCTTGGACCCTGTAGTCCATTGTTCAGGCATGCCTGAAGCGGGCCCTTCTGGCAATCCCGGACAATCCGGCTCCCTTTTCCATCTGTGCGACAGCGGTGTTTACAAATACTGTTTATATAGATAAACACAATGACTGCCGCACAGATCCCACACGCAGGAGCACAACCACTATGAACAGCCTCGCCACAGGACACGTTCAGATTCTCGGCCCCGCGCCGCTTGTTCAAAAAGAGCAACAAACTCCCTTGTACACGGCCCGCGTCCCCGCCGGATTTCCCTCTCCAGCCGACGACCACCTGGATCGGCCCCTGGATCTCCACGAATACCTGATCTCCAACGAGGCTGCGACATTCATGGTCCGGGTCAGCGGCGATTCCATGTCCGGGGCCGGCATCCTTGATGGCGACATCCTGGTCGTTGACCGCTCTCTGTCCCCCCGCACCGGGCATATTGTCGTGGCCGTGCTCGACGGCGAACTCACAGTCAAACGCCTCACTCGGCGCGGGGAGCAATGGCGCTTGGAAGCGGCCCATGATGGCTATCCACCCTTGACGGTGCGCCCGGAGCAGGAATTTCTGGTCTGGGGCGTGGTCGCCGGCGTAGTCCGGCGGCTGTGAAAGGCGGCGCCATGTCCAGCACCCAAACTTTTTTCCCGTCCAACGCCCCCCGCGGCATGGTCTATGCCCTGGTGGACTGCAACAATTTCTATGTCTCCTGCGAACGGGTCTTTGCTCCCCGCCTGCAAGGCAGACCGGTGGTCGTCTTGTCCAATAACGACGGCTGCATCATCGCTCGCTCCGAGGAGGCCAAGACGCTGGGCATCGCCATGGGCGAGCCGTTTCACAAGCGTGAACCTTTCCTGCGCCGGGAGGGCGTAAACGTCTTTTCCTCCAACTACCCCCTCTACGGCGACATGTCCGCCCGGGTCATGGAGGCCCTCTCGCGGTTCACCCCGCACCAGGAAATTTACTCCATCGATGAATGTTTTCTCGGTTTCGTCCCGGCCCCGGACGCCGACCTGCTCTGCACAGCCCGGCATATCAGGGAAACGGTCCGGCAATGGACGGGCATCCCGGTCTCCGTCGGACTGGCCCCGACCAAGACATTGGCCAAAATCGCCAACCGGTGCGCCAAAAAAGACCCGGCCAGCAAAAACGTTTGCCTGCTTGGGGACACCACAACCATCGAGCAAACCCTGGCCCGGACCGACGTCGAAGACATCTGGGGCATCGGCCGCCGCTACGCCCGTTTTCTGCACACTCGCGGCGTGGACACCGGACTGGACCTTGTGCGCATGCCCCGGGACTGGGTGCGTAACCACCTGACCGTGGTCGGGTTGCAGACCGTGCTCGAACTGGACCGCCAACCCTGCTTTGTCCTGGAAACCACGCCCGCCCCGGCGAAAAGCATCGTCTGTTCGCGTTCTTTTGGTCGCCGCATCCGGGACAAACAGGCTCTCGGTGAAGCGCTCGCCCGCCATATCCAACGGGCCGCCGAACGGTTGCGCGCCAAGGGGCTCCTGGCCCACACCGTCCGCGTTGCCCTGGAGACGAACCGTTTCCAACCCGGCCCCCAATACGCCGCCCGGCGCTGTCAGACCTTGTTGCACCCCACTGACGCCACCCCGGCGCTGCACAAGGCCGCCCAGGGCCTGCTCGACGTCCTGTACCGTTCCGGCTTCGCCTACCAGAAAATCGGGGTCACCCTCCTCGAACTGGTTCCCCACAACCACCGCCAAGCCTCGCTCTTTCCGCCCGCAGCGGCCGAAACCGGCCGGCAACGCGACCTCATGCGCACCGTGGACCACCTGAACACCGTCTACGGTCGCGACACCGTGACCTGGGCCGCCTCAGGACTGGGCCCCCAACAATGGCATATGCGCCAGAATCATGTTTCGCCCCGGTACACCACGGCTTGGGACGAATTGCCCTGCGTGGGCTGATCCCGGTACGATTTGACAACGCGCCCGGCCTCGGCTTTACTGCCTCGCACCGTTGGGCCGCGCCGTATACCGGCAGTGGCGCCCCTTCCCCAACCCCCAGTCAAGGAGATCGGCGTGCAAGAGCGGACCTTCCAACTTCTCGGCCTGCTCGGTTTTATTCTCTCCGGCATGTTTTTTACCGCCGCCGGGATCAAAAGCGGTGACCTGCTGACCCTGGGTGGCAGCCTGGTCTGGATTCTGGCCTGTCTGATCTGGCTCATCCCGGTCCTGCGCGACAAGGACCAGGAGCGCTGATCCACTCGTGCGACCACGCACGACGGCAGGACCCAAGGCCGGGTCCTGCCGTCGTGAATGGACTACTTCTGTCCTCTCGGGAATGTCAGGGCCAGGATGGGGCCTGAATTCCTTCACGCTTGACTGCCCTTTTTCCCCACCCCCGTTAGGGCGCCCCCACATAGAGCATATTCTGGGCGCTGAGTTTCTTGAACACCTGCTTGCCCGAGGCCTCGGCCCGCATCGCGAGAATCTCTTTTTCACCGAACTCGATCGCCCCGGTCAGGCAGACCTCGGCGCAGACCGGCTGTTCGCCGCGGTGGATACGCTCAAAGCAGAGATCACATTTGTGCGCCTTGTTCGTTGCAGCATCGAACTGGATCACCCCGTAGGGGCACGCCTCCAGGCAGGCCCGGCTCCCGGCGCACTTGTCCGGATCGATGCGCACGATTCCGGTCTGCACATCTTTGCTGATCGCCTCCTCTTTGCAAGCCTTGATGCACGGGGCGTTTTTGCAATGTTGGCAGGGCACGACCCAGGAGCGGACCCGCAGGTCGGGGTAGGTTCCCTCCCGCCGGCTCTCGACCCGGAGATAGGAAGCCAGGCTCCCCGGCAGGGCCGTGGCATGATCGACCAGATTGTGGGCATTGCGGCAGGCCACAATACAGGTCTTGCACCCGATACACCGGTCCAGATCTATCATCAAACTGAGTTGTTTCACGGCTCGGTCCTCCTTTGCAGACCATGTACGCGCCGGCACGCTCTGCTCTGAACGCCGGGTCTGCACGTTTGTATCCAACGGCCGCGTCTCACCCTTTGACCAGCTGCACCCGGGTCGAGACATGGGATTCACCACCAATGACATCCTGCCAGGAAAGGGTCTCCCCGGCATCCGGGATGAGCAGATTGTCCGAAACCCCTGCGCCGAGCACGGCCACCCGTCCCATCTGGGAGCCAAAGCCGTGGTGCAGTCCGATGCAGTCCGGCCGGATACGCTCCGTCAGCTTCACACTGGTCCGGACCTCGCCCGAGCGCGAAATCAGCTTGACCCGGTCGCCCTCCGCCAAGCCAAGCCGCTCGGCGGTGTTGGTATTGACCAGGGCCATGTTCTCCTGCAGACCGCTGACAGGATCCCGGAGTTGGGGGTTGTTGTGGGTCCATTGACCGGAGCCCTGGTGGAAGATGCTGCGGTAGGAAATGAGCACAAAGGGATAGGTCTCGGCGTCCACGGTGTATTCCGGCGCCAGATCCGGCCGGGGCCAAGCCTGGCCGGCAACCTCGAGATCCTCCCAATACAGCTGGACTTTCTTTGAAGGCGTCCCAAAGCCCCCGGCCTCTTTGTATTTACGAAAGCCCATCGTCCCCGGAGACCAGACGCCACCCATGTCCTGCAAGGCGCGCACGGAAAGACCGACCCCGGCCAATTGCCGGTCGTAGTAGTCGATATCGTTTGCAAAGGCGAAGTACTCCGGACACAACCGTTTGCCCCATTCGATAAAGACCTCGTTGGAATGCCGGCACTGCCCGGGAGCTTCGACTACGGGCTGGCGCAGGACGACGCCGTGGCCGTAATTGTACCACCACGGCATGTACAACAACTCCCAGCGCTCGAAGTAACTCGTGTCCGGCAGGACATAATCGGCGTACCGGGAGGTTTCCGAGTGCATGATCTCGTAGCTGACGAGCAGTTCGAGCTTGTAGCGCCCGTTGTCTTTGAGGGTCACTGCCTGACGCCAGGCCTCCTGCCCCATCTCGGTCAAAGCGGGATTGGCCTCGGAATTGATGAGAATTTTCAGGCTGTCGTTCTTGATAGCCTGGGCCTGGTACCAGGTCGGTTCCATGATAAAGGAATACTTGCCAAAGACGTCCCGGTCCGGGCCGGTGCGGTGGAAACCGAGTTCCGCCAGATCCGGCGGAGTCGGCACCGGCTCCACCGCGGCCAACGGTGTCACATCCGGCATGGGCTGGCCGCCCGGATTGTCGACATTTCCGGTCAAGGCCAAAAAGATGGTCCAAACGTGGCCGAAATCAAGGGCCTGGCCGAGCATGATCCCCTTGAAACTGTCGATACCCACTGAAGGAGCCTTGGCGCACATCTCCGCCAATTTCTTGATGTCTGAAGCCGGAACATCGCACAGCGCGCTCATGGCCTTCGGGGTTTTGTCCTTGACGTAGTCCTTGAGCCGCTGCAGATCGCCCTCCCGGACCCAGTGCTGAACGAAATCCTCGTCATAGAGCTTCTTGTCCAGAATATGGTGGATCATGCCCAAAAAGAGGGCGGTATCCCCGGAAGGACGGATCGGGATCCACCAGTCCGCCTTGGAAGCGTCCTGGGTGAAAAATGGATCCACGACCACCAGTTTGGCCCCCCGTTCCCGGGCATCCAGAATGTCCTGGGGCACCGCCGCATTATCCAGTCCGCCGAAGGCATGCCGCCCCACGAGCAACATCACGCCGCCCTTGGGAACGGTATAAAACGCGGGCGGGATATGGTGATTGGGCACACCACCGAAGGTCTTGATAAAGGCGACGATCTTGGCTGAATCGCAATGTGGCAGTGCGGTATTGATGAAACCGCCGTAGGCATTGAGAAACCGCCATTTGGGATCAGTGATGGAATGGGGGAAAAAGCTGGCGGTCAATTTGTGGGCCTGACCGCGATCGCGCAGATCAGCCATGGCGTCCCCGATCTCCTCGATGGCCTGCTCCCAGGAAATGGGCGTGAATCGCCCCTCACCCCGTTCACCGGTGCGTTTCAATGGCTGGGTCAGCCGGTCTGGGCTGTATTGCAGGGAGACACCGGCCATCCCCTTGACGCAGGCCTTGCCCCGGGCGCGAGGGTTGCCCCGGATCTCCTTGACCCGGCCGTTTTCGACCCGGGCCAAAATGGCGCACTCCGCTTTGCACTGATAACACGCCGTGGGTATCCAACCATCATGTTGCATAAATCCTCCCCCTTCTGTCTCCCCAGCCGACCGTGCCCTGACGACGGCTCCGGAAGACACGTCACTTGTTGCGCCCCTGTGGAGTCTGCCCCTGCCCGGGGGAGGCGCAGGCGGACGGCGATTCCGGCGCCTCCTGCCGACGGACATACCGGGCAGCAAAAAAATGCGAGATCCCTAAAACGAGCAATCCCAGCACCATAAGCCCCAGGCCGACCCCATACACCGTCTCGTTGACCACCTTGAAACACATGAGCAGCGCCGCAGTGCAACACAACACAGTTCCGGCGCTGTCCAGCCGCCCCATGGGCAGGCGGAGCCATCCCTTGACGCCGCCCTCTTCTGGCACCGGACATTCAAACCAGACCCGGTTCCAGGCTACGGCAAAGACAACCGCCAGCACTCCGCCCCAAGCCATATGCAGCGGCAACACGAGCCCTGATGCGGGCAGGGGCAAAATGGCCGGGATGGCGGCAGTAGCGGCGGCCGGCGGATGATCAGCGTCCAAAACCTGCATAAACGCGCTGGCCAGGAGCACGGCCAGACCGAGTTTGACCGAGGCCACAAAACGGGCCTCGCCCAGCATGAGAGTCCCCAGATAACACCCCACCAACCCCCCGATGGTAGCCACGCAATGTCCGACAATGACCGCCTTGGGTCTGGCCACCCTCAGGTAGACGCACGTGGCGCCGATAAAACAGGTTGCCGCCAGAGGGGGAAAGAGAACCCCGATCTGAAACAGCCGCGAGCAGACGCCGATCAGAAACAGCAGCAGCCCGCCCCCGAGCGACCCCCAAAGGATTCTGGACAGGGAAATGACCCCGGGCCGGTAGACATCGGCCTGGAATTCGCGCCGCGCCGGGCGCAGCAAACGGATCTCGATCATTGGGCCCCCTTTATTCGTCCCGACCGTGCAGCAGCCAACCACACACAAGCCCCCCATCCGAGATGGTCTCAGCCACTATTTGCCGAATTGAGGCCACCAATTCACGAATGACGACAGGGGAACTCAGGATAGAAAATTACTCTAATGCCGGGAGGGAAACAAGAGGGGGGAGCGTATTTCGGGGACAGAAAGGAAAAAAAAAATCGTCCCGGGTCTCGGGGGGAATCCCCCTGTCCCGGGACACGAGGGGCATGACCAGGGACGAGAGTTTCGTTAGACAGGCGGGCCGCAAATCTGTACCGTGCCGTGCTGGTCTTCCCTCGGGCGGACGAGGATACCATTCCGACCCGAGGCACCACGTAACAGGTCGATGAAAATCTCCCAATGGCAAAAAAGCTACAATACGTTCAATCCCTTACGCATGAGTGCGTACACTGCGACCTTGAACTTTTGTCGCCGTCCCTTGGGATTTGTGAGCGGCCTGCGTTATAAGGAATTTTCCCCACATTCAGCTAAACCGCCACCCCTGCGTGGAGACACGAGTATGAGTGACGAACCGAACAAAGTAATCTATTCCATGGTCCGCGTGAGCAAATACCACAACCGCCGCGCGGTCCTGCAGGACATCTCCCTGTCCTTTTTCTATGGCGCCAAGATCGGTGTCCTGGGACTCAACGGCTCGGGCAAGAGTTCACTTTTGCGCATCATGGCCGGCGTGGACACCGACTACAACGGCGAAATCGTGGCTTCGCCCGGCTACAGTATCGGTTTTCTGGAACAAGAGCCCCAGCTCGACCCGGACAAGACCGTACGCGAAGTGGTCGAGGAAGGCGTGGCCGAGACCGCAGCTCTGCTCAACGAATTCAACGAGATCAACGCCCGTTTCGCCGAACCCATGTCCGACGACGCAATGCAGAAGTTGATTGAGCGTCAGGGCGAAGTCCAGGAACTTTTGGACGCCCACGACGCCTGGGATCTGGAATCACGGCTGGAAATGGCCATGGACGCCCTGCGGTGTCCCGACGGCCAGAACCCGGTGAACATCCTCTCCGGCGGGGAGAAGCGCCGGGTCGCCCTGTGCCGATTGCTGCTGCAAAAGCCGGACATCCTGCTTTTGGATGAACCGACCAACCATCTCGACGCCGAGTCCGTGGCCTGGCTGGAGCACCACCTCCAGCAATACGAAGGTACGGTCATCGCTGTGACCCACGACCGGTATTTCCTGGACAACGTGGCCGGCTGGATTCTGGAATTGGATCGTGGCCGGGGCATCCCCTGGCAGGGCAACTATTCCTCCTGGCTGGAACAAAAACAGCACCGCCTGGCCCAGGAAGAAAAACAGGAAACCGCCCGCCAAAAAACCTTGCAGCACGAATTGGAATGGATCCGCATGTCCCCCAAGGGCAAGCGCTCCAAATCCAAGGCCCGGATCAGTGCCTACGAGAGTCTGCGCAACCAGGGCCCGCCGGAAAAGGTCAAAGAGATGGAACTCTACATCCCGCCCGGACCCCGTTTGGGCGATGTGGTCATCGAGGCCGACCACGTCCGCAAGGGTTACGAGGACCGCCTTTTGATCGAGGATATGAGTTTTCTCCTGCCTCCTGGCGGCATCGTCGGGGTCATCGGCCCTAACGGCGCTGGCAAGTCGACCCTGTTCGATCTCATCACCGGGCGCGAGGAGCCTGATGACGGCCGCATCCGCCTCGGCGACACGGTCCAGCTCGCTTATGTCGACCAGGAGCGCGAGACTCTGGACCCGGAAAAAACGGTCTGGGAAATGGTCTCCGACGGCTTCGACACCATTCGCCTCGGCGGCCGGGATATCAATTCCCGGGCCTATGTCGGCAAATTCAACTTCACCGGCGGCGATCAACAGAAAAAGGTTGGGGTGCTTTCCGGCGGAGAGCGCAACCGGGTCCACCTGGCCCTGATGCTCAAGCAGGAGGCCAATGTCCTGCTCTTGGACGAGCCGACCAACGATCTGGACGTGAACACCATGCGCACCCTGGAAGAAGGGTTGGAGCACTTCGCTGGTTGCGCCATGATCATTTCCCACGACCGCTGGTTTCTGGACCGCGTGGCCACGCACATCCTGGCCTTCGAGGGAGACAGTCAGGTCGTCTGGCGCGAGGGCAACTACTCCGAATACGAACAGGACCGGCGCAAACGGCTGGGCAAAGACGCGGAGATCCCCCGGCGCATCCGCTACCGCCGCCTGACGCGGTAAACCGCGCGCCACATATCCCCCTACAGGGCGGGCCACAAACGGCCCGCCCTGCTTTGCCGCGCCCACCCCAACCAGTACCCGAGCTATGCCCCAACTCCCCGACACAAGCCGCGAGTTTCAAGACCAACTCCTGGAGTGGTTCGCTGCCCACCAGCGGGATCTGCCCTGGCGTCGCACCTATGCCCCGTATGCGGTCTGGATATCGGAGATCATGCTCCAGCAGACCCAGATGGACCGCGCCGTGGGCTATTTCCAGCGCTGGATGGAGCGCTTTCCGGACATTGCCAGCGTGGCCGCGGCCAGCGAAGACGAAATCCTGACCTATTGGGAAGGCCTCGGCTACTACAGTCGGGCCCGGAATATCCACAAGGCCGCGCAGACCCTGGTCCGCGAGCACGACGGCGTCTTCCCCCGCACCCGAAAAGCCTTGCTGGCCCTGCCGGGAATCGGCCCCTATACTGCCGGGGCCATCCTCAGCATCGGTTTCGGGCAGGACGAGCCGGCGGTGGACGCCAATGTGGAACGCATCCTGGCCCGCCTGACAGATATCGACACCCCGGTCAAAACCAAACCGGCCCAGGAGGCCATCCACACTGCGGCCCGAGACTTACTCCCCCCTGGACGCTGCCGGGAATTCAACCAGGCCCTCATGGAACTTGGTGCTCTGGTCTGTCGGGCGCGCGCCCCGCGATGCCCGAACTGTCCTGTGGCCCCGTTTTGCGAGGCCCGCCGGCTGGGCATCACCGATCAGCGGCCGGTACCCGGCAAACGCCCGGTTATCACCCCCCTGGAAATCGTGACTGGCGTCCTGGTCCACCGGGGACGGCTTTTTATCCAGAAACGGCGCAGCGATTCGGTCTGGGCCAATCTCTGGGAGTTCCCTGGGGGGCGGGTTGAACCCGAGGAAACGCCGGAAAACGCCGTGGTGCGAGAATTTTGGGAAGAAACCGAATTCGCGGTCAAAGCGGCAGACAAAATCACCGTCATCCGCCACGGGTACACGACCTATAAAGTCACCTTGCACTGTTTTTTCTGCACGCTGGAAAACAGCAGCAATTCCCTGCCCGAACCGGTTCTGCACGCCGCCCAAGAGGCGCTCTGGACGCCCCCGGATCGGCTGCACGAATTCGCATTTCCCGCCGCTCACCGTAAGCTCATCGACACCATCCAGCGCGACCTGCGTTTGCAGACCCTGCTTGGCGGGTAAGATAATCCACTCCCAGCCGGACTCACTACAGACACGCCCGCACCAATTGCCCCCCTGTGCAATACGGCAAAAGCTGGCTGTCTTTCGCATGGGCGCGGCTGAGCGCTGAAAAATCGACTACTCGTTTTTCTTGGCTTTGGGATGGGCCTGGTCGTAGGTCTGCATGATCCCGTCCAGGCTGAGGTGGGTGTAGCGTTGGGTGGTGCTCAGGCGAGAATGGCCCAGCAGTTCCTGTACGGAACGCAGATCCGCCCCTGAACGCAACAGATGGGTGGCAAAACTGTGCCGCAGGACGTGAGGACTGATCTCCTCGGGCAGACCGGCGGTTTGGGAGAGGCGAGCGAGGATGCGATTGGCTTCCCGCCGTTGCAGTCGTTTCCCCCGCAACCCCAGAAAAAGGGCAGGTTCCTGCGGGTCGACAACAAAAGCCCGCCGCTGCTCAAGGTAACGCCGCAGCCGGGACTGTCCCGGTTCAGTCAACGGCGCCAACCGCTCTTTTCCCCCTTTGCCCACGACCCGGACCACGCCCCGACCCGGTTCGATATCATCGATGTCGAGTTGGAGGGCCTCGCTGATCCGCAGCCCGGACCCGTACAACAATTCGGCCAGGGCGAGATCGCGACACCCTTTGGGGTCGTTGGGCAGGTGGGTGTCCATCAACTCCAGGGCCTGCTCAACGGTCAGGACCTTGGGGTGGCGGACTTCCTGCTTGGGGTTGGCCACGCTGTGAGCGGGGTTCGTGTCCACCCATTGCCGTTGCAAACAGAACCGGAAAAAACGGCGCACAGCGGAAAGCTTCCGACTGACACTGCTGCGCCGCAGGCCCTGACGGTGCAGATCCGCGGCAAACCCCTGGACCGCCTCACGGTCGATCTGCTGCGGCCGGTCCATATCAAGACCACGCCGGCGCAAAACCGCCTCAAATTGTTCCAGATCTCGGCGGTAGGCCCGAACCGTCGCCGGGGAAGCCCCACGCTGTCCGTCAAGATAGGCCAAAAAGGTTTCCACCGTCTCCGGCAACCTCGACTGCTCCGACATACCCAGTTGCCTCCTGCGTTCTGCAATCAATGGGCTTCCCGAACCGCTGCCACCCTGCCGGCCCAATCAGGACGGCAAGGACTCTCAGCGGTCAGTTACCCCTTTGCAACCCGGACCCCGGGGGCGAGCGCATAATACATCCCGGGCAGTTTCTCCACAACCTCTTGCATTTCCAGCATAAGCAGAGCGTGGTTGATGGCCTGACTGCTGTCTGCAAGTTCACGCAGGAAAACATCCACATGGACTCGATCTTCCTCGCTCAGACGGGCAACTACGGCATTTTCCAAAGCTGATCCTCCGCGCCATGTCAGCTCCGAGGCAGAGCGATCCTGCGGGGGGTCCAGGGGCAAAGCCCCCGGACGCGGGCTGGTCACCGAGACCATCGGTCCCAAATCCTGGACAATGTCCTCGGCGTTGCGCACCAGTCGCGCTCCGTCGCGCAGCAGGGCATGCCCTCCGGCAAATCCGGATTCCAAGACTGAGCCGGGCACCACAAAGACCTCCCGGTCCTGTTCCAGGGCCAATTGGGCCGTGATAAGACTGCCGCTTTGCAGCGCTGCTTCAACCACGACCACCGCCAGACTGAGTCCGCTGATGATGCGGTTGCGGCGCGGAAAATTTTTCGGCTCTGGGGGCGTCCCCGGTGCAAATTCCGAAATCAGGCACCCGTGGGCCGCGACCTCCTGCCACAGTTGGTGCTGCCGAGCCGGATAGACGATGTCCAGGCCGGTGCCCATGACCGCCACACTGCTGCCGACTCCGTTCAATGCGCCGGTATGGGCGTGGGAATCGATGCCCTGGGCGAAGCCGGAGACCACAGTAATCCCCGCCTGGGCCAGATCAGCGGCCAGCGCCCTGGCGACCTTTTTGCCGTAGCGCGAACATTGTCGGGAACCGACCATAGCCACGCATGGGGCATGGAGCAGACTGGTATCCCCGTAGGCGTAGACAAAGGGTGGGGCGGCCTCGATTTCCCGTAACCGAACGGGATACTGGTCCTCACTCCACAAGACGACCCGCATTTCCTGTCGCCGGGCCGCATCCCATTCCCGCCGCGCCTCCTGTTCCCATTTCCGGGAGGTGAAGGCCGCGACCGCCTGGGGACGCATCCAGTCCCACTGCCCCCAATGCGCAGCGTCGGCCACTGCCCGGCGAGCCGATCCGTAGGCATCGAACAACCGGCGCTGGGTTTTCGGTCCCAGGCCTGGCGTGTAGCGCAGGGCAAGACAGGCCCACAATTCTTCAGCCCGCTCTGAGGGGGCCAAGGATTCAGGAGCGGCCATCGCAGGACCCCTCGGCCAATTTTTTTCTGGCCAACGTTGCGATACGCGGCGGTGGGTCGGTTCGCAACAGACATTGCAAACTCAGACGGCCCTTGTCGTTTTGGCCGAGTTCAAAGCGGGCATAGCCGATCTTGAGCAACATCGCTGGCGCCTTGTGCGAATCAGGTCTGCGCTGGAGCGCGTCGTTCCAGATCGCGATGGCCTTGGTGTAGGCCTGCTGGCTGTACCAGGTCTCACCGAGCCAATACCGGGCGTTGGAAGCCAGGGAGTGGTCTGCATAGTGATTCAGAAACGTCCGCAACCGTTCGCGAGCCGCTTGCGGTTGCTCAGCGTGCAGCAGGTGCAGGGCCGAGCGATATACCGCTTGCGGGGACTCCACATTCTTTGGAAGAGAGCTCTCGGTCCCGCACGGTGGTGGAGAGGGCAGCGGGGACGTGGAACGGGCCGTCTGATTCGCCTCCGCCGCTTTTCCCTTGTCTTCACGCCCCAAGCTGTCAGCGCGACGAAAAGACCGATTGACTGGAAAGCGCTGCACAGGGGGCAGTGCGATGGTGCTGTTGGATGCGGACTCCATTTCAGACTGGGCGACAGTTTGCTCTTGCGTGGCTCCCAAACGGCCTTCACCGGAGATGACTGCCACTACCATGCCGATACACACGGCCACCGCCAGTCCACTGCATCCCCAAAACAACCGCCACAGAGGCGAAGGCCCCGTCAACGCATCTCCGGATCGCTTGCTCCGGGCTGTGTGGGTGGTATCTGTCTGCTGCATTACCTTCTTCCCTGCCCCAGGGCGGGGTTGACCGAAACCGTTTCTCCCGGCAAACTCAGCCCCTTGTACAAAAGACCTGAACCATCTCCAACCCCACCATACCGGTTATGATGACAATACAATCGAGTTTGCCCTGGCTATGGACCCTGCCCCTGACGGCGCTGGTGCTCTTCTTTCCTGCCGTGACCTTCGGCACTGCGATCTACGCTGCGGCCTTCGAGACCGCCGGGTGGGCAAAGAAAAAAACGTTTCTCAGTAAGCTGGCCCGCCAATGCCTCAATCTTTCCCTGGCCACGGGGTTGATTGCCCTGCTTCTGCCCGGGGCGATCCTGGCTGCGATGCTGAGTCTGTATCCCCTGCAGTTTCCTTGGCCGGCAATCTGGCCCCTGTCACCCTATTACGCCTTGGCGGTATTGGTGACCTGCCTCGGTCTGGTGCTGTTGGTGCTGGCCAGTGTCAGTTGGAAGGCCTGTCGCAAAGCACGCTGGTTGCGCATCCTGCTTTGCGGCCTGGGCGGTGTCCACCTTGCGGCCGGTTTGTACACTGCCGGCAATGCGGTGCTCCTGGAAAGGACAGCTGCCGTCCCTATGGCCGGCGGCTCAGTGTGGCTGGAACCTTTTTACGCCCATTTTCCCTTGCTCGCCGGGGGCAGCGGCCTTCTTCTCGCCGCTATTGGACTTGGCGGAGCCGGCAGTCTCGGACTGGTCTATCTTGTGTGGCGCCGCAACAAAGACGATTTCGGCCGCGACTATTACCGCTACGCCCTGCCCCGGCTTGTCCCCGGCACCCTGTTTTTGCCCCTTCAACTCGCAGGCATTTTTCTTATACTGCTCGCCTTTTCCGAGGATCCAGTCCGGGTGATGCAAAGCCCCTTTGTGGTAAGCAGCGCCGGAACAGGGCTTGGGCTCTGTCTTTTGGCCATTGCACTAGCCTGGCGAGTGCGACTGAGCCAGACGCCCATGCGCCACAAACCGTCCATGATCACCACGTCGCTGCTGACCTGGCTCAGTCTCGTGGCCTTTCTGTCGGCTGGTGTAGCCGCTTTCTGGGTACCGCTGGCTTCTTTTCTGGGGTTTGGCTGACCTGCCCCCGATCTTCCCGCCCGTTCTAAATACCGAAACGCAGCGAGCCCTGTTGCGGTCTCGTTATCTGCGCAAACCGCGCGGCAGAGCTTGTCTCGCGCCGCTGCGTTGTCTGGTGGTTCCGGGGAACTAGGCGATCCCGTTCCCATTGCCGTTGGAAAGATAACGCAGCCAGTGCTGCACCAACTCTTCGTCCCACTGACTGCCCGCGTTTTGTTCCAAAATGGAAACGACCTTTTCCTGGGATAAAGAGTTGCGGTAGGCCCGATCCGAGGTCATAGCCTCATAGCTGTCGACCACACTGACCAGCCGGGCGAGAAACGGGATTTCGTCTCCTGAAAGACCGTTAGGATACCCCTGCCCGTCCACGCGTTCGTGGTGGTGAAAAATAATGGGCAGGACCTCCTGGAGTGTCCCCACCTGAGACAAAATGGAATAGCCCACTTCGGGATGGCGTTTCATGACCCCGTATTCATCAGACGTCAATCCGGATGGCTTGTTCAAAATCCGGTCCGGGATGCCGATCTTGCCGATATCGTGCAAGAGTCCGGCAGTGTGGAGTTGATCGAGTTCTTCGCGCCCAAGGCCGATCACTTGCCCGAGTTCCACAGCGTACTGGGCGACACGATCGGAATGGCCCCGGGTATAGATGTCCTTGGCCTCCACGGCCTGGGCATAAGAGCGGATGACTTCCAGGTTCATCTGGCGCATCCGGCCATAGAGTTTGGCGTTGACGATGGAAGAACTCGTCTGGGAGGCAAAGACTGTCAAAAGCTGGAGGTCATCGAGGGTATAGAGATTGGTGTCCTGGCCGTCGCGGAGCAGGGTGACCACTCCGGTTGGCCCTTGCTGCGTCAGCAAGGGGGCGGCCATGATGGAATAGGGCAGGACATCCTCGTTCCACACCCCCTTGAGTTCTGTGTCCACACGCAAGAGATATTTGTCAGCCAATTTTGGCTCACGGGCGTCGAGCACATGCAGGGCGAGCCGGCGGCACAAGGAAAGCACTCGGGGGTCCTCGCGCCACAGCCCCCCGGATTCGGTCTTGAGTTCAAGCTCGCCGGCGTCATTTTTGAGAAACAGGCCCACCCCCTGAGGGGCGAAGTTGCGTTCCAGGTGAAACAAGAATTCTTTGAGCAGGGAGGGCAAATCGAGTTGGCTGTTGATATCCCGGCTCAACTTCAGCAAGCGCACCAGATTGCTCAGATTGTGCCGTTCCTTGCGGTCTCGCCGCTCCTGGAGCACCTTCTCCACCTTGAGCAGCAGGTGACTGATATTGAAAGGCTTGGGCAGATAGTCCGCCGCCCCCAACTTCATGCTCTCCACAGCGGTCTCAATGGTCCCGTACCCGGTCATGATCAGAAAATCGACGTCGATCTGTTCCTGACGGATGCGCTGCAAGAGCTCCATGCCGTTGAGTTCCGGCATCCGCAGATCGGAAACCACCAGATCGACCATCTCCGTATCGCCGTACAGGACCTGCAAAGCCTCTCGACCCTGTTTGGCCTGGATAACCTTGTAGCCGGCATCTTCAAGGGCATCCTGGCAAATATCCCGAAGACTTTCTTCATCATCGACAACGAGCACGGTCTCGCGGTCGAGCTGCTGCCCCATTTCCATGCAATCGCCTCGCTCAAGCTTGTCGTGTCAGGCCGTTGAAATCCTCTTCAGTGGGCCCGGAGGCGAAGAGGCGGCCCCATACTTAGGCACCGGTTGTAGAAGAAAGCGGGCCTTTGCGCAACTCGCGGAAAGCGAAAAAAATACTTGCATTCCAAGCCCACAATGTATATGTATTACTGCTTGACGCGACGGGATGTGGCTCAGCTTGGCTAGAGCGCTGCGTTCGGGACGCAGAGGCCGCAGGTTCGAATCCTGCCATCCCGACCATGAAAAAGTACGGGTTACGGCATATGCCGTAACCCGTTTTTATTTGTGTGCCTATGGAAATGGAGAGTAAACGGGGCGGCTGAAGCTCCACTGCTTGCTCTCCATTTTTTGGCCGTAAACGGCCTGGAATACTAATCGTCCAGACGCTCGAAATATTCCTTTTCCGCTCCGCATACAGGGCAGACCCATTCCTCGGGCAATTCCGCAAACGGGGTACCGGCCTCGATCCCCCGTTCGTAATCGCCCTCTTCAGGGTCATATATATAGCCGCAGGGACATTCGTAGCGCGCCATTGTCGTACTCATAAGGACTCCTTAGTGTTCCGGGTTGCTGCGTTGACCGGGTAATGATTTTTCCTGGCGACTTTTCCGCACCACTTCAACTACTGCCGGAATCCGGCTGATGGCGTCAATAGTCTTGTACAGATGGTCCGTGTCCTGGACCTGGACCGTGAGCACGACCTCGGAATTGCCATCGACATCGGAACGAAAGTGGCCGGAATCAATATTGACTTGCCGCTCGGTCAAAAGGGCCGTGATCGATTGGAGCACGCCCATTTCATTGCGGCACAGCATCTGGATTGTAGCCGGAAAGGAATCCTGTTTTTCCCCTTCCCAGGTGACGTTGAGCAGCCGTTCCGGTTCCAACCCCTGCACATTGCTACAGTCCGATTTGTGGACCGTAACGCCCCGTCCACGGCTGATATACCCGACAATGGGATCGCCGGGCAGTGGCTGGCAACACTGGGCAAAGCGGACCAGGACATCGTCGACGCCTTTGATGTTCACCCCTTCCTGACGGGCCTTCCCCTCGGTTTTCCGCGGCGCTTCCTTGTCTTCCTTCTTGCCCCGCTGCCGTTCCGGTGTTTCTTCAGCCACCGGTTTGGGCAGAAAGCGGTTCAAAATCTGCCTGGGCGTGAGCTTGGCGTAGCCCACGGCGGAAAGCAGATCGTCAACACTGCGAAAAGAATACTCTTCCGCCACCGGTTCGAGGCTGCGCTCCTTCATCAATTTTTTGAAATTGACCCCGATACGCCGCCCTTCCTTTTCCAGCATCTCCTTGGCCAGAGCAATGGACCGCGACCGCTCTTCGGTGCGGATCCAATGCTTGATGCGTGTGCGGGCTTTGGCCGTCTTGACGAATTTGAGCCAGTCCCGGCTGGGGGAACGCTTTTCGTCGGTGATGATTTCAACAGTATCACCGTTTTTCAGAGCCGTGTCTAAAGGGACCAGCTTGCCGTTGACCTTGGCGCCGGCGCAATGATTGCCGACCTCGGTGTGGATCATGTACGCAAAATCGACTGGGGTCGCTTCATCCGGGAGTTCCCGAACCTCACCGCGTGGCGTGAAGACGTACACCTCGTCCTGAAAAAGATCGAAGCGGAGCGAGGCCATGAATTCCCGGGGGTCCTTGAGCTCCTTCTGCCAGTCCAGTATCTGCCGCAACCAGCGGAACCGGTCCGCATCCCGTTCGCTGAGATTGGACCCGTCCTTATATTTCCAGTGCGCCGCGATACCGTATTCATTGATTTCGTGCATCTCCTCAGTGCGGATCTGGATCTCGATCCGCTCGCCGTCAGGGCCTATGACCGTCGTATGCAGGCTCTGATACATATTGGCCTTGGGCATGGAGATGTAATCCTTGAACCGCCCTGGTACCGGCTTCCAGATCGAGTGGATCAGCCCCAAGACAGCATAACAATCCCGGACCGATTTCAGGATGACCCGGAAGGCCACCAGATCGTGGACCTGATCGAGGGAAAGCCCCTGGCGCTGCATCTTGTGGAAAATGGAATACAAATGCTTCTGCCGCCCCGAGACTCGGCCGGGAATGGAATTCTCGTCCAAGATAGACTGAATAAGTCCGGTCACCCGCTCAATATATTGCTGCCCCAGGGTCTGATGCTGCTCCACACCAGACTTGATCTGGTAATACACGTCGGGCCGCAGGTACTGAAAACTGATGTCCTCCAATTGCACTTTGACCCGGTACAAACCGAGTCGGTTCGCCAAAGGGGCATAAATCTCCATAGTTTCCTGGGAAATCAGCCGCTGTTTGATCCCCTTCTGATGCTGCAGGGTTCGCATATTATGCAAACGGTCAGCCAGTTTGACGATAATGACCCGGATGTCTTCGGCCATGGCCAGAATCATCTTCCGGATATTTTCCGCCTGGGCCTCCTCTTTGGACGTAAACCGGACTTTCCCGATCTTGGTCACCCCTTCGACAATCTGGGCGACCTCCTCACCGAACTGCTCTTCAAGATCACTGACGTTGGACTGCGTGTCCTCGAGCGTGTCGTGGAGGAGGCCAGCGGCAATGGTCGGGGCATCCAACCGCAGTTCCGCCAGGATGTGGGCCACTTCAAGGGGATGGGACAGATAGGGTTCTCCGGACAACCGCCGTTGTCCGGCATGGGCCGAGGCAGAAAAGACATAGGCCTTTTGGATCAGGGCCTGTTCAGATTTCGGCAGATAGGCCGAAACTTTTTCCAGAATATCGTTGATGCGTATCATACGGGCGAAACTCGTCTGTCAGCGGGAAAAATTGAAGAATACAGAGATATGAGGAAGTTGATCGCAGGGGACAAAAAAATGCACATGGTTGCCTTTTTCCAATGCAATCTGATATCGTAGACAAGTATGTGCAACACAAGCTCGGGCCATGAAAAACTCATCCTCAAAAAAACCGAGAGGATACCCCAAAAGTGCCATTTTTCGGCGTAAAATTTGCACTTAACCAGCTGGGATTTCTGACCGCGTTGCCACCATACCCCCATGACCTCGAAAAAAGGAAGCGGACGACGTCCCGGCGCAGAAGAGGTGGCGGTCACCGGGCTGGCCGCCCCCAGCGGATGAGCCCAAGCATTGCGTCAACCTGAAATTGTACACAAGTCGCCGGGGACAATCCAGCACGGACCAACCGCCCCGCGCATCGGAAGAGAAAGGCGAAATTCCGTCCAAGGCTTGCCAATCTTTTCCTCTTTCGCTATATATATCGGTTGCTCTCACGTACTTTTTTCAGAATCGAAAGAATCCACACGCCTAGAGCAAAAATTCTGTGCCAAGGAGTACGAGCAGTCATGACTGCTGAAAACACAACTGTCGAACATATCCTGAAAGACTTCGTTGAAGATTCGATTCCAGAGCATATTCTGGAAGGCGCCCAGGACATTCTCAGCGATGAGGGCGTTCAAAAAATAGACATCAAAAAACGTGAGAATTATTGGGATATTGACGGCCACATCCAGGCCGAGGATTTCCAGATCTACAATTCGGAAATCGGGATCAACCTGGAAGATGGCGCCCTGAATTTTTTCTGCAACTGCCCGGAATCCTTTTCCGGCATCTGCCGCCACGTTGGGGCCACCCTGTTGGAGATGCTCAAATCCTTCAACGGCCACAGCGAACAGGAAACCGCGGCCCCGCGCAGTGATTGGCGGCAGACCTTTCGCGGCTTTTTCGCTACCCAGCCCGAGCCCGAACCCGGCAGCCATTACCTTATTTTCCGGTTCTACCCCGAACCCGGACGTTTGAAAGTCGGCTTTTCCCGGGCACGGCAGAACAAATCCGGCCTGTCCCGGGTCCAAAATCCGGTGACCCTTGAACAGATCATCCGCAATCCTGAATGGTCTGAAGGGAGTTCGGACCTGCCGACCGTATGCCGCCAAATCGGTGAATTCCTGGATTATTTCGGCCAGGTTGTCGAAATCCCCAGTGGACTGATGACCTGGTTTCTCTGGGCGGTGCGCAATGAGTATTACCTCTTTTGGCAGGATTCGGACCAACCCGTGTGCATCGAACCCCAAACCATGCGGCTCCAACTCAGCCCCAAACTCTCAGAGCACGGGTTGGAATTCGACATCATGCTCGGCCGGGAAGGCAAGGTGCCCTTCTCCATCAAGGGTCAGGAACTCTTCTTCTACGGCGATATGCCGTTGTGGGTCTTGTGGCGCAACAGCTTTTATCCGGTGCAAACGAGCTTGTCCGCCAAGCTGATCCAGGAATTGGTCATGGGCGGTCCGGTCATCCCCCACGCCGATATTTCCGAATTCCTGGACCGGGTCTGGACCCAGATCCCCGCCTCTGACCTCCACGGCCAGGAAGAATTTCTGGAGCGCATGCAGCCCATCTTCGTCCCGGCAACGTACAACCCAAAACTGTTCATGGATGAGGAAGGCAGCCTGCTGACCCTGGAGATCCAGAACGTCTACGAAACCGAACACGGCGAAATCACCCTCCCCGGCCCCAACCAGGATCTGCAGACCGGCAGTTACCAATGGGGTGCGGAATCCTTTCTTGTCCGACGCTCTCAGGACGAAGAAGCCGAGCTGATCAACGAACTCCAGGAGTTGAATTTCCAGCCACGGTCCAATTCGATCTGGTTCCTGGAGCCCGAGGAGGCCATTACCTTTTTGCTCGACGCCTACCCCAAGCTGATCGAAAAATACCGTATCTTTGGGGAGAAGAACCTGTCGCGCTACAAGGTCCGCCTCAGTCAGCCCAATATCGTGGCCAAGGTCGAACAGGACGAAGAGGACGAAAAATGGTTCGATCTCGATCTGGCCGTGGAGTACGACGATGTCCGGGTCCCCATCGACAAGATCTGGAAAGCCTGGACCCAGGGCAAGCGGTACGTCCAGCTCAAGGACGGCTCCTACACCAGTCTGCCCGAATCCTGGCTGCGCAAGCTCGGCCACAAGCTCGAGGCCATGGGCATGGACCCCAGTCAGCCGCCCAAGGACAAGTTCCAAAAATACGAAGCGCCGGCGCTGGACAAAATACTCGAAGATGTCCCCGAACCGGAAACCGATTCCTTCTGGGACTCCCTGCGCGAAAAGATCCACAATTTCGAGCAGGTCGAGCAGGTCGAGCCGCCGAAGCACCTCAACGCCACCCTGCGCCCCTACCAGTTGCAGGGAGCGAGCTTCCTCAATTTCCTCAAGGAATACGATTTTGGTGGTATCCTGGCTGACGAAATGGGGCTGGGGAAGACAGTCCAGACCCTGGCTTTTTTACAACTCATGATCGAACGCGGCCAATCGGGACCGAACCTCATCGTGGTCCCGACCTCAGTTTTGCCCAACTGGGAGCGCGAGGCCCAGAAATTCGTGCCCAACATGCGCCAATTGGTCATCTACGGCGCACGACGGGAAAATCTGTTCAAGCAGATCTCCGAATCCGACTTGGTTATCACCACCTACGCTTTGCTTCGGCGCGATCTGGAGGAACTCAACAAACACCGGTTCAACACGGTCATCCTGGACGAAGCCCAGAATATCAAAAATCCGAACACCATCACCGCCCGTTCGGTGCGCAAGATCAACGCCTCCTTCAGGATGTGCCTCTCCGGTACGCCCATTGAAAACAACCTCCTGGAATTGTGGTCGTTGTTCGAATTCCTCATGCCCGGATTCCTCGGTTCGCAAAACGCCTTTCAAAAAGGCTTCGTCAAACCGATCAAGGATGGCGACCAGGAAAGCCTGGAGTATCTGCGCAACCGGGTCAAACCCTTTATTCTGCGACGCACGAAGACCGAAGTGGCCAAGGATCTGCCGCCCAAGGTCGAAAACGTCCACTACGCTGCCCTTATCGACGAGCAGATGGAACTCTATGCCTCCCTGGCCAAAAAGCTCAAAGAGCAGGTCCTGCGCGACGTCGATGAAAAAGGGATCGCCAAGAGTCAGATGTCTATTTTGGACGCCTTGCTCAAGCTGCGGCAGATCTGCTGCCACCCGCGGCTGCTCAAGCTGGACATGCCGGGCGTGTCCACCAATCTTCCCTCCGGGAAATTCGAGACCTTCAAGGACCTGGTCACCGGTATCATCGACGACGGACACAAGGTCCTGGTGTTCTCCCAGTTTGTCCAGATGCTGCACATCATTCGTTCCTGGCTGTCCATGAACAAGGTCCCCTTCGCCTACCTCGACGGAACCTCCAAGGATCGCTTCGAGCAGGTGGAGAACTTCAACAACAACCCCGACATCCCCATTTTCCTGATCTCCCTCAAGGCCGGGGGGACGGGCCTGAACCTGACCTCCGCCGACTATGTCATCCACTACGACCCATGGTGGAACCCGGCTGTGGAAGACCAGGCCACGGACCGGACCCACCGCATCGGACAGACCAAAAAGGTCTTTTCCTATAAACTGATCTGCGAAAATACGGTCGAAGAAAAGATCCTCAAGCTCCAGGAACAGAAAAAGGGAGTGGCCGAGGCCATCATCCCCGGCCAGGACCATTGGAAATCCCTGACCCGCAACGACCTGGAAATGTTGTTCGAAATATAACCCTGCGCCCAGACGCACATCGAGTAGGAGGGGGCCTTGCGGCCCCCGTCCTCTCACACCACCGGGCATACGGTTCCGTACCACGGCGGTTCACCTGACACTTTGAGCTTTGCGAAGTTGATCTTGCAGTGACACGAGTCCAAGTGAATCAAAGTATTTCTTGGGGAATGCCTGGTTCATATGCGATGCGCCGGAGTTCCACCATGGCCCGCGGCCGTTGATGGCGGATTTCCAGGCGCGCTCTTCAGTCAGTCCCCGGCGAATCAGGTTCCTTGCTCGGGCGTAGGGTCGTTTCCAATGCCGCCACAGGATATTGCGCAATCTGCGGCGAATCCACATGTCCAGTTCTTCAAAAACTCCCTTTACCTCCGCCAGCTTGAAGTAGTTCATCCAGCCTCGCAGTTTCGGCGCAAGGGTGTCTGTCGTCTTCTTGAGCGACCGTCCCCGCCCACGTCGAAATTCCTCCCGTACCGCCTGTTTCAGGCGTTTGACCACACTGGGCGCAACCTTGAGCCGCGGCTGCGTATGCCAGGTCATCGAGTACCCAAGGAATTTCCTTTTCCATGGCCGGTCAACCGCGCTCTTATCCGCGTTGACCCTCAACTTCAACCGTTCTGTCAGAAACCGGGTGATCGAGGCCATTGCGCGTTCGCCGGACCGTTTTGTCTGCACGTAGATATTGCAGTCGTCGGCGTATCGGCAGAACGCGTGGCCTCTGCGTTCAAGCTCCTTGTCCAGGTCATCCAGAAGGATGTTGGACAAGAGCGGCGAGAGGGGGCCGCCTTGCGGCGTGCCCTCCTTTCGTTTCGATGCAATTCCCCCCTGCATCAGCCCCGCTTGCAGGTAACGCCGGATGAGGGCGAGCACCCGCTTGTCCTTCACCTTGCGGGCCACGCGCGCCATGAGCACGTCGTGGTTCACGCGGTCGAAGAACTTCTCCAGGTCCATGTCCACGACCCACCGTTTGCCGGCGGCAGCATGCTCCCGTGCCTTGAGCACGGCCTGATGCGCACTTCGACCGGGCCGGAAGCCGTAGCTGGATCCGGAGAAGTGAGGGTTGAAAATGGGGGAGAGCACCTGGTGCAGCGCCTGCTGTATCAGGCGGTCCAGCGCCGTCGGGATGCCCAGTTGGCGCACCCCGCCGCCGGGTTTAGGGATTTGCACCCCGAGCACCGGCTGCGGCTCGTACCGTCCGTCCAGCAACTCCTCTTTGATTCGGGCCCAGTTGAGCGTGCAATATCCCCATACGTCGTTGACGCTCATGCCGTCGACTCCGGGGACGCCTTTGTTGGCGCGTACACGCTTGTAGGCCGCAAGCATGTTCTCGCGTCCGACCACCGCTTCCATCAAACTCTGCTGCTCCGGATGGGAGTACTCCTTCGTTGCCGTGACGCTTGACGCACCACTACCGTACTCTCGGGGATTCCGTCCCCTACCCTCGGGTGTGGCGACGGGCGTCCCAGCCCGTCCTTCTGCGGCTCCGTTCGTCATCGAAATTTCGGGCTCCCGTCCCGTGTTAGATGTTCGGGCCTTCAGTCCGGTCGGGGGACCTACTATGCCCTCGGCTGACTTCTGCCCGCCCGTCCCGAAGCCTCGCGACGCCGGTAGCACATGGCAGGCGGACAGACCTCCCCGGGTAATGCGCACCCACCTTCACGTTTATGCCCGCCGCATATACGTCCATGCTTTCCGTACAAGTACAGGGCTTTGAAGATAATGGACTCCTTACCCGGCATGGCCGCCTCGTATGCGATTCCTGTTCGTCAGGCCAGCGTTTTGCCTGCGGCTTCCTTCAGATCCCACCTCGCGGTGGACACCCTTGCCGTCCGGCTAACAGTTCCCCTTGTCGGGCCTGTAGAGGACTTTCACCTCCAAGTGGGTGCGCCCTGCCGGGCGCACCACAAAAGAAGAGCCCCGGGGAGATCCTCCCCGGGGCTCTTGTGCTTTGCACCGTCGCAAATCCCGGCACTGGACCACAACCACAGCAGCCCCCTGGTGCCGGGGCTTTGCCGCAGGACGGGAAATTCTCCTGCGCCCGTTTCGAATCGTAGTCGTGGCAACAGCAACCACACCCGACGCGCCAACCACCGCCAAAACCGCCACGCGCCCTATTTCCTGGCCGGAGGCAAATCCCGGCACCGGACCACAACCACAGCAGCCCCCTGGTGCCGGGGTTTTGCCGCAGGACGGGAAATTCTCCTGCGCCCGTTTTGAATCGTAGTCGTGGCAACAGCAACCACACCCGACGCGCCAACCACCGCCCACACCGCCACGCGCCCTATTTCCTGGACTGAGGCAAATCCCGGCACCGGACCACAACCACAGCAGCCCCCTGGTGCCGGGGTTTTGCCGCAGGACGGGAAATTCTCCTGCGCCCGTTTTGAATCGTAGTCGTGGCAACAGCAACCACACCCGACGCGCCAACCACCGCCCACACCGCCACGCGCCCTATTTCCTGGCCGAAGGCAAATCCCGGCACCGGACCACAACCACAGCAGCCCCCTGGTGCCGGGGTTTTGCCGCAGGACGGGAAATTCTCCTGCGCCCGTTTTGAATCGTAGTCGTGGCAACAGCAACCACACCCGACGCGCCAACCACCGCCCACACCGCCACGCGCCCTATTTCCTGGACTGAGGCAAATCCCGGCACCGGCCCGGCTACAGCCCTCAGGAGCCCGCCGCAGCAGGATCCGCCACTTCCCGAGGCTGTGCCGGAGGCTGCCCAAGCAACACAGCCAGCAGTTCCTCGAGATCGATATTCCAGAGGTACGCTTCCAACGGCAGCTCGGCGAGGGTTGCGTACAGCGCCTCCTTCGTCAGCGCGACCCCGTGGAGCTTGGCCTCGACATCTCCAATAGAGCGCACCCCGAAATAGTCCCCCCAAATCCGAGCGTTTTGAATAGCCCCGCCCCGGACATCCAGGGCCGCTTCCAACGTCCCCCCCGCAGCCGAACGCAGCACGTAACGCTGGGTATACGGCGGGGCAGCCCCGAAATTCCACTCCCAGGTGGCATACTTGGCCTCGCGTAGCGCGGTTATGGCTTCGGTGTCTGCGTCACTGAAACCAGCTACCGTACTCTCCGGATTGTGGGACAGAAAATACTCCAGCAAAGTGGCCATAAATGTCTCTACATCCAGGGCCTGGGGTAGAAAATCAACAATATTGGCTACCCGTTTGCGGACCGATTTGACCGCCTTGGTCGCGAACTTGAGCGGATCCGCTCGAAGGGCCCCGGACAGAAGACGGGTATCAGCGGCGAACAAAAGAGTGCCGTGGTGCAGGACGCGATTTTTATGGACATATTGCGCGTTGCCGGAGATCTTGGCCCCCTCGACGGTCACATCGTTACGCCCGTCAAAAACAGCCGGCACGCCAAGCGACTGTAACGCTTGAACCACCGGCTCGGCGAATCGGCGGAAATCAATACGCTTTTCCCCGCTATGTGAGGCGATAAAGGTAAAATTGACATTGCCGAGGTCGTGAAAGACCGCGCCACCACCGGAAAGACGCCGGATAACGGCGATATCATGTTCCTCAACAAAGGCGGAGTGGATTTCCGCTCTGGCGTTTTGATTTTTCCCGATAATCACCGCCGGTCGATTGCGCCACAGGAGCAAAAAATCCTCCTGACGCTGGGTCAGGCAGTATTCTTCCATGGCCAAATTGAAGGCCGGATCAGTGGAATGGTTCCAGATGCAGAGCATGGTGGAAGGCTCCTTGGTTCAGATTGAGGGGCGAAGGCGAGACAGCCACCGCCAGCGTCCAACTCCTGAAATGGAGGGGCCGCGCTAGACGCAGGGAGGAAAACCTTTGCGGTCTGTGCCCAAATGTGGTGGGAAACACCTGTACGGCTGGAAAAATTTTCCCTCAAGGGAGGAAGAGATGACCCACAAAACATCTGCGGGCCTTACAGCATTGGTGCTTGGTGTGCTGCTGCTTTTCGGCTGCGCCACTCAGCAGGAGGAGGGTCAGGCCAACGCCACCACCGAGACGCGCCGTCTCGAGCGGGAAGTGAGCGAACTGCACAAGACCAATCGTCGCCTGGAACAGAAAATCGCCGAGTTGGAGGACCAACTTGAGGCGTGCAGGCAGCATGAACCGGATTGGGAGACACTGCAAAAGGACCTGCAGACGCTTTTGGACAAAGAAGCCAACGCCACGCGCCGCAAAGCCGAAGAATGGCTTGAAGACTGGGAGGAAAAACTCGAATCGTGGCGGCAACGGGTGGCCCCTTCCCCGCCTGAGGAAGGCCAGCGCCTATGATAGGTCCAAAATTCGCGATCCGCTGGAAAGGATTGCCAGCCCGAATCCCCAGGAAATGGTGTCCGCCCAAAATAGGGACGGACTCAAGATATTTCCTTGTCCCCCTCGTCCAGAGAGCAGGTCTCATTGCCCCCCATACAGGGGATTTTCGGTCCTTCGAGCAGGCACATCCGGTTTTCAAAAAGCATGTCGGCAAGGGTGATGGCATTGAGTTCGCGGGCCAGCACTTCGTTGATCCGCGCCCATAAGCTATACGCCAGGCACTGGTCCACCCGGGAACACGCCTTCTCTTCCAGCCAGCACTGCACGAGGCCGACATGGCCTTCAAGGCTCTCGATCAACTCCTTGATCGTGATCTCTGCAGCGGGCCGCCCCAAAACATAGCCCCCCTTGGCCCCCAAACGGCTCATCAGAAAGCCGGACTCTCTAAGTCTCCTGGACAATTTTTCCAGATACTTAAGTGAAATATCCTGACGATCAGCCACATCGCGCAGGGCGACGGGCCCGTGTTGCCCCTGCTGGGCGATATCGAGCATCAAACGGATGCCGTACCGGCTTCGTGTACTCAGTCGCATGCTATTCACCCTGATTCATAAGGCCGGTTTGTACTCTGTTTGAGTGCAGCCAGCTCCAGTTAGCGCCGGCCACATTGCCATGCCACAGGCACCGGAACAAGGCCGGGTGGGTCTGTGGCAAAAGAAAGTTAATACTAGCAAAGCGGCCTAACAGGAGCAATGGGCGAGCACGGAGCCTGCAGGTTGTCAAATTCCGAGTTTTTCCGTAGGAGATGGGAAGCGGTTCAGGAGGCCCCATGCGCCATTTCTGGCATTTTTTGCGCCATTCCCTTTTCGCCAAGATCATTCTCTCCGCCGGAGCGACCCTCCTGGCCGGTTGCCTATTACTTATTCTCCTGCACACCAGATACCACAAACATGTGGTTTTCGACTTTGTTCACACCGGCGGCGAGCGGTTGTCCACCACGATCAAACAGGGCACCCACTACGCCATGATGCTCAATTCCCGGGAGGATATTGCACAGACGATCGCCAATATCAGCAAGCAGGAGGCGATAACCGCCATCCGTATTTTCAATAAACAGGGCGCCATCAAATATTCCAGCCACCCCGGGGAGGTCGATACCCACGTTGCCCGCACGGCGCCGGTTTGCTCCTCGTGTCACCATAACGGCGGGCTTAAGCCAGACAGCGATATTTCCCAGCGCACCCGCATCCTCCCGGCGACGGAAAACACCCCCCGTCGCATGGGAATTGTCACCCCGATCGAAAACCAGCCCTCATGTTCCCAGGCCTCCTGCCACGTCCACCCCGCCACTGACAATGTGCTCGGCATTCTGGAAGTGGTCATGTCCCTGAAAAATACCGACCAGGAACTGGCGAGTTTCAATCAGCGCACTCTGCTTTTCGGCACACTCGTCTTCGCCCTGACCGGGGTGGCGATATTCTGGACCATCTACCGTTTCGTCAAACGACCAGTCAGGGATCTCATCCGGTATACACGTCGCATCAGTTCCGGCGCCCCCCCGACCGCCATTCTCTCCCTGGACCAGAGTGATGAAATTGGAGAGCTGGCCTCGGCCGTGTCCACCATGCACGAAAAAATCAACGAAAAGCACAAGGAGTTGTTGCACCAGAAAGAAGAGTACCAGACCCTTTTCGATCACGTACCATGCATTGTCACCGTGCAGGACCGAAACTTCCAGCTTATCAGCTACAACCGGGAATTCTCGGATAAATTCAACCCGAGCGCCGGTGATTTCTGCTTCCGGGCTTACAAGGGCCGCCATGAAAAATGTCCTGACTGTCCTGTGGAGCGGACCTTTGCCGACGGCTGCAGTCATTCCAGCGAGGAGAGCGTGGTCCGCGACGGTCAGGAAGTCCACTGGCTGGTAACCACCTCCCCGATCTGCGACGCTGAAGGCCGCATCGTGGCCGCAATGGAGATGTGCTTGGACATCACGCCGCGCAAGCGACTCGAACGCCAGCTGGCCATGTCCGAAAAAAAATACCACGCGATTTTCAACAATATTCCCAATCCCGTCTTTGTTCTGGATCCCGAAAAACTCTTCATCCTGGACTGCAACGACAGTGTGCAGGCCGTATACGGCTACACCCGGGAGGAGATTCTCAACCGTCCCTTCGCCGACCTTTTTTTCGACGACGACCGCGACCATTACCTCCCCCGGCTCCATGAATGTCTGGTCATCAACCAAGCCCGGCAACAAACGAAAGACAAACGGCGAATCTTCGTGACCATTCGAGTCTCGCCCTCCCAATACCCCGGACAGCAGGTTCTCCTGGTCACCACCAGCGACATCACCAAGCGTCTGGAAGCCGAGCAGCAGCTCATCCAAGCCAGCAAAATGGCCACTTTGGGGGAAATGGCCACCGGCGTCGCCCACGAACTCAACCAACCCCTGTCGGTGATCAAAACCGCCAGCACCTTTTTCGTCCGCAAAATCGACAAGAACGAGCCCATCGCCCCCGAAACGCTGGCCTCCATGGCCCGTGAAATCGACGGGCATGTGGACCGGGCCACCAAAATCATCAATCACATGCGGGAATTCGGCCACAAGTCCGAGCACAAACTCTACCCCGTGCAGGTCAACACCGTCTTGCAGCGCGCGTTTGAGATTTTCAGTCAACAGCTCAAATTGCGTCAGATCGAGATTTCCTGGAACCTTGAAACCGCCTTGCCCCACATCCAAGCCGATCCCGACCGCTTAGAGCAAGTTTTTATCAACCTGCTCATCAACGCCCGAGACGCCATTGAAACCCGGCATGCCTCGGCCCCGGAAAAGGCGGAAAAGCGGATTACTCTGGCCAGTCGGTTCGCCGACGACCAGGTCCAGGTCTGTATCACCGACTCCGGGATCGGCATTGCCCCCGGTGACCGGGACAAGATTTTCGAACCCTTCTACACGACCAAGGAAGTCGGCAAAGGCACCGGCCTGGGGCTGTCCATCAGCTATGGCATCATCCAGGAGTGTGGTGGCCGGATTACCGTCTTCTCCCACGGCCCCGGACACGGGGCGACATTCAGCCTCCATTTCCCTCCCCACCCGACAAGTGCATGATTCTGCACCACCACTTCCTGTGTGACAGATTTTTCACATTCCCTCTTGACGGCCATTCGACATTCGCCTACTCAGCCGGTAGGTTTTAATACCTACCACTGAAGTAGGATTTCTCATCAACGGGCGTTCCCAGGTGCTTGAGGGAGCCGGCCCTGCACTGGCGGGGCCACCTTGTGGAGGCCTGAGCAACAACGTTCAACCAGAGGGGAAGGAAGGGACTCATGAGAAAAGGGAAACTTGTTTTCGGCGCGGCCCTCGCCTGTGCCTGCGCGGTACTGCTCGCCTTCCAACTCGGGGCTGAAGACAGCCCTGAGGCCGAAGGCCCGCTGACGCGCAGACCGGACGTGATCCGCATCGACACCATGCAGGCTAACGCCACCTTGCAATTGCCTCCGGTGACCTTCAAACACGATGCGCACACCGAGGCGCTGGCTCAAAAAGGCCAACCCGCTGACTGCACCACCTGCCACGCATTCGACGAGGGTCAGCTTGATCCGGCCATGAAAAATGTCGCCGGCAAAGGGTATGACACGGCCAAGAAGGTCTTCCACGACACATGTATTGGCTGTCACACCACTCGCCACGAAGAAAATCGCTCGACTGGACCGCTTGATGGGCAATGCCGTTCCTGCCACGTCGAGGACCCCCAAACCGTGGCCCAACGGCAGGATGGAGGATTCAAGAAAGTCCTCCACGCCCGTCACGTCGCCTCTAAGGACATCGCTTTCAAAGACAAGGACAAAAACTGCGGCAGTTGTCACCACAAGTACGACGAAGCCCAGGACAAACTCATCTGGGCCGAGGGTGAGGAAGGGACCTGTCGCTACTGCCACGGCGAAACCACTCAGGACGACGTCCGGGCTTTGCCTGAAGCCGCCCACACCCAATGTCTCTCGTGCCACCGGTCGCTGATCGAAAAGGACAAGGAAAGCGGACCTCTTTCCTGTCAGGGCTGCCACGGCGAGCAGGGCCGCAAGGAGATTACGGAGAATAACGAGAAGTATCTCGAGAAGCTCTCCGACGGTCTCCCCCGTCTTGAGCGCGGGCAACCCGATCACACGCTGCTCTTTGCCGCTTCGAACGCCACCCAGGCCGAAGGCGACAATAACGGGGAACTGGCCATGAAACCGGTGGCCTTTAACCACAAGGCCCACGAACAGAAAGCGGATACCTGCCGCGAATGCCACCATGCGGCCATGGATTCCTGCCAAAGCGAATGCCACACCTTGACCGGTGCGAAGAAAGGCGAGTTTATCCGCCTGGAGCAGGCCATGCACGAGCCGCAGAGCGAACGAAGCTGTGTTGGCTGCCACGCCCGTGAACAACAACGTCCGGAATGCGCCGGCTGCCACGACAATCCGGTCAAAAAGCCGCAACAAGACAGTTGCGCACAATGCCATGCCGCCCCCACCGGTCCCGACGGACAACCGCTGGGCATGAAAGCCCTGGCCGAGATGCCAGATGAAAAGCTGGAACAAATGGCCGCTGCCTCATTTGAGGCCCGCCCCAGAGCCGATACCACCTACGCGGAAAAGGATATACCGGAAGAAGTGACCATCAAGGTCATGGCTGATGAATACAAACCGGCCACGTTTCCGCACCGCAAAATCGTGAACAAGCTCATGGAGGGCGTCAAAGACAGCGGGCTTGCCACAGCCATGCACTCCGGCAAGGACACAATCTGCAGCAGCTGCCACCACAACAGCCCGGCGAGCAAAAAACCGCCCAAATGCGCCAGTTGTCACGGCAAGCCGTTCGACCCGAATACCCCGCTGCGGCCCGGGCTGAAAGCGGCGTACCACCAACAGTGCATGGGCTGCCATACCCGAATGGAATTGGAAAAACCTGCGGCCACTGACTGCGCCAGCTGCCATCCCAAAAAAGATGCGCAATAGCAGAGCTGGCCGGGGACTTCGCCACATCGAAGCCCCGGCCCGCAGTCGCAAGCGAACGTCGTGGACGATATACGAGACAATGACCGAGGAGAGTTGAGGCTATGAAACGTCGTACGTTTTTAAGCTTGCTCGGCGCCGCAGGGACATCCACCCTGGTGGGCGGCAATGCCCAGGCTGCCGGCAATCACCACTTCGAAGGCTATCCCGACAGCTTCGGGGTCCTTTTCGACAGTACCCAATGCATCGGCTGCCGCAAATGCGAGGCCGCCTGCAATGAAGTCAATGAGCTTCCCCAGCCGGAGGTTCCGTTCGACGACCTGTCGGTTCTTGAAACCCAACGCCGCACCGATGCGGCCAGCTATACGGTGGTCAACAAATACCATCCCGAAGACGCCGCCGATCCGGTTTACCGGAAAATGCAATGCAATCACTGCCAGGAACCAGCCTGTGCGTCAGCCTGCTTCGTCAAGGCCCTGAAAAAGACCGAAACGGGCGCGGTCATCTATGACGAATCGGTCTGCGTCGGCTGCCGGTACTGCATGATCGCCTGCCCGTTCAACATCCCGGCCTACGAATACAACAAAGCCTTAGATCCCGCGGTCATGAAGTGCACCATGTGCTACCCCCGGCTTCAAGAGGGCAAACTGCCTGGGTGCGTCAAGGCCTGCCCCAAGGAGGCCCTGGTCTTTGGCAAGCGGGAGACGCTGCTCAAGCTGGCCCGTCTCAAGATCCAGAAATTTCCACAGCGCTATTTGGACCACATCTACGGCGAAAACGAGATGGGCGGCACTAACTGGCTGTACATCACCGGGACGCCGTATGAACAAATCGGCATGCGTGAAGACCTTGGAACCACCCCGGCGCCCAAACTGACTTCCGGCGCCCTGGCTGCAGTGCCCATGGTGGTCGGTCTCTGGCCGGTTCTGCTCGGCGGATTGTACTACATGAACAAACGCCGGGACAAAGCTGCCCAGCGCGCCAAGGAAGAGGCTGTCTCCGAGGCGGTCTCAGTCACCCAAAACGAGGCCCAGGCGACGCTCAAGCAGGCCAAGGAAAAAGCGGAAGAAGAAAAACAGGCCGCCATCAAACGGGAAGTGCAAAAAGCGCTGGACGAAGCGGCAAAACAGCAAAGCGCAGATAACGACGACGAGGAGGCCTAAATGAGCGGCAAGCAGAACACGACCCAGCCCGCGGCCGGCGGGGTGCTCAGCGCCGCCCGTGCCTTTGTGGGCAAATTCGACCGCTTCACCCAGATCACGGGCACCATTTTGCTGATCGGGGTGGCGATCACCATCGTCCGGTTCACGGCCGGCCTGGGCCCCGTGACCAATCTCTCCCAGGACAACCCCTGGGGGATCTGGATCAGTTTTGACCTCTTATGCGGTGTGGCCCTGGCCGCTGGCGGGTATGTCACCTCAGCGGCCTGCTATCTCTTCGGATACAAACGATTCCATTCAGCGGTGCGCCCCGCCATCCTGACCGCCTTTCTCGGCTACGCCCTGGTGGTCTTCGCCCTGCACTACGATGTCGGGCGTCCCTGGCGACTCCCGTTTCCCATCTTCGTTTCCCAGGGAACGACCTCACTGCTGTTTGAAGTGGGCTTGTGTGTCTTTCTCTACCTGACAGTCCTGTTCCTGGAATTCGTGCCCGCCGCCCTGGAATGGCTGGGGCTGAAAAATGTCCGGCAATGGGCGGTGCGCCTGACACTGGTGTTGACCATTTTCGGTGTTGTTCTCTCCACACTGCACCAGTCTTCCTTGGGCGCCCTGTTCGTCATTGCGCCTTCCAAGGTCCACCCGCTGTGGTACTCCTCGTATCTCCCGGTCTACTTCTTCATTTCCAGTATCGTGGCCGGACTGTCGATGGTCATTTTTGAAGGCTCCCTGTCCCACAAGTACTTCCACCACAAAATGGACGAAGAACACCTGCGCGAACACAACAATGTCATCCTGGGCTTCGGGCGCGCCGCAGCCTTTGTCCTGGCCGGATACTTCTGCATCAAGGTCATCGGATTGGCCAAGGACAACAACTGGCACTACCTCGCTACCGGATACGGGGCGTGGTATTTGGTAGAGATGCTCGGTTTTGTGGCCCTTCCGGCATTGCTGTATGCCATCGGCGTCCGCGAATCGAACTTCAAACTCATTCAATGGACTTCCGCTCTGGCTGTCCTCGGCCTGGTGGTCAACCGGTTCAACGTTTCCATGATCGCCTTCAACTGGCATCTGCCGGCTGAACGGCAATATTTCCCAAGCATCTGGGAATTGTTGATCTCCATCTTCATCGTCACCATCGGCATTCTGGTCTTCAGGTTCATCGTCACCCGGATGCCCATATTCTACACCCACCCGGATTATCCGGAACACTAGTCGAGGGAGGTCGCCATGGAAACCATGTTCCATACGCTGCACCAATTCATGCTCAGCACCAAATCCGTGGTCTACCTGCTCATGGGAGGAACCCTGGTCGGCTTGCTCGGCTTCTGGTTCTTCTTGACCGGCAGAGATGAGGACTAACCCCAGTTATCAGGAGCGAAGCACATGTACGCCTTTGTCACCGGCCCCTTATTGTGGCTGTCATTTCTTATCTGCATCATCGGTGTGCTCTATCGCGTTGTCCAATACATCCGGGGTCTGAATTGGCAGATCGACCGGGTGGCCTACACCGCGTACCCCGGCCAAGGCGCCAAAGCGGCGGCCAAATCCATCCTCCATTGGATCATCCCTTTTGGCAGCCGCAACTGGCGCATCAAACCGCTGTACACCATCATCTTCTTCGCCTTCCATGCCGGCCTGATCCTGGTGCCGCTGTTTCTGGAAGGGCACGTGGCCATCGTTGAACAACGCTGGGGCATCTCCTGGCCGACACTGCCCAGCGGCGTGGCCGACGCGTTGACGATCACCGTCTTCGTCACCGCCGCCTGTCTGATCGTCAGGCGCATCGCCCTGCCCGAGGTCCGGATTCTGACCACCGCTTACGACTATTTCCTGCTGGCATTGACCCTGGCCCCCTTTGTGACCGGCTTTTTTGCCGTCCAGGAAATCGGCAATCCGCAATTCTGGTTGATCCTGCACATCCTTGCGGGTGAGGCCCTGCTCATAGCCATTCCCTTTACCAAGCTCTTCCATATCGTGGGCTTCTTCCTCTCCAGGGCGCAGATCGGCATGGATTTCGGAATCAAGCGCGGCGGTATGAAAGGACGGGGACTGGCCTGGTAACGACAACGCCCGCAGCGCATATGGCGCCGGGGCGGATCTCTGAAGACGCCCGGAAAGGGGCTGGAAGGAGAAGAAAATATGCCCGAAGGAACATTGTGCAACAAACGCCCCATCGAAACCAAAGAAGAGCTCGATGCTCTTCTTTCGGACAAGGGGGGCAAGCTATACTACCAGGAAATGGAAGAACTCGATGTGGACAAAGCCAAGCTGGCCGCATCGCTGGAAAAAACCTGCAATTCCAAAATGCGCACCTGGCTCAATATGTGCGCCCGGTGCGGCCTTTGTGCAGAAAGCTGTTTTCTGTATCAGGTCAACAACCGCGACCCGAAGCAGGTGCCCTCCTACAAGGTCCAGTCCACGCTGGGGGAAATCGTCAAACGCAAGGGCGATGTCGACAACGCCTTCATGCGCATGTGCATGGAAACCGCCTGGTCCAAATGCACCTGTTGCAACCGCTGCGCCATGTACTGCCCCTATGGCATCGATATGGGGGTCATGATCAGTTATCTGCGCGGGTTGCTCTTTTCACAGGGATTCGTGCCCTGGGAGCTGAAGGTCGGGTCTGGCATGCACCGGGTCTACCGGGCCCAGATGGATGTGACCTCCGAAGACTTCACCGAAACCTGCGAATGGATGTGCGAAGAATCCGAGGACGAATGGCCCAACCTTGAAATCCCGGTGGACAAGGAAGACGCGGACATCTTGTACACCATCAATGCCCGCGAAGTGAAACACTACCCCGAAGACATCGCCGAGGCCGCCATCCTGTTCCACCTCGCCGGCGAGAATTGGACTGTCTCCAGCCAAGGATGGGAACAGACCAGCCTGACCATGTTCGCTGGCGACTGGGAAGGCTGCAAGATGCAGGTCAAGGAAGTCTACGACGCCATGGAGCGCCTGCGTCCCAAACGGATGATCGGTACCGAATGCGGTCACGCCCACCGGGCCACGGTCATTGAGGGGCCGTATTGGGCCGGGCGCAAGGACGGCAAGCCCCCTGTTGAATGCATCCACTACGTGGAATGGGTGGCCGAGGCGCTGCGCACCGGCAAATTGAAGATCGACCCGGCCAAAAAGATCAAAGAACCGGTCACGCTACAGGATTCCTGCAACTATGTCCGCAATCATGGTCTGGCCGAAACCACCCGTGAAATCATGAGCTATATCGCCGAGGATTTCCGGGAAATGGCGCCGAACAAGGAACACAACTATTGCTGCGGCGGTGGAGGCGGCTTCAACGGTATCGGCTTGTACCGCGAGCAACGCAATGTGGCCCTGCGCAAAAAACGGGACCAGATCCTGGCCACTGGATGCAAACTGGTCATCGCCCCCTGCCACAATTGCTGGGACGCCATCCGGGACCTGGACGAGGAATACGAAATCGGTATCCGTTGGTCTTTTCTCAAACCGTTACTCATCAGCATGGTCGAGGTTCCCGAGCATCTGAAGCCCGCAGACGAATAAAGCCCCAGGTCCGCCGGTCGAGGAGGCCGGCGGACCGTTGCACCGTTGATCCTGAAGGGGGAAACCTATGTTCAAGAAGATCCTTTTCGCCACCTCCGGCTCGCCGGCCTGCGACAACGCCGCTCGCGTGGCGTTCGACATGGCCAAGCGCTACGACGCTGAGCTGGTCCTGTTCCACTCCCTGGGGGTGCCCACCAGGGGGTTCAGCCAGATTGTCGTCGATGTGCGCACCGGTGAGGAAGTCAGTTTTGACGAGGACTACACGACCTGGGTCGAGGAAGAATTGCGTACGACCTACGCCAAACAGTTGGAGACCCTCTCCAAGGCCCGGGTCGAAATCCGCGTCGGACTGCCGCACACGGAAATCCTGCGCCTGGCCCGAAAGGAAGAAGTGGACCTGATCGTCATGGGCGCTAGCACCCGGGATTCCGAACCTGAGGCACCGCACCGCCGCGGCTTTGCCGGTAGCACGCTGCAAAAAGTAGCCCGAGGGGCGAAATGCCCTGTGCTGACCATCCACCGGCCTGTGGCCTCGTTCTGGGGCGGATTCTCGAATATCGTCTTTGGTACGGATTTTTCCAAAGCGGCCAACTACGCCTTTCGCTTCGCTCTGAATGTGGCCCGGGAACTCGATTGCAAGCTGCACATCTTCCACGCCCTGGATATCAATACCACCGTTGGTCAATTCCAGGCCCAGGACACCATCGAAGACAAGCTTATCGAAGCCAGACGGCGGATGCGCGCCCTGTATGAGCCTCAAATGGACGGATTCACCAATTATGAATTCGAGGTTTGGGAAGGGGTGCCCTTTGTGGAGATCGTCAAATTCACCCGTGAACGCCAGGCGGATCTGCTGGTCATGGCCCACCACACCCGGGAGACCGATCCGGAGAAGGCACGTCTGGGCAGCACCCTGGAACAGGTTGCGTTGCGGGCCACCTGCCCGGTAGCCAGCCTCAACCGGGCCCCGAAAAACGAATAAACCGGTTCCACCTCAAGCGGCCCTGGCTGCGCCAGCCGGAGACGGACTTTCAAGCAACCGGTCCAGGCCCATTCGCCTGGACTACCAGCGGGAGGTATTCCCGCAGACCTCAGCCGAATCAAGGAGGCGGGCATGAGCCACAAGATTATGATCGTTGACGACGATCCGGAAATTGTCAGCTACCTCAAAGAACTGCTGGAAGACAACGGCTACGCGACCTGTGTGGCCACTGACGGCAGCCAGGCCCTGGACATCGTCCGCCAGGAAAATCCGGACCTGATCACCCTGGATTTGGAAATGCCCGACGAGTGGGGACCGCGCTTTTACCGGCGTTTGAGTCAGCACGACGCATTGCGGTCCATCCCGGTTATCGTCATCAGTGGCCTTTCCGGCAGCAAATACGCCATCCCCCGGGCCGTGGCCAGTTTGAACAAGCCGTTTGACAAAGACGAGTTGCTGCGCCTGATCACTCAGACATTGGGCTGATCCGGACGCCTCCGGGGCCGAAACGGCCGACATCCTTATCCCCAGGGAGTAGACTCATGGCCTATAAAATCATGGTTATCGACGACGACCCTGATATAGTGGACTATCTGGTCTCCATTTTTGAAGACAACGACTACGAAACCTGCAAGGCCTACGACGGGCATGACGCCCTGGAAATCGCCCGCAGTGAGCGCCCCGACCTGATTACCCTGGACCTGGAAATGCCCAAGGAATGGGGACCGCGTTTCTACCGCCACATGAGCAAGGACCCTGTGCTCCAGAACACCCCCGTTCTGGTCATCAGCGGGTTGTCCGGCATCCATCTCGCGATCAAAAAAGCTGTAGCCACCATCAACAAGCCTTTTGATCCGGACAAGGTTCTGGACATCGTGCGGACCACACTCAGCGAGGGGTAAAAACCCGTAGCGGCTTGTGACGTTTCACCTGTGCCGCGTCTGCTGCCCGAGACGAGCCCAATCCCGGGACAGCAGGCGCGGCACAGACAAAACCAACGTCAAACAACCTTCCTGTTTGCTCAGCCCAGCAATCCGAACCTGCCGCACAATTGCAGGGAGGCGAAACGGGCAAGTGGAGAAAGGATGACGAACCCCCCAGGCACGGGAGAAGCTATGGACAATGCGCTGTTACTTGTCGACGACGAAGAAGGGATTCGCAAAGTCCTCGGCATCACCCTGGCCGATAGCGGCTACACCGTCCATACCGCGGCCAACGGCAATGAGGCCCTGGAGGTCTGGCGCGAACACAGGCCAGGCATCGTACTCACCGATATCAAAATGCCGGGCATGGACGGCCTGGAACTTCTCCAGGCGCTCAAGGCTGAAGATCCGGAAACCGAAGTGATCATGATCACCGGACACGGGGACATGGACTCGGCCATCGAAAGCCTGCGCAACGACGCCGCCGACTTCATCACCAAGCCCATCAACGACGAAGTCCTCGAATTTTCTCTGCGCCGGGTGCGTGAACGCATTCGCATGCGTCGCCAATTGCAGGAATACACACAGAATCTGGAAAACCTGGTCCGGGAAAAGTCCCAGCGCGTGGTCCAATTGGAACGCCAGCTGGCCGTGGGCCAGGTCGTCGAGGCTCTCGGCTCGGCTGTGGCGGGACTCAGCCGGGAAATGGATCACGGCGATCCGCCCGTTTTCAACGAGTTGCCGTGTTTTGTGGCCATCCACAACCGGGACCAGAAGGTCGTTGCCACGAATGCGCTCTATGCGGAACGGTTCGGCGATCGCAGCGGGAAACCGAGCGCCGAGGTGTATTGCGGCCAAGCCGCTTCCCCGGATGAATGTCCTGTGGGCAGAACCTTGGCCACCGGTCAGCCCCAGCGCTTCCAGGTTACGGCGTGCAGTGCCGAAGGACGGGAATTGCCGCTTATGGTCCACACTGCGCCAGTGCGCAATCACGACGGTGATGTGGACCTGGTCCTCGAAATCTCGGTCGATGTCAGTGAAATAACGCGCCTGCGCGACGAATTGCGTTTTACCCGGCAACGCTATCAGCAGCTGTTCGACGCCGCTCCTTGCTATATCTCCGTGCAGGATATGGACCTGCGCATCGCTGAAACCAACGATCTCTTCAAACAGGATTTCGGGGATTTTTCCGGGGAGTATTGCTACCAGGTCTACCGTCACCGGAGCCGCCCCTGCGACAACTGCCCAGCCTTCGAGACCTTTGAAAGCGGAGAGCCGTTTCATACTGAAGAGATTGTCACTTCCCGCACCGGAGAGCGCTACAACGTTCTGGTCTGGACCGCTCCGATCCGCGATACCAGCGGGGAAGTGGTCCAGGTCATGGAACTGGCCACCAACATCACCCAGATCCGTCAACTCCAGGACCATTTGACCTCCTTGGGCATGCTCCTTGGTTCGGTTTCCCACGGCGTCAAGGGGATGTTGACCGCCCTGGACGGCGGAATCTATCGCCTGGAGTCCGGACTGAAAAAACAGGATTTCGAGCGTATCTCCTCCGCCTCCCAGGTGATCAAGAAGCAAGTTGGCAAAATCCAGCGTATGGTCCTGGATATCCTGTATTATGCCAAATCCCGCGAAATCAATTGGGACGTCGTCTCCGCCCGGGAATTGGCCGAGGAAATCTTGGACACGGCCGGCTCCCGGGCCGAACAGGCCGGCGTGCGGCTGCATTCAGACATCCAGGAAGACCTCCCGAAATTCGAAGCCGATCCCACGGCTGTCTCCTCGGCCGTGGTCAACTTCCTGGAAAACGGCGTCGATGCCTGCACAACAGGCCGCAACGCGGACCCACAGATCCATTTTAGCGTCGAGAGCACAAAAGACCACGTCGTCTTCAGCGTTGAGGACAACGGCCCTGGCATGGACCAGGAGACCCAGGACAAGATCTTCAGTCTGTTCTTTTCCACCAAGGGCAATAAAGGTACCGGGCTGGGCCTTTTTATCGCCAACCAGGTCATTGAACAGCACGGTGGCCGCATTGAGGTTTCCTCCGAACTCGGCAATGGCACCCGATTTATCATCCGCTTACCGCGGCAACTGCCGTCGCATATCAAAAACGCCCCACAACCCCGTTCGACATCCTGAGTTGGATTCCTATCGCCCCCCTTGGATGCCGGTGACGGCAGTCGCATCGATGCTCTCGGGGGGAGGAATGGCCGTCGGCATTTGGACGCTAGACTCTGTATCCGCCGCGCAACCCCACGACTGAGCTATGAAATTTTCCACCCGCAGCCGCTACGGTCTCCATCTCCTGCGCGATATCGCCATCCACGCCGAAAGTGGCCCGGTCTCCATTTCCGAGATCGCGTCGCGGCACAGCATGTCCCTCAAATACACAGAAAAAATCATTCGCCAACTCCGCCAAGGCGGTTGGCTCAGCAGCACCCTCGGCGCCAGGGGAGGCTACCAGTTGACCCGCCAAGCCTCAGCCATGCCCTTGGGCGAGATCGTTCGCTACCTGGAAGACTCCCCTCTGCTCCTCGATTGCCAAAAATTACGCCCCGGATGCCCCCGATGTGGGGTCTGCCTGACCCGCTCACTTTGGCAAGAGGCCCTGGAGGCCATGTACGCCAAGTTGGACTCCTTCACCCTGGCTGACCTGGTCCGCGACACCCAGTTGTGTCCTGTACACGACCCTCCCTCGACGTATTGCTGCGCGCCACGTCGGCAGTAAGCCGTTTCCAGCCGCAAATCGGGCTCAGGAAGAAAAATGGGCATAGCCACGTGTTCAGCGCGTTCGCAAGCGTTGCAGGCCAAGCGGCCCGGTTTGAGGCGTGGGGAATGTTTCCAGAACGGGACTCCCTTTCTATAATCGGTTCTAGCCCATAGACGGGGCCAGGATCCCGGCTTTCCTGGGGGAGGGCTCAACCGGCTCCAGCAAACAACCGGTTGTGAAACTGGGTGCATTGTGCTGGACCTGCGGTCGAAAGTGTGGCAAAGCAGGCCTCGTTTACCAAGGAGGTGCGCAATGATACTAGATGAGAGCTACGTCGACCAATTGCTTGAATACATCCGTTCCGGCCAGTTGGCTGACGACTTTGAATGCAGCGCCGAAGATCGGCGATATGAAATTCTCGATTTTCTGGAAAAAATCATGGAACTTGGCGAAGCTGCTGATGAAGTCGCCACGAAGGTCATTTTCAAAAACTCGGCCCTGGGGCAGCTTATGGGGCAAAGCGATGACGAGACGACGCAATAGCATTGTCTTCTGCCTTTTCTCGCGCGTCTCGGTCGAGACTTGATTTCGTTTTGCAACAAAAAAAGCGCCACAAGGCGCTTTTTTTGTTGCTTAAAAAACGAAGAAAAGATGATGCCGGAGACGTTAACGCAATTGGCTGACAAACTCTTCGTGAATGCGCTGCGAGGCGACTTTATCCCCCAAGAGCCCGACGCGAACCCGCAATTCTGTGCGCCGCGTCGATTGGCTTTCCAGCGTGAACCACACCGTCCGATCGCCGTCAATGGCCGAAACTTTCGCTTCCGAAAGATTGCGGGCCCTGTTTTGAACCTGGAGATCCAAGGCGCGACAGGTCGCCAGGACCGCCTCAAAGGATTGATCCATTCCCGCATTGTATTCCCGCACCAATTGGCCTTTCAAATAGACGTAGGTACCGGCACCCCCCGCGGTTCCGATGGCCACGGCGGCGCACCCTGAGGTCAAAAAGACCAGGGCCAGCACACTGAACACGTACCTGAAACACATCGACGCTTTCACCATTTGACTCTGTCCTCCTGTGCGTAGTGCAAAACTGATCCGGGGGCCAGTTGGCGGACTGTTTTATCCGCTCTGGCGGCCGTGCTCGAAAAGACGATCGCGTAAAGCGACGATACTTGAAATCCCTGAATCCTGATGGGGACAAAAGATGGGTCGGTACCCAAGCCTGCGGGCCTGGTTCCAACGCTTGTCCTGAGCCATCACCGGCCGTACCTGGCCATTGAGGTCAACCTCTCCCCAAAACATCGCTCCGGCCGGCAAGGGACGGTCGTAGAAGGAGGACAACACCGCAGCCACAATTCCCAGATCAAGCCCTGGTTCCTGCAAGCGCAGCCCGCCACCGATCTTGGCGTAAATATCTGACTGGCCTAGATTGACGCGCAGCTTTTTCTCCAAAACCGCCAAAAGCAGATGCATCCGGTTCGCATCAAAACCCAGGGCGGTCCGCCGGGGCATGCTCAAATACGACCGGCTGACCAGGGCCTGAACTTCGACGGCAAAGGGCCGCTGCCCGTCCACGGCCATAACCACGGCTGTGCCGGAAAGTTGAGGATCGCGCGCTTCGAGAAAGAATGTCGAGGGATCGTCGACGGGATCAAGCCCGGAGCCCAGCATGCGCATGACCAGCACATCGTCAGCCGGACCGTAGCGGTTCTTGACCACCCGTAGCAGCCGATAGAGGTGCTGCTTGTCCCCTTCCAGATACAAAACCGTGTCCACCATATGTTCCAGGAGCTTTGGACCGGCGATTTGCCCCTCTTTCGTCACATGACTGACCACGATCACAATGGTCGGAAGCTGCTTGATACGTTCAATGACCGCAGTGGCCACCGCCCGAACCTGGCTGATCGTGCCGGGGGCAGCCTCGGTCTCCCTGAGGCTCATGGTCTGCACCGAATCCAGAACCACCAGGGCCGGCGGGTCGTCCTCAAGGATTTCGAGCAGTTCTTCGGCATTCGTCGTGCTCAAGGCCAGCACATTTTCCGTAAGCACACCGAGCCGCTGGCCGCGCTGCCGCAACTGGGCCAGGGACTCCTCTCCAGAGACATAGACCGCCGTGCGCCCCTGGGCCGCCAGTCCGCCCACGAGTTGGAGCAAAAGAGTCGATTTGCCGATTCCGGGCTCTCCCCCCACCAATACGGCTGAAGAAGGAACCAGTCCGCCGCCAAGCAGCGTATCGAGCCCCGGTGTGCCTGATGGCAACCGCTCGCCGTCACCCTCGGGCAAGTCCTGCAACACAGCGACCTGCGCCCCGCTCGTTCCCGGGGTCGCGGCTGGGCCGGGTTTGCCCGGGGCGGCCCGGACTTCCTGCATGGTGTTCCAGGCCCCGCAGGTCCGGCATTGACCCTGCCATTGTGTGGCGGTGGCGCCACAATCCCGGCAAGCAAATACACGTTTTTCTTTGGCCACGCAGAACTCCTCTTCCATTATCACGGGTGCATCGTCACTCCCCGGCACCGCGGTCCTGGACGAAAAGCCCCTCACAAAGCAGGCCTCGCTGTGAATCATGATCGGATCGAATCAACCCAGGACAGGACGGGCTTGAACGCATTACCCCCCTTGCGCTCAGGAGAGACAAGACTGGCGGGTGTGTTTTGAATGCATCGCGCATTGCAGCCTTGGCAAAAATCCTGTGAGTCGAGGACAAAAAAGCGCAAGATTGCTGGGTATTTTTCTGAACAGAAATGGTGAACATCGTGCCGCTTTTCCCCACAGGGAGATTTGCAGCGACCTGCTAGGAATCGTTGGGCGGGGTCTTGGCCTGCACGACCCGCAGCCCGAATTCCTCTACTGAAGAGGGAGGGGAGAAAAAGACAGCCATGAACGGCACGGATTCCTGGGGGGGCACACTGGTGTTTTTGGTCAGAACCCCGACTTTGGCCGACAGGGCCGATTCCAATTTATCCCGCGAGAGCACCTGCAATTGGAATAAAGAGACCGTGTTGCCGCAAAGCAGGGTCTTTTCCGCGACCACTGTGGAGTTGGCATCGAAGAGTTGGGCTTCGATTTTGATCAAGCCCTTGGGTTCGGCAAATGTGTTGACCGCTTTGCCCTCGATGACAAACAGGTCGCCAAGTTTTTCGTTGTCGACAAAATATTGACGGACATCACGGAGTTCAATCTTTGACAATTCCGCATCCGTCGGAGGCGTGACCGCGGTCTGTTGCGGATTCTGGTCCCCGGGCAAAAAGGGCACCCCTTGAAGGCCGCCCCAATAATACCACCCCGCCCCGGCCAGAACGAGGATCAACAGGAGCAAAAGCATGGCCAGACGCCACCGGGAGGGGCGCCGTGGCGCGGAGGACGTGTCAGCAACACCCGATTCCTCTTCCTCGGATTCCGGACCAAAGGAATTAGAGGCCATCTCGGTGGGAGCCGGTTGCGACTCCTGTTCGGGGACAAAGACATGGCCGCACCAGGTACAGCGCACCCGGACCGTCTTCTCCGAGAGCCGGTCAGCAGCAAGCTGGAATTGTGCCTCGCAATTGGGACAGGTGATGATCATCGGCCGCACTCCCTGTTGCCGTGGTGCCCGGTTGCGGCAGCGGCCAAAGCCGGCTGCCTTCTCCAATCGCCAAGGTGTCTCGTCTGTTCCGGGGGCAAGCACCGGCGCTCAAGGATACGGGCTCCTAGCGCCCCCACAGGACCGGACACCGTTCTCAGAATTGTTTTCCCGTCTCGGTGTTACGCTTCTTCAGGAGGATTGACAAATGTACAAATGGAGTCGAGGTGGCGGTAGCGTTCTGCATAATCAAGGCCATACCCTACAATGAAGCCCTTTTCCAGGTCGAAGCCCGGATAATCCACATGGACATCCACTTCACGCCGCTCCTTTTTGTCCACCAGAGCGCATATCCGAACCGATTTGGGCTTTCGCGCCCACATCACCTGACTCAGGTACTCGATAGAGTGGCCGGTATCGACGATATCCTCGACCAGGAGCACATGGCGATCTGTGACCGGTGTCTCCAAATCCTTGGTGAATTGGACCTTGAAATGGCGTTGTGTCTGCTGCCCATAACTCGCCAGACGGACAAAATCGATCTCCACATCGAGATCCAATTCCCGGACCAGATCGGCAAAAAAAACAAAAGCACCCTTTAACACACAGACGGCCACAATCGGCTCGCGGACATCTTGGTATGCCTCGGTGATTTCCTCCCCGAGGCGCTGAATGCGCTTGGTTATATCCTCACGACTATAGACAACGTGCATTGGCGTGTCCATGAAACGCGTCTCCTCGCAATTCTCGTTTGCTCTCCAATACCATTTCGCACCACGTCTAGCTGTAATTGGCTGGCCCCGATTCTGGAAATCCGCCCACGCTCTTTTTCCAGGCCGAGGACGCCATTGCCGCACCGGGTCACAAATACCCTTGCCGCCAAAGGGCCGGGGCGGCGATTGGGCACACGGCCTGGAAGGGGCCTTCAGCGCCAGAGGAACCAGTGCCGGGAAATATCACCTTGTCGGACGCCATTTCGCTTGTCGCTCGGAGTCCGCCCACGCTCTTTTTCCAGGCCAGGGGCACAATTGCCGCACCGGGTCACAAATACCCTTGCCGCCACAGGGCCCTCTCTACGGATCATCGAAAAGGGCGGCCGTTGCGCCCAGCAAACTCACATCTGCATGAGCATCGCGATTTCGTCACAATCCGGAAATTTCGGGCACCGTAAACAGTCGGCCCAGACCTTTTGCGGGAAAATATCCCTGCTCACGTATTCAAACCCCAGCCCTTCAAAAAACCGCGGCACGTAGGTCAGAGTGAATACGCGGTACACTCCCAGGGTCACCGCTTCACTAAGGCAGGTTTCCACAAGCCGGCGCCCCCATCCCTGTCCCCGGAGCGAGTCGTCAACGACAAGGGAACGTATCTCGGCCAAGTCTTGCCAGGTGATGGTCAGCGCACAACACCCGACCGGACTTTCCCCGTCCCGTCGCGCCACGACATAAAAATCCCGCAAATGGCTATACAATTCGTTATAGGACCGGGGCAGAAGCAATTCCTGTTTGGCGGCCTGCATCAACAGACCGTGGATCGCCGGAACATCCTGGATGATGGCCTTCCGCAGGTACAAAGAGTTAGTTGTTGTGTTCATGAGTGAGCAGTGGGTCGATGGTTTGAGTCAAATCGCCTGTGGACATAAAACCAGTGTGGTCGAGCTGTTTTTGCCCTTTTGGGCCGTAGACAATCGTTTTTGGGATCGTTGTCAAATCGTAGAGCATCTGGATATCCCCGGCCGCGTGGGCCATACGGTAATTGACGGGAAACCGCTCCAGAAAAGCCCGGACAGTGCCGGGATCAGTATCCAAGGACAGGCCCACGATCAGGACCTCGTGGTCCGCATACTTTTCTCGAAGCGCCACGAGTTCCGGGATCTCTTCACGGCATCCGGCGCACCACGTGGCCCAAAAATTCAGGACGACCACTTGTCCCCGGGCCTCGCTGATGGTCTGCAATACGGTATCAACCGAGTACCTCGGCAGGGAAGCGCTTTGGGTCGCCCCCGCCGTCAGCGGTCCGAACACAAGGGCCGCTGTTACCGCTGCCCATACCAGCAAACTGCGCATATTGAACACTCCAGATTACTCCGCCACCAGTTCCTTGGCTTTTTTTACCGCTCCGACAGCATCCGCGGCGTACCCGTGAGCTCCGATGACTCTGGCGTATTCGGGAGTGACGACCGCCCCGCCAACCAGAACCTGGGTTGAGAGCCCCCGCTTGCGAACCAGTTCGAGCGTCTGCTCCATTTTGACCATCGTCGTGGTCATCAATGCTGAAAGACCGATGAGTTCTGCCTCATGCTCCTCCGCTGCCTGAACGATGGTTTCCGCGGGAACGTCTTTGCCCAAATCAACGACCTCGAATCCGTGATTGCGCAACAACAAGGCCACGATATTCTTTCCGATATCATGAATATCGCCTTCAACTGTGGCCAGGATGATCTTTTTCGGTTTCTCCTGGTCCTTGGCGGCTTCCAAGAGCGGACGCAAAAGTTCGAAGCCGGCCTGCATCGCTTCAGCCGAAAGCAGAAGCTGCGGGAGAAAATATTCTTTTTTCTCATATTTCTCACCAACGGCCATGATCCCCGGGATAAGCTCGTTATTCACCAGTTCAAAGGGCTGGCTTCCCTGGCGCAGCGCTTCTTGGACTTCCCGGGTGACCACCTCGGTTTCGCCCTTGATCACCGCGCGCTGCAACACCGTACGCTCCTCCTCTCCCCCTCCCGAGGCGGTGGCCCTGGCTGGCACCGCCCCAGTCCCGGGCGTCCATTCGGCATACCCCTGGATGAAATGCTGGGCCTGAGGATCACGTCCCAGAAGCACTTCTGAAGCGGCCAGGGCTTCCTGAAGCCGAACGGATCCGGGGTTGGCGATACAGCCGGACAACCCGGCTCCCGTAGCCATGGTCAGAAACGTGCTGTTCAGAAGTTCTCGAGCTGGCAGCCCAAAAGAAATATTGGATAATCCAAGCACGGAAGGCACGGCCCACCGCTCCTGGCAGGCCCGGATGGTTTCCAGGCAGGCCCGGGCGGCTTCGGGTTTTGAGGAAACGGTCAATGCTAGAGCGTCGACGACGATGAGACGCTTTGGTACCCCGAGCGCCAATGCCTTGTCGATCAAACGCTGGATAATGGACAGCCGACTTTCTGCGCTGACCGGCAGGGCGCCCCCTTCCAGAGGGAGAAGAATAAATGGAGCTCCGTATCGGACACAAAGAGGCGCCAATCGCTCCATTTTCCCTTCCTCGCCACTGATGGAATTGACCAGAGGGCTGCCCGGTGCAGCCTGCAACCCCAATTCAATGGCGTCTGGGTCCGCAGAATCAAGACACAAAGGGACTTGCTGACGCCGGGAGAGTTCCAGGACGAGCTCTGGAATAAGTTGACTCTCTTCAACCAATGGGGCCCCGACATTGATGTCCAGGACAGTGGCCCCGGCCTGGACCTGTTCAGCGGCCAAAGCGCAGGCTCGCTGGAGTTCTCCGGCTTGCAATTCGGCCGTCAGGTCTTTCTTGCCGGTGGGATTGATCCGTTCTCCGATCAGTGCCAGCGGGCTTTTGGGCCCCAAAGTCACCGAGCCGAAGCGGGAGGTCACCACCACCGGGGGACAAGGCGAAAAAACAGAATTCGCGGCAGCACTTTTCTCCGGGCATTCCCGCCCCAGGGCCCGGATATGATCGGGGCTGGTACCGCAACAGCCGCCGACACACCCAACACCAAGTTCGACAAATTGCCGCATCTGTTGGGCAAAGGCCTCAGGGCCGAGATTGAACACTGTCTCGCCGTCGATCAACTCCGGCAATCCGGCATTGGGCTCGACCAGCAGAGGGGTCTGGAGGCGTGGCAGCATGTCTCTAACCACTTCAACAAGCTGCTCCGGGCCTGCGCTGCAATTGGTAGCCAAGAGGTCCACGTCAAGATTCTGCATGGTGTCCACAAAACAATGCGGCGGCGTCCCGGTCAGACTGCAGCCGCCTTCAAAGGTCATGGACACGCCAACAGGCAGATCGCACTCCTGCCGGGCCGCCACGACGACAGCCTTGGCTTCGGCAAGATCGAAATGGGTTTCCGCCAGAATACAATCCACGCCGCCTTCCACCAGACCACGAATCTGAGTCCGAAACGCTTGGACCAGATCTGTGAACCCCACGTTTCCCAGCGGGCGGACCATATGTCCGGTGGGCCCAACGCTGCCGGCGACAAAATGCTTGTCCCCCGCCTCTTTGCGGGCCACAGCAGCCATCTGGGCATTGAACGCCCGGACATCGATATCCGTTCCAAGTTTGTAGGCCGTTCCCCCGAACGTATTGGTGGTGATCACATCAGCTCCGGCTTCCAGGTAATCCCTGTGTGCCGCAGCCACCGCTTCGGGGTTTGAGCGCCCGAACTGCTCAGGAGATTGCCCTGGAACAAGGCCCCGGCTTTGCAACAAGGTGCCCATGGCCCCATCAAAAATCAGTACCTTGTTCCCCTGTAAAGCCTTGCGAAAAGCGGACACGTCTCGACTCCCTGCTCAATGTGCTCTCTATGTCTTGGAAAAAAAATCATCCCCGTATAGAATGCGGAAAAGGCCTTCGCCTCTCTAGCGCACCCTGCCGTTGATCACGGAAAAACCGGAGGCTCTGGACCCCGGCGGGGCGGAGATGGGTCTACTGAAAATCGTTGAAAAGGACAAATAAAATCTATAGGCTAAAAAGTTCATAGACATGAAACATACTGAAAATAAAGACATCAATTCTATGGAACACGAGCACGATCACGATATCGAACTCGATGAGCCCGAAGCCGGTGAGACCCTTGATGATTCCACCGCTGAAGAGGCGTCGGCCGAATCCCTTCCGGCACCTGCCGCGGTGACAGAACACCTGCCGTCGCTCATCCAGCCGTCGAGCAACGATGTCGCCATTCAGGATCCGCTCAAACTTTACTTGCGCGAGGTCAATCGCTTTCCGTTGCTGGAGCCGGACGAGGAAGTGGAATTGGCCCGGCGGGTCCGTGATGAAAACGATCAGTCTGCAGCCTTCCGCCTGATCAGTTCCCACCTGCGTTTGGTGGTCAAGATCGCCATGGAGTTCCAACGGCGGTGGATGAAAAATGTCCTTGATCTGGTCCAGGAGGGCAATGTGGGGCTGATGAAGGCGGTCCAAAAATTCGACCCCGAGCGGGGTATTAAATTTTCCTACTACGCCTCGTTCTGGATCCGGGCCTATATCCTGAAGTTCATTATGGACAACTGGCGTATGGTCAAATTGGGAACCACCCAGGCCCAGCGCAAACTGTTCTACAATTTGAGCCGAGAAAAACAGCGGTTGCAGGCCCAGGGTTTCGACCCCGACGCCAGTACTCTCTCAGAGAATCTGGATGTCAGTGAAGAAAGTGTCGTGGAAATGACCCAGCGCCTCGGCGGACATGATCTTTCCCTGGACGCCCCCCTGGGCGAAGACTCCTCGAGTTCGCGCATGGATTTCCTTCCAGCCTTGGGGGCAGGCATCGAGGAGTCGCTGGCCCAGCAGGAAATGGGCTCTGCCCTGCGTCAGCATCTGCAGACGATTCTGCCGAAACTCAACGACAAGGAAAAGGAAATCCTGGAACACCGATTGCTGACTGACAGCCCGGTTACCCTGCGGGAAATCGGGGAAAAATACGGAATCACCCGCGAACGCGTCAGACAAATCGAGTCCAGACTCCTGCAAAAACTCAAAACCCATCTCTCCTCAGAAATCCAAGACTTTTCCGAAGACTGGATCGAGCATGAATAATTTACTGCGCCAGCTCAAAGCTGAGGTCAATTCCTGGGCCTGCCGCCGCGAGCCGACGTTTTACATCGAGCATACGGCGGCCATGACCTACGCCCGGAATATGTTCTTCGACCACCCCCTTATCCGGCGGTGCCGCGAAGATGTCCTGCCTTTTCTCAACGACGGCTTCGGACACGGGATCGAGCACTCCAAGAAGGTGGCCATCGAGGCGGGAGCTCTGGTCATGGCCGAATGTGACAGATGGGGCGTAGAGTCGTGCCGGAATATGGCCCTGTGCGCTGAACTCGCGGGGCTGATCCACGACATTTGCCGCATGGAACCGGATCATGCCGCACAAGGCGCTGAAATGTCGGGATTCATCCTCCAAGACTACCCATTGACCGATGTAGACAAAGCCATCATCGCCTTTGCCGTTCGCAACCATGAGGCCTTCAAACCGGTGGAGCGGGTGAACGATCCGGCTTTTGCCTTTCTCAGCGGCGCCCTTTACGATGCCGACAAATTCCGCTGGGGTCCGGACAATTTCGTAACCACCCTCTGGGAAATCTGCGATTACCAGGAGTGGCCACTTGAAAAAATAGTCGAGCGGTTCCCCACGGCCATTGATATGGTCTCGGCGATCAAGGATACATTCCGAACCCAGACCGGCCAGGCCTATGGACCGGAATTCATTGATATCGGGCTTGAACTGGGCCGCCATGTCTTTCGGCGGCTGAAGGTCCTGTGCGAAGAAAAAGACTGTGCCGGACTGACGTTGACTTCCGAGATCGTTTTCTGAGCGCCGGGATAGACCGCTCCGCGCCCGGCACACAGGGCCGGTGAAGAAGTTTTGATGCCGGCCTGCAACCAGAAGCAAAGGCGCACCGGCAAGATTCGAATGGATCGCCCACCCTTACGGCTTGGCACTTCGAGCGATGTTGCTGTACCCTGGTGACGCGGCGACGCCTTCTTCTCCGGCGGTCCCGTCCAGATGAGCGCATTGGACAACAAACAGCTGTCCCCTAAGCATACCGCCTCAAACACGGGCGATTGGTTCATCACTGCTCCCGCTTTACCGTCAACCCGCAGGAATGCAATCCCATGCCGCGAATGCTTCGCTTTGTTCTCGCTTTTCTGGCTCTGGTCTGTGTGGGGTGTACCCCTCGCTCAGCGCCGGATCTCACGCCCCCTGCGCAATGGCAACTTTCACCAGCCGCGAGAACGGATTTTCTTTTCCTGAAAGCTCAGGCGCTGCTGGCCGAGGGAAATGCGCCTGCAGCCGCCCAAGCCCTTTCCCGGGCCTTGGAAGAGGATCCCCAACCGACCCTGTACCTGGAGTTGGCCGAAACCTACTGGCGCAATGAGGAACGGCAAAAGGCCAAAACCATTCTCAAAGAGGCTACCGAACGCTTTCCGGATCAGTTTGCCTTTGTGGCCAACCTGGCCCAGATCTATATGGCCGGGCAACGCCCCAAAGCGGCCGCAGCCACCCTCCGCTCTTATATTCAAGACCACCCCGACAACTGGACGGCCCGGGCTAAACTGGGAGAGATCCAGGTCCGCATCCAGGCGTTTGCCGATGCGGTAGACACATTGCAAACAATCCCCGAGCCTGAACGTGAGCCCGAACACCTCTTCTTCCTCGGCCAGGCCCAGGCTGGGCTGGGACTTTTGCAAAAAGCGTCCGACAACCTGCAAAGCGCAGTGGACAAGGCCCCTCAAATGGCCAAGGCCTGGGCCGAACTCGGGTACATCCGTGAACGGCAAAAAGACTACCCCGCCGCCATCACAGCCTACACCCGGCTGTCTGAATTGCAGCCCGACAATCAGGAGGTCCTGATCCGCCTGATTGAACTCCATCTCGAACTCAATAACCCCGACAAAGCCCAGACCTTGGCCGAGAGCGGGCCGGGTACCGAATCCTTCCGCTTACGCTGTGTGGACGTCTTTTTACAAAACGGGTTCTACACACCAGCCCGGGCAATGCTGGACACCATTCGCGAAAGCGCCGATTTTTCCCCGAAAACTTACCTCTATGAGGCCTTGTACTGGTACCAAAAAGAGCGCAATCCGGCCCGGGCCATCGAAGCCCTGCGTCAGATTCCCGCATCAGCCCCATTTTATAATCAAAGCCTCCACTTCCTCGGCCAAATGCACCTTGAACGGGACCAACCGGAACAGGCCGTGCAGGTCGCCCGGAAAGGCAAGGCGACCTTTCCCGATATCCCCGACTTCTGGCTCTTGCACAGCAACGCCCTGCGGCGTCAGGACAAGCCGCAAAAGGCTCTGGAGGTCATCAACGACGCCCTGGAAAAGTGGCCTGAGGACACCGACCTTTTGTACCAAAAAGGCCTCTTGGCCGAGGCGCTGGACCAAAGCGATACGGCCATGGCCTCCATGGAGCAAATTATTTCTCTGGATCCAGAACACGCCGATGCCCTCAATTTTGTTGGCTATAGCCTGGCCGAACAGGGCCGGGAACTCGACCGCGCTCTTGTATTGATCAAAAATGCCGTAGAACTGCGCCCGGAAAACGGCTACATCCTCGATTCCCTGGCCTGGGTGTATTACCAGAAGGGAAATTACGCCAAGGCCTGGGATATCATCCAGGAGGCGGTACAGCTCAGCACGGAGGACCCGACAATCTGGGAACATTACGGAGACATTGCAGCCAAACTCCAAAAAACAAAAGAGGCCCGCCGGGGCTATCGCAAGGCCATTGAATTGGGCGCCGAAGATCAGACATCAATTGACAAAAAACTCCAAACGCTTCCCGAGCCCGCTCCATTATGAACTCCGGCAGTCAAACCCCAAAATGGGTCTGTGGTCTGTTGGGGCTTTGCCTGCTCCTGCTCCAGGCCTGTCTCCCTCAGGCCCCTCCCTCCCAGCCACAACTGAGCGCAAAAGAGGTCTGGCAACGCTTTCAAACCGACGCCAACGCCACCACCTCCCCTGAAGGGTTCTGGCTCAAGGCGAGTTTGAATTATGCCGGGAACCAGGGGAACCATCGCATTGTTTTCACCATGTGGGGCAATTATAGCCGCCCGGTGCGCATGGATCTCCAGGCCGGTATCGGGACAACCTTTTCCCTGTGGCGCGAAAGCGAGACAGGGTGGATTGCCTATTATCCCGGCCAGGAAAAAGCCTATACCCATGAAAACGGCCGCCGGGGCGCACAAGCCCTTGGCCTGGCAACACCGTTTGATCTTCAGGAATTGTCCAGAGTCATGACCGGCCGCCTCACTGAGATCGTCCCCAACTCCTACCGTTCCGCCACTCGAACACCCCAGGGCACTTTTCACTTCACCTCACCGTCCGGCGCTTCGATTCAGACACTTGAGATAGCACCCAATGGACGGGTACTGGCCGTTACCGGAACGACCCCTCAGCCGTGGACGTTGACCTTTTCCGATTTTCCTAGCACAAAGAGCGCGTTCGCGCGCAAGATCACCCTGGAGGCCGGTGACGCCCACAAGGCGGTCTTACGCCTCAAAGAGGTTCGTTGGAAAAAATCGGGTTGGGACCAGAGCGCGCTCCAGCTCAAACTTCCTCCCGAAACCCTGCGTCTTCGGCTCCACTCCCCCTCTTAGGTTTTCAGCTATGACTGTGCCGGACGAAACGGAGCGGATCATGAACTGTCAATCCCCCCTGTCCCGCAGGCCGTTCAAAAATCCCAAGGAGCGGCAACAAAACGTTCAAGGTCGCACGTTCTCCTTTTGAAATCTCTTTCAAAGGGCGGATGGATCCGTTCGGAAGCGTTGGCAATTTTCTCCGTCTTGCTCCCATTGGAAGATTTTCAGCGGCCTCGCGACGGTCGCTGGGGATGCCTGACCTCTTCCGTTTTGCCTGAGTTCTGTTCTCCACTTGATACCAGGACAAGCGATTATGCCCCACACATCTCACTACCGTTGTACAGGCCTCTTTGATGTTCTCGCGCTGGGTCTGAAAACCTTGGCCAGCGAAATCCGTTGGGGAGCCATTCTCGCCCTGCGCAATGCCGAATTGCGCCAGCTCCGCAAACGGCTTAGCAGCGAATATTGCAATTTGGGACGCCTCCACTCCCAAACCACCGCTGGGGACGCAGCCGAAGCTGCTGAAGCAGATCTCTGCCGTCGTCAAATCGAATTTTATGAACAGGAAATCGACTTTCTGGCCCGGGAAATCACCCAGGCCAGGACCCTGTTCGTCCAGAACCGGCTCCACAAATGGGGCCTGTCACAATAATATTCCCCAGAGCACCCCTTGGGGCAATGGGTATGATCCCGCTCCCCGCTCGCAAGAAGCCCTTAACTGACTGTTATAAAAATTCCTTATACCGTAGGCCGTTCAAAATTCCCCGGGGACGGCGACACAAAGTTCAAGATCGCAGCGTACGTATTCGTCCGGACACGTTGGAGCGTATTACAGCTTTGGAGCCATTGGGACATTTTCAACTCCCTGCTCAGGGGAACGCACCCTCTTCAACACCGAATCACTTATCCGTAAAGGAACGCACCATGCCTGAAGCGCCCATCGTATTCGGCTCCGACCACGCTGGTCTGCCGTTGAAATCCGCTTTACTGGAAATCCTGCAGCAACAAGGAATCGCCACCGAAGACCAGGGCACACACACTTTCGACAGCTGCGACTACCCCGTTTTAGCCTCTGAAGTCTGTCAGCGGATCCAGCAGACCCGGGGCCTCGGCGTGCTGGTCTGTGGTTCAGGACTGGGCATGTCCATGGTCGCCAACCGCTATCAGGGCATTCGTGCGGCTTTGTGCACCAACGAATACCTGGCTCGCATGGCCAGACTCCACAACAACGCCAACATCCTCTGCCTCGGAGACCGGGTACTGGGCATCGATTTGGCCCAAAGCATTCTGGAAACATTTCTCAACACCCCCTTTGAGGGGGGACGTCACCAACGCCGGGTGGATCTGATCGACACCCTGCCTCAAAGGGGGCAGTAAGAGCGCGCAGCCCGTGCTCCACACGACGCTGGGACGACCATGCTCTGCCGCATCCGGCAACGAAATTCCTCGTTGTCCTTTGAAAAATGGCGTGAGTTGCTGCCTGCGGCAGGATCCAAACTCCTTCTCCAAAACCGATCACAAGACCAAAGGACGCTTGCATGCCTTCAGAACACGACCAACACAATATCAATGTCATCAAAGGGTTGATCATGGACGCCACCCGCCGAGCCAATTCCGGCCATCCCGGCGGAGCCATGTCCTCGGCTGATTTTGCCTATATCCTGTTCAAGGAATACCTCAAATTTGATCCCCAGGATCCCGACTGGCCCGACCGGGACCGCTTCGTTCTCTCGGCCGGGCACGAATCCATGCTCCTGTACAGCCTGCTGCGCCTTGTCGGCTACCTCAACGACGACGACTTGCAGTCTTTCCGTCAATACAAAAGCCGGACGCCAGGACACCCGGAACACGATCTGACGCCTGGAGTCGAAGCCACAACCGGTCCGCTGGGTCAGGGATTTGCCATGGCCGGCGGTTTGGCCACTGCTGAACAATTCCTGCGGGGAACCTGGGGTGAGGAGATCACTGACCACTATACCTACGTTCTGGCCTCAGACGGCGATATCCAGGAACCGGTCTGTCTGGGCAGCGCGGCTTTATTCGGGCAATGGGGTCTGGGACGGCTGATCGTTTATTACGACAGCAACGCTATCCAATTGGCCGGCCCTACAGCACGGTGCGATTGCGCCGACAAACGCCGCCTTTTCGAAAGCCTGTGCTGGCAGGTCATCGAAATCGACGGCCACGATCACGAACAGATCCGCACGGCTCTGGACCAGGCTCGTGCGGAAACAACCCGGCCTACATTGATCATCGGCCACACGACCATCGCCAAAGGCAGCGCCTCCCTGGAGGGCAGCGCCGACACCCACGGCGCCCCATTCTCTGAAGAGGAAATCGCCCAAACCAAGGTGAAATTGGGCCTTTCGTCGGAACTATTTGCCATCCCCCAAGAGACTGAAGATGCTTTTCGAGACCGCTTCCCGTTGCTGCGTCAGACGGCGGACGATTGGCGACTCCGGTTGCAGCAGCGCCAGCAAAACGATCCTGCATTCGCTCAGGCATGGGAACGCCAGCACCGCCCAGTGCTGCCGGCTGAGATCACCTGGCCGGAATTCGAGACCGGGAGTAAAGTCGCCACACGCAAAGCCTTCGGCAAATGTCTTGAGAGTCTGATTGAACAACTCCCCCATTTGGTCGGTGGCTCAGCCGACCTGGACCCCTCCAACCAGACAGCGACTTGGCGCGAGAAGGTCGGCATTTTCGGCAACCAGAATCCCGCCGGGCGCAATCTCTGCTTCGGGGTTCGGGAGTTTCCGATGGGAGCGGTGGTCAATGGACTCGCCCTGCACGGCGGTGTCGTTCCCTTCGGGGCCACCTTTCTGGTTTTCTCGGATTATGAGCGCAACGCATTGCGCATGTCAGCGCTCCAAAAACTGCCGGCTCTGCATATCTTCACCCACGACTCCTTTCACGTCGGTGAAGACGGCCCCACCCACCAGCCTGTGGAACATGTCAGCTCCCTGCGCTTGATCCCGAATCTCCTGGTCTTTCGCCCGGCAGATGCGAACGAAAGTCGCGCCTGCATGGAACTCGCCTTGCAACAAAAGGATCGACCGAGCGCCCTGCTCTTTACCCGGCAAGGCGTACCGGTTTTACCTGCCGCCCAGACGCCGGAATTGCAGGAGGGGGTTGGCCGTGGAGCGTACATCGTCCAAGAAGCGCAGGACGGTGCCCCCGACATGATCTTCATGGCCACGGGTTCTGAGGTGCATCTGGCCCTTGAGGCGGCTCAGCAGGTGGATCCTGGCCGCATCCGCGTGGTCAGCATGCCCTGCCTGGAGCTTTTTGAAGAACAGCCACTCGAATACCAGGAACAGATCCTGCCTGCTTCGGTCACGCGCCGGGTGGCCATTGAAGCCGGACGGACCGATATGTGGTATAAGTACACCGGCCGCTACGGTCTGGTCATCGGCCTGGACCATTTCGGAGACTCGGCCCCTGCCGGGGATCTGGTCGAGGCGTACGGATTTACTCCAGAAGCCGTTGCCAAGTCGGTCCGCAGGCACTTCGCCTCCTAACTCACTGGGCAGAGGGAGTATGCCAGCTATGGAAACACCACAACGCAATCTCGCACTGGATCTGGTCCGGGTCACGGAAGCCGCGGCTTTGGCCTCGGCGCGGTGGCTCGGCAAGGGGGATAAACAAAACGGGGACCAGGCAGCCGTGGACGCCATGCGGCTTTCTTTCAATGCTCTGGATATCCAGGGCAGGATCGTCATTGGCGAGGGAGAAAAAGACAAGGCCCCCATGCTATTTAACGGCGAAGCGGTCGGAACCGGACAGGGGCCGGCTGTGGATGTGGCTGTCGACCCTGTGGAAGGAACGAATCTACTCGCCTATGGCCGTCCCAACGCCATAGCTGTAGTCGGGGTGGCTCCGGCCGGAACCATGTACGATCCCGGGCCGAGCTATTATATGCAAAAACTGGTCGTGCCCTCGGCGGCCAAAAATGGTGTCGATCTGGACGCCCCGGTGGGGGAAAACCTCAAAACCATTGCCAAGGCCCTGGGCAAGGATGTGGATGACTTGGTTGTCTTTGTTCTCGATAAACCCCGGCACCAAGACCTCATTGCTGCTATCCGTGAAACAGGAGCCCGTATCCAACTCCATACAGACGGTGATGTGGCCGGGGCGTTGATGGCCGTGGATCCGGAAAGCGAGGTCGATGTCATGATGGGCACCGGCGGAACTCCGGAAGGAGTCCTCTCGGCCTGCGCCATACGTGCCCTTGGTGGTCAGATGCTGGCCCGTCTGGATCCCCAGAAGGAAGCAGAACGCATTGCTTTGGAAGAACGTGGCATTGACACCACTGCAATTCTGGACGTCCATTCCCTGGTTGGGAGCGAGGACGTCTTCTTCGCCGCCACCGGGATTTCCGGCGGAACCTTTTTGCCCGGTGTGGCGTATAAAGGCACTGGTGCCAGCACGCATTCGCTGGTTCTGCGTGGTCGCAGCGGCACCGTGCGCCGCATCGCTTCCTCCCACCGCTGGGACAAACTCATGCGCTTTAGCGCAGTGCAATACGACTAAAATACGCCACGTGGCATGCCAATCGAGTAGGAGGGGGCCTTGCGGCCCCCGTCCTCTCACACCACCGGGCATACGGTTCCGTACCACGGCGGTTCACCTGACACTTTGAGCTTTGCGAAGTTGATCTTGCAGTGACACGAGTCCAAGTGAATCAAAGTATTTCTTGGGGAATGCCTGGTTCATATGCGATGCGCCGGAGTTCCACCATGGCCCGCGGCCGTTGATGGCGGATTTCCAGGCGCGCTCTTCAGTCAGTCCCCGGCGAATCAGGTTCCTTGCTCGGGCGTAGGGTCGTTTCCAATGCCGCCACAGGATATTGCGCAATCTGCGGCGAATCCACATGTCCAGTTCTTCAAAAACTCCCTTTACCTCCGCCAGCTTGAAGTAGTTCATCCAGCCTCGCAGTTTCGGCGCAAGGGTGTCTATCGTCTTCTTGAGCGACCGTCCCCGCCCACGTCGAAATTCCTCCCGTACCGCCTGTTTCAGGCGTTTGACCACACTGGGCGCAACCTTGAGCCGCGGCTGCGTATGCCAGGTCATCGAGTACCCAAGGAATTTCCTTTTCCATGGCCGGTCAACCGCGCTCTTATCCGCGTTGACCCTCAACTTCAACCGCTCTGTCAGAAACCGGGTGATCGAGGCCATTGCGCGTTCGCCGGACCGTTTTGTCTGCACGTAGATATTGCAGTCGTCGGCGTATCGGCAGAACGCGTGGCCTCTGCGTTCAAGCTCCTTGTCCAGGTCATCCAGAAGGATGTTGGACAAGAGCGGCGAGAGGGGGCCGCCTTGCGGCGTGCCCTCCTTTCGTTTCGATGCAATTCCCCCCTGCATCAGCCCCGCTTGCAGGTAACGCCGGATGAGGGCGAGCACCCGCTTGTCCTTCACCTTGCGGGCCACGCGCGCCATGAGCACGTCGTGGTTCACGCGGTCGAAGAACTTCTCCAGGTCCATGTCCACGACCCACCGTTTGCCGGCGGCAGCATGCTCCCGTGCCTTGAGCACGGCCTGATGCGCACTTCGACCGGGCCGGAAGCCGTAGCTGGATTCGGAGAAGTGAGGGTTGAAAATGGGGGAGAGCACCTGGTGCAGCGCCTGCTGTATCAGGCGGTCCAGCGCCGTCGGGATGCCCAGTTGGCGCACCCCGCCGCCGGGTTTAGGGATTTCCACCCCGAGCACCGGCTGCGGCTCGTACCGTCCGTCCAGCAACTCCTCTTTGATTCGGGCCCAGTTGAGCGTGCAATATCCCCATACGTCGTTGACGCTCATGCCGTCGACTCCGGGGACGCCTTTGTTGGCGCGTACACGCTTGTAGGCCGCAAGCATGTTCTCGCGTCCGACCACCGCTTCCATCAAACTCTGCTGCTCCGGATGGGAGTACTCCTTCGTTGCCGTGACGCTTGACGCACCACTACCGTACTCTCGGGGATTCCGTCCCCTACCCTCGGGTGTGGCGACGGGCGTCCCAGCCCGTCCTTCTGCGGCTCCGTTCGTCATCGAAATTTCGGGCTCCCGTCCCGTGTTAGATGTTCGGGCCTTCAGTCCGGTCGGGGGACCTACTATGCCCTCAGCTGACTTCTGCCCGCCCGTCCCGACGACTCGCGACGCCGGTAGCACATGGCAGGCGGACAGACCTCCCCGGGTAATGCGCACCCACCTTCACGCTTATGCCCGCCGCATATACGTCCAAGCTTTCCGTACAAGTACAGGGCTTTGAAGATAATGGACTCCTTACCCGGCATGGCCGCCTCGTATGCGATTCCTGTTCGTCAGGCCAGCGTTTTGCCTGCGGCTTCCTTCAGATCCCACCTCGCGGTGGACACCCTTGCCGTCCGGCTAACAGTTCCCCTTGTCGGGCCTGTAGAGGACTTTCACCTCCAAGTGGGTGCGCCCTGCCGGGCGCACCATCGCAAAAGCCCCCCATCCGGAAACCGGATGGGGGGCTTTTCAATCACACCCCGGCCTGAAAAACCACAGGGAATCAGACGGTTTGTTCTTGAACAGCGTCCTTTTCTTCAGGCGGATCGATCTGAAACCCCAAAAGCAACGGGCTGGCCACAAAGATGGAGGAATATGTCCCGACAATGACGCCGACAAGCAAGGCGAAGGCGAAATTGTGGATCACCCCGCCCCCGAAAAGGAACAACGAGATGACAACCAGCAAAGTCGTTCCCGACGTCAAGATCGTCCGGCTCAAGGTCTGGTTGATGCTGATATTGATCGTTTCCTTCAAAGAGCGGTGTTTGGCGGCCTTGCCCCGGAGATTTTCCCGGATACGGTCAAAGACGATGATCGTATCGTTCAGGGAATATCCAATAATGGTCAAAAGCGCCGCCACGATCGAGAGGTCGAATTCCTTGTTGAGCAAGGAAAACACACCGACAGTGACTAAAACGTCATGGATCAGGGCGATGACCGCCCCAAGGGCAAAATTGAGTTTTAAATACCAACACATTCCCACGGCTATCACCAGGGCGGCGACAACAAGGGCACTGAGCGGAAACCCGGCGATTTGGAGAACATACAGCCCCCCGGCAAGCCCGCCGGCCATGAGCGCCGAAGCCAGCCAGCGGTGTTCAAACCGTCCCGAGATATAAATAGAAATGATCAATATGGCGTAGAACAAGGCTTCTAAAGCCTTGGCCCGTAGATCCGCCCCGACTTTCGGCCCGACCATTTCCAGGCGCCGGATTTCAAAACCGGTATCCATCTCGGCACTCAGGGCCTCCTGGACAGCCTGACGGACCTCAGAGGAACTGATATCCACGGCCGCCACCCGGAACAGATATTCATTGCCCCCCTCTGTACCGAATTTTTGGACATTGAGGCTGGGCAACTCCGCCGTTGCCAGAGCTGCTTTGATATCCTTGAGCGACACATCGGCCGCAAATTGCGTCTGAACGGTGATCCCTCCGGCAAAATCAATGCCGTATTTTGGCCCCCCTTTCAGGAGCAAGGAGCCCAACCCGAGCAGCAGGACCAAGGCCGATACGACCAATGCGATTTTCCGGCGCCCGATGAAATTCACCGCGGTTCCGGGTTTGATCAATTGCAATCCCATACGTCTCGCGCTCCTAAAGCTTCAGGCTCGATGCTGGCTGTTTTCTGCTCAACCACAGGTCGAACATGATCCGGGCCACAAAAATGGCTGTAAACATGGAAGCCACAATACCGAGCGACAAGGTCACAGCAAAGCCGCGGATGGGGCCGGTGCCGAATTGATAAAGAATGATCGCCGCGATGATCGTCGTCACATTGGCATCGAGAATGGTCAATGTGGCTCGTGCAAATCCTTCATCAACCGCTTTCCGGGGACCGAGTCCTCGCCGCAGTTCTTCACGGATGCGCTCGAAAATAAGGACATTGGCATCGACGGCCATACCGATGGTCAGGATGATCCCCGCGATGCCCGGCAGGGTCAGGGTGGCGCCAAACCCGGCCAAACCGGCCAGGATGAGCAGAATATTCAAGGCCAGGACGGTATCGGCCACAATGCCTCCGATCCCGTAATAGATGACCATGAACAACAGAACCAAGGCGCCACCGACGACGATGGACATGATCCCCTGGTCAATCGACTGCTGCCCCAGGGAGGGGCCGACACTGCGCTCCTGAAGGACATCCACCGGCGCGGGCAACGATCCAGCGCGCAGGACAAGAGCCAAGTCATGCGCTTCCTCGGTGGTAAATCCGCCGGTGATGCTGGCCCGTCCTCCGCTGATGCGCTCCTGGATCCTGGGCGCGGAGTAGACCTTGCCGTCCAGGACAATGGCCAATCTATCGCCGACATGTTCCGCGGTTATGCGCTCAAACAGCCTCGACCCCCGTTGATTGAAGCTCAAGGCGACATACGGTTGATTGAAACCGCTGGTGTCAAATTGTGTCGAGGCGTCGGTTATGTATTCACCTGTGAGCAGAGCGTTCTTTTCCAGGACAATCGGCTGCTTCTTGTAGCTGCCGTCCGGCATCTTGCGTTGCAGATAGGCAAGCTCGCTTCCGGGAGGGACAATGCCCCTTTCTGCCTTTTGGGCGTCTGCATCCTCGTCGACCAGCTTGAATTCGAGGTGGGCGGTCTGGCCGATAATCTTGATGGCCCGCTCAGGATCCTCAAGTCCGGGCAATTGGACCTGGATCCGGTTGCCTTGTTGCTTGCGTATATCAGGTTCGGCCACCCCAAACTGGTCCACTCGGTTGCGGATCGTCTTCAAGGCTTGATCCAGAGTCATTTCCTCAAGATGTTCGCGGTATTTGGGGCGGTAGCCGACAGTGTACTTCTGCCGACCGTTGTCGAGGGTTTCCACCCCTTGGATGCTCACATTGGGAAACCTGTCCTCCAAAAGCGCCTGGAGCGTTTCGGATTGTTCCTGTTTGGCCAGCCAAAACTGGAGATTGCCCGCTTTGTCCACTTCCGGTCGCAGGACCAAAATGGACTCCTCCCGCGCCTCGGCCCGGATATCCTGGCCGGTCTGCGACAAGGCGTTCTGGATGGCGGTCTCCAGATCAACCCCCAGGGTCAGGTGCATGCCCCCTTTGAGGTCGAGCCCCAGGTTGACCTCTTTGTCCGGGAGCATTTTCTGTATCCCGGAACCCGACGGCAGCACTGAGGGCAAGGCATATGCCAAGCCAAGCCCCAAGACGATGACTGCCAGCACTATTCTCCATCGCAAGCTGCTCATGGAATCGTGTCCTTATTGTTCGCTGGATTGATCGGCCTTTTCGTCCTCGGCCTGCTCTTGCTGCTTCTTGCCTTTGGCGGGCTTCTTCTCTGCGGGCTTTTCTGCCTCTTTCGATCCGCCCTTCTTGTCCACCAGAGTGGAAATATAATTGCGATTGACCTTCAATTGGACATTATCAGCCACCTCAACGGTCAGCATCTCCTCGGAAGCGGCCACGATCCGGCCGTAGAGTCCGCCGCCGGTAATAACGCGGTCTCCCTTCTTGAGATTGGCCAGCATCTCCTTATGCTCTTTGGCCTTTTTCTGCTGGGGCCGAATGAGCAGGAAATAAAAAATAACAAACAGAATGATCAGAGGCATGAAGGCCATGATCGGATTGCCCTGGGCCGCGCCACCACCGCCGGCTTGCGGGGCCATGGCGTATGCGAGATTTTCGAGAAACATGCATCCTCCTTCACGGGTTGGGAGTCATAGGGGGAATTTCCGTCAGGCCGCTCTGCAGTTGCGGGAAAGGCAGAACAGGCGGGTTGCGCTCACAAAAAAACGCCTGGATTTGCGCCATCGGCGACCTGAGGCAAAGCGGTAGAGCGATACTGCGATTAGAAGAGATATGTCAAGGCGTGAGCTTTTCCAACTTCTTGGACTCCGCCACAGCCTCCTGCAGGGAAGAGAGGCGCTGCCGCTGTTTTTCGGAATGGGCCATCTCTTTGGTTTTCTGAATATGAAACGGGAGTTGCGAGGCGCCGTGTCCATAGAGCGCCGCGTAGGCCAAATGGAGATGGGCTTCAAACAGCTTCCCCCGTTGCCCCTGAAGACGGCCGAGAAAAGCATGGGCCCGCGCATTACGCGGCTCACGACGCACGACCTCTTCTCCAATCCGGATACTGTGCTCTGGATCTCCGGCCTGGGCCAATGTCTGGGCATACCAGAACATCGCCCGGGTATCGGTGTGGCGCTGGTCCAATGCGGCCTTGAGCAAACGTCGGGCTCGGTCCAGTTTGCCCTGGAGATACATAAAGTGACCGGCTTCCCGCTGGACTAAAGGATCGTCCGGCGCACAATCCAGGGCTCGCTCATACGCCTGACCGGCCTCCTCCACCCGTTGCAAGCGTTCCAGGGCGATGGCCCGGCCCAGGGCCAGCATACACGTGTCTTGTTCCGATTGGGTGTCGTTGAAAGCAACAAGGGCACTGCTGGGGTCGGTGTATCTGGCCCGGACCAACATTTGAATGCGCTCAAAACGGGACGTGCCGCTTTGCAACGACGATGATCCAGAAGATTCTCCCTCAACACGGCCCTGTAAGGCGGCAATCCGTTCTCCCACTCCGGGGTGCGTGCTCAGGTAGGTCGGCAAAGAATGGCCTGAGAACCATTTCCGTTTGCGAATGACTTCAAAGGCCTCGACCATGCCCTGGACAGGGTAGCCCGCGTTTTGCAGATAGTGGACCCCTATCTGATCGGCCTCACGCTCGTCCTCGCGCGAATATTTCAGCGCTGCGGCCTGTCCCCCGGCAAGGGAGCCCATGGCCAGGGCTTCACTCCCCTCTCCGCCGCCTCCGAGAAAGACGCCGGCCAGCATACCGGCCAGAGTCCCCAGATTGATCAACTGGCTCCGCTCAATGTTTCGGGCGATATGGCGCTGGGTCACGTGGGCCAATTCGTGGGCGATAACCCCGGCCAATTGGGCCTCGGATTCCAGATGCAAAAGCAACCCGGTGTGAACAAACATGTACCCGGCTGGAGCGGCAAAGGCGTTCAGGCTCTCATCGTTGACAACAGTGACGCTGATGGGAAAAGGCTGGGGAGGAAGATGGCTCTCGATACGCTCAGTGACCGAGCGGACATACTCGGCAACAACCGGATCGTTGAGGAGATCAAAGTGCGAACGAACGAATTGGTTGACTTCACGACCCAATTCAACTTCGTCTTGAATAGTGAAGTCCCCGAGAAGAGCCCCTTGAACAGGGCCGGAAAACAGCAGGCCTGTCAGGGCGACAGCGATCAGTGCCCAACGCAGCACATGCATGGGTCACCTCATTAGACTGGCCCGGCGCGCTGAACAGCACGACCCGCGCCAGCGGGGAACAGGTTCGCAGTACGATTCGATAGAATAAATCTCGAAAAAAATTATCTCCAACGGTGGACAAAGGGCGTGCAACGCACTCTTGAAGAGCCCTCAATGGGCCTGCTGCACAATTGTGTCACTGGCTCGTGTTCACCCCCAACAGGTAGGGGGCAGCAGCACGGCCGCAGCAGCGGTTTGATGACAGACAGAGGTTGAACAGGGCGCCGGTTGGCTCCACCATTGGGCGCTGGGCAGCACCGACTAACTGTTCATCATATCGAGAAACTCGCGGTTGCTCTTTGTGCCGCGCATTTTGTCCAGGAGAAACTCCATGCTCTCCACTGAATTCATGGGAGCCAGAAGCTTACGCAATATCCAAACCCGGTTCAAGACGTTCTCGTCCAAAAGCAGGTCCTCCTTGCGGGTGCCGGAACGGTTGATATCAATGGCCGGAAAGACGCGCTTGTCGGCCAGATGGCGATCCAGGTAAATTTCCATATTTCCGGTGCCCTTGAATTCCTCAAAGATGACCTCATCCATGCGCGATCCGGTATCGATAAGCGCCGTAGCGATAATGGTCAGACTCCCGCCTTCCTCGATATTCCGCGCAGCCCCAAAAAAACGCTTCGGTCGTTGCAGGGCGTTGGAGTCCAGACCGCCAGAGAGGACCCGTCCTGACGAAGGAATGATCGCGTTGTGGGCTCGACCGAAACGGGTGATACTGTCCAGGAGGATAACGACATCTTTTTTGCGTTCCACAAGGCGTTTGGCTTTTTCCAAAACCATTTCCGCCACCTGGACATGACGTTGGGGAGGCTCGTCGAACGTCGAACTGACAACTTCGCCGTCGACGGTACGCTCCATATCCGTCACTTCTTCAGGTCGTTCGTCGATCAGGAGCACAATAAGATAGGAATCAGGGTGGTTGGCGGTAATGGAGTTGGCGATACTTTGCAAAAGCATCGTTTTTCCGGTGCGTGGCGGGGCTACTATGAGCCCGCGCTGTCCCTTACCTATGGGGGCCAGCAGATCCACAACCCGCGAGGAGTAGCTTTCCGCCCCAGTTTCCATGACAAAGCGCTGGTCCGGATAAATCGGCGTTAAATTATCAAACAGGACTAGGTTCTTGGATTCTTCTGGAGTGGCAAACCCAACTTGCTGTACCCGGAGCAAAGCGAAATACCGCTCCCCTTCCTTGGGCGGGCGGATCTGCCCGGAGACCACGTCACCCTTGCGCAGGCCGAAGCGGCGGATCTGCGACGGGGAGACGTAAATATCGTCCGGTCCCGGAATATAGCTGTACATGGGGGAGCGAAGAAAGCCGAACCCGTCGGGCAAAATCTCCAGCACGCCTTCCCCATAGATCGAGCCGTTTTGCGAAGCACAGGAACTGAGGATGGCAAAAATCAGTTCCTGCTTGCGAAGACCGCTTGGGTTTTCGACTTTATACTCCTTGGCCAACTGCATGAGTTCGGCCATGGATTTCCTTTTCATCTCGGATAGATTCATCCCATTCTCCCTTTGCTGTACTCCGAATACTGTCCCCAAATATTGTCAGGCCAAGGGCCTTGAATACATGCCTTCCTTCCCCTTGGACCATATCTCGGCCGAAGGGGTCCTTCACGAGCAAAAATGTATGTGAGTCGTACTGATTTTCGCGAATTACGCCTACAGGAATCGAATAGAGGGGGGGATTGCCTTGGAATCACTACGGACGGCTTCGAGCCGGAATCGCTGTACTGGATCTCCCAAATAGAGTCAATCATCAACCCTGGAGCCAAGACTCCGGTGCCGGGGGATACTCAAGATCTAGAAACGCTTCTGGAAGCCATTCCCTGCCCATGGGGTGGGTCAGGGCACCTTTTCCCACTTGCATACACAATCTGCGGCCAAGCCCTTTTCCGGGTCTCGGACACACTCCTGGCACCGAATGCAAACACGTTTGGCTTCACGGATCCAGAATCCATCACGCCCACCTGTCAACGGCAGGACCGGCCAAACACGTGACTTGTGGGCCCCACCAAGGGGTGGGGCTTGGCGAGATCGAAAATTTTGATACTCTGCAATCGGAAACGATGATGGAGGGTGGGGGAGTCAGGTGGATACCGCTTCGCTGACTAGTTGTGGTGAACAAATGGGCTGCTATACATCCTCTTCATCCGCACCCGGACGTTTGAGAATATCAGCGAATATCTCCTCGATTTCTTTACGCACGGCGTCCTGTTGCGTTCCCAAAGCGTAGGCGATTTCCATAGTGATCAGGGTCATGGCCTGCTCAAGCAACCGCCGCTCCCCAAACGATAACTCCTTGTCTCTACCTATAAGGATCAATTCCTTGAGCACATAGGAGACATCATCCAATTCGCCGCTTTTCAATTTCTCAGAATATTCCCGATACCTGCGGTTCCAATTCTGACCGCTGTATCCCATAAAATCGGAGCGGTCCTTGAGCCCTTCCAGAACCAGACGGCCCTCGTCAGCCCCGCACACCGATCGCAGGCCGACATTTTCGGCATTCGCCACCGGCACCATCAAGGTCACATTATTACTGAGTATGCGGACAATATAAAAATCGGCTCGCGTCCCGCCGATTTCCTGACTTTCTATCCGTTCGACTTCGCCGACTCCCTGAGCCGGGTACACCACCAATTGTTTTTCTGAAAACACGCTGCCCCTCCATTCCTCATATCCAAATTGGAATCTTTGATGTACCAGATTCACCGTGTTTCGTCCATGCCCCGGTACTGTAATCATTCCGCAGGGCGACAAAAATCTTGGGCGCTTTCAAATCCACGGGTGCAATACGCCTGGAGGGCGGAGCTACCGCGCTCACAAAGCTCTTCAAGGTGGGCCTGTTCCTCCAGCGAAAACGGAGAAAGGACATGGTCGACCACACCAACTCCTTCGGTTGGGCGCCCGATGCCGACCCGTAGCCGGGTAAATTCCCTGCTCTGCAAACAATTGGCGATGGATTGCAGACCGCGGTGTCCGGCCAAACCCCCTCCCTGCTTCAACCGCAAGGTGCCGAAAGGCAGATCAAGTTCGTCATGGACCACAACGAGTTGCTCTGGGCCAAGACCCATTGTCTGGCACAACTCAGCCACGGCCTCGCCGCTACGATTCATATAGGTCAAGGGCGTGAGCAATCCCCATGGCAGGACACTACCTGGGACCTCCCACCGCCAGACTCTCCCCCGGACCGGAAGCACGACTTCACGGCAGGGACTTGGGGTGTGGCGCCGCAGGGCGTCAAGAACGAGAAACCCGCAATTATGCCGAGTCCGAGCGTATTGTGGACCGGGATTGCCGAGCCCGACGATAAGACCGGCGAATGCAACGGACATACAAACGTCCTTGGGCAATACAACGTCTATGGGGCCCCGCCCGAAACGGCGAAAACAAAGCCAAGTCCCACACGCAAACAAGTCGGGTGTCAGGAGCGGTGTCCGGTTCAGGCAGGACAAACAAGAAAGGAAACCATTTCCGGCACCCCAGGAGTCGGGTGAGCTTTTCTATGGCCAGAGGGGAGAAGAGCGATTCCGGCCTTTGGCCAGGAAAGGGGGGAACTCAGGGTGCCCCGGAATCCGGGGCACCCTGAACAATTATTCTTCTTCGGCTTCTTCAGCTGGAGCTTCGCCTTCGGCTTCTTCTTCCTCTTCTTCCAAAGAGGCCTCAACGATGGGGTTGACACCAGCCACAGCAAAATTTTCCTCGCCGTCGTAGACCGGAACCACCCCTTCAGGAAAGGTCACGTCCTCAATGTTCACATTCTCGTTCATCTCCAGCGCGGAGACATCAATGCGAATATTTTCAGGAATCGCGTCCGGCAAACAGGAAACAAGCAGCGCCTCATGGTACACGGTCAATTGGCCGCCATCCACAACACCTTGAGCCTCTCCCTCGATCTGCACGGGAATTTCGACCTGAATTTCCTTGCTCATGTCCACCCCGAAAAAATCGACATGGAGAATGAGGTCTTTGACCGGGTGGTGCTGGATATCCCAGATCATGACCGGACGGGGCGTGCCTTGCCCCCCGTTGGCGATCTCCAACTGGATAACGTGGTTTGAGTGGGCCTTTCGGAAGGCCGACTCCAAAGCCCGGTAGCGGACTTTGACCGGGACGTTGTCGCCCTTGGCATCATAATAGATACCGGGAATATATCCTTGCTGGCGGACGGACCGTAGGCCCTGTTTGCCAACTTCATCCCGCTTGAAAGCTTGTAAACGTATTTCCTCAGACATGGACGCGCTCCTTCATCTCACCGACAGCGTTTACGGAGTAAAAAGAACACTGACAGACGATTCAGTATGGATATTGTGAATGGCCTTGGCCAAAAGGCTGGCCACGGAGATGACTTCTATCTTTTCGCAGGCCTGGGCTTCTGGGCGCAAGGGGACAGTGTCCGTGACAAGAATTTTTGAAAAGGCCGACTGCGACAAGCGCTCGATGGCCGGCCCAGATAAGAGCGGATGGGTTGCACAGGCGTAAATCTCGCGAGCCCCTTTTTGGGCTAGCACCTCGGCCCCGGCGACCATGGTGCCGGCGGTATCGACCATATCGTCAAGGACCACAGCGATTTTATCCTGGACATCCCCGATGACTCGCATCGCTTGCGCCTGATTGGGCGCGTCGCGACGCTTGTCGATGATCGCCAGGCTTGCCCCCAACCGCTTGGCATAGGCACGGGCCCGCTCCGTCCCTCCGGCATCGGGAGAAACAATGACCAGATCTTCTGGAGAGCCGATGGACTTGACGTATTCCAGAACAACCTGAGCGGCGTAGAGATTATCGACAGGGACGTCAAAGAAACCTTGGATTTGCCCGGCATGCAGGTCAACGGTGAGCAGCCTGTGAGCGCCAGCCACCGAGATAAAGTCGGCGACCATCTTGGCACTGATCGGAACGCGGGGAACGACCTTCCGGTCCTGGCGGGCGTAGCCGTAGTAGGGCACTACAGCCGTGACGCGATTGGCGCTGGCACGTTTCAAGGCATCCAGAATCAGGCACAATTCCATGAGATTGTGATTGACCGGATGGCAGGTGGGTTGAACGACAAAAACATCGTCACCACGAACGTTGGCCCCAACTTCAACCCGGATTTCCCCGTCGCTAAACGTGCCCACTATGGCAGGAGTGAGATTGCATCCGAGGTGTTCACATATCGCTTCGGCCAGCTTCGGGTTTGCCGAGCCGGTCAAAATCTTGAGTTCACCGTGGCCTGACATGATTCCGCCCCATAAAATAAAATTGGCTGGGGTGGGAGGATTTGAACCCCCGCATGACGGGACCAAAACCCGTTGCCTTACCACTTGGCTACACCCCAGCACGATCAGATGGCATAAAAAGAAACCCGGCGGGCTTCCAACTTCGAGCAGACAGATTCTAATGTCATCGCGTTCCGTGTCAAGCCGACAAGGGCTGAGCCGGAACCACTCATCACACAGGCGTCCATTCCAGCGGCCAGAAGGGCCTGCTTCAGCTTCCCAAGCTCTGGAAAGTAAGGAAAAACGGCCTGCTCGAAACTATTGTAAAGAACCAATGCGCCGCTGGAGCAGCATTGTCTATACGCATGTCGTGGACTTGTCAAGTCTTCCTGGCGGAGAATTTGAAAGGCGGACTGCATCTCATCCCAAATGCGGTAGGCCCAACCGGTTGAAATACTGACGTCAGGACAGACAACCAGAAATCGCCACTGAGCAAAAGAGACCGGTAACGGCTCCAACCGTTCGCCAATGCCACTGACCCAGCACGGCTGACGGTGCAAAAAGAACGGGACATCAGCGCCGACCTGCAAAGCGAGCCGCTGGAGGTCCTGTTCAGGCAGACCTGGACACACATGGGCATGGAGATACTGTAAAACACAGGCGGCGTCGGCGCTGCCCCCTCCGAGGCCCGCCCCTTGGGGAACCTGTTTGTCCAAATGAATCCGGAGATCTGGTGCCTTGTCGCTCACGCTCCGAAAAGTTTCATACGCGACCCGAATACTGTTCGAGGGTGTTGCAAGGTCGGGATCCGAGCAGGTCAATGTCAAACCGCTACCCGGAGCACCGGGTTCGAAATGGATCTGGTCCGAAGGCTGCTGCAAGGGGAGGAAAAGACTTTCCAGTTCGTGGTAACCGTCCTCGCGCTGGCCTGTGATGCGCAAGTACAGATTCGCCTTGCATCCAGGGGCCTGCTGCTGATGGGGCACAGGGGCCATACCGCTTCCTGCTCCTTATTGCTCGTTGCACTCGGTGTGCCGAAATCTTCAAAATTTCAAGACGCAAACAGCGCCAGGGGAACGCCCCGATCGGGAATCGCTCCCGGTTCCGCCTTTGCCTCCAAGCACCTTATCACCTCTTGTTCACACAATCGGCCCGCCAAAAAAAGCGGGGGCAATTTTTCCTTGCCCCCGCTTTTACGGTATCTGATCCCGTGCGTTATTGGCCATCCCCGTCAGTCAGGGGAATGCTTACAAAAAGGTTCTGTCCCTTGCGATTGACGAGGAAAAGAACAGCCCCTTTCTCAGCGGCGTCTTCATTCAGGATCTGCGACAATCCCCGAACGGTTTCTACCTCTTGCCCATTAGCAGCCAGGATGACGTCTCCGGGGCGCAACCCAGCCTCTGCGGCGAGGGAAGCCTGTTCGACATCCTGGATCAAAAGCCCCCTGGCTTCATCCATGCCCAGGGCTCGGGCCTCTTCATCGCGAACCGGCCGGACGACGATGCCGAGTCTGCCGCTGGTTTGCTCAGAATCGGGTTGCTCGGCTCGAGCTTCTTCCTGGGCGGTGTCCCGCTCGCCAAGCACGACGGCGATTTTCTTGACCTTTCCCTGGCGCCAGATCGTCATATTCGCTTTTGTATCTGGCTCCATGCGCCCGATACGACGAGTCAATCCGTCGGCATCCTCCACCGGCTCGCCATTGAGGGAGACGACCACGTCACCTGCCTTAAGACCTGCCTCATCGGCCGGATCACCGGCCCGGACGCCAGCAATCAGGGCGCCTTTGGGCGCGTCAAGACCAAGAGCTTTGGCCATGTTTTCGTCCACGTCCTGGATGGTCACACCCAACCAACCACGCTTGACCTTCTGGTATTTCTTGAGTTGCGCAATAACCTGTTTGGCCATATCAGACGGTATGGCAAAGCCGATGCCCTGGCCGCTGGCAATGATCGCGGTATTGATGCCGATGACCTTACCGTCGGTGTTCAGGAGCGGGCCGCCGCTATTGCCGGGGTTGATCGAAGCATCAGTCTGCAAGAAATCATCATACGGACCGGCACCGATGACTCGTCCTTTGGCGCTGATGATGCCTGCGGTCACGCTGTGGTCGAGGCCAAAAGGATTGCCGATGGCCATAACCCAGTCACCGATTTCCATCTCTCCGGAATCTCCGAATTCGAGAACTGGCAACTCGCGATCGACCTCGATCTTTAAAAGCGCCAGATCGGTTTCAGGATCCCGACCAACAATATCGGCCTGGTAGGAGGTCTCCCCTCCCTGAAGATTGACGGTGATTTTGTCCGCCTGCTCAACAACATGGTTGTTGGTCACGATATAGCCGTCCCGGGACATGATAAACCCCGAGCCCAGCGACCGCTGCTGGCGTTTGGGCATCTGCTGGGGCCCAAAGAAGCGTTCAAATTGATCGAAAAAATCCTCAAAAGGGCCACCACGACGGTGGAAACGATTAAAAAACTCCTCGACCCCCTGGGATTGGTCGACTGTTTTGACCGTACTGATATTGACCACAGCCTTGCCGGCCGACTTGGCCAATTCGGTGAATTCCGGGAGTTGAGCCAGGGCCGTACTGCCGCTTAACACCAGCAGGGCCAGCCCGCACACGATTGTCGAAGCAATTTTGCGCATGAACGTGTCTCCTTATTCAGGGAACCCGCGGGTTCCGGTTCGCTCCTTCCAAGACAAAATGCCTATTCTTGTCAGATTAATCACCCCATGCGGCCTTGACAAGAGCTAAACCAGAAAACCTGAATCCGTGCCCTGTGGCCATTCAGCTTTCAGGTCCACAACTCCAGACGGAAAAGGAACAAAGACTTGTCAAATGGAGACGCTCCAACTACTTTGCGCGCTCTGAAAACGCTTTGAATCCCTCCTTTCGCCCTGCGAACAGAGGACCGCATCACCAGCCAATGGAGAACAACCTATGCGCCGCATATTTCTGCACGCCCTGTGGGCGCTATTCCTTGTCGGCATCGCCGTGTCCGGAAGCCCCGCTCCGGCAACTGCCCAGCAAGACCGTCCCCCCGCGCCCGTGGTCACCGCCCCGGCGAGCGAAGGCTTGATCGCCCCGACAACCGAATACATAGGCAGCCTGGACTACGCGCAGTTGGCTGATGTTTCCGGAGAGATCAGCGGACTGGTGGCCAGCGTCCATTTTGAAGCTGGCGACGCCGTCCAGTCAGGAGACACCCTGGTCCAATTGGAGTCGACCCTCCTTGAAGGCTCTATCCGGGAACAACGCGCCGCCCTCGCCCAGAGTGAAGTGCAATTGGAACAGTCCAAACTGCGACTGCAGCGCATTCACAACCTCTACAAGCGCGAGACAGTATCCGAACAGGAATACGACGATGCCCGCCTGACGACTCGCGCCCTGGAGCAACAGGTCGCGGGGCACAAGGCCAAACTGGCCCGGCTGCACGATGAACTCCAGAAAAAACGGATCACTGCCCCTTTCACGGGCATCATCCTGGAAAAACATCTCAGTCAAGGCGAATGGTTTGCGCCTGGACAACCAGTGGCAACCCTTGCTGGTCAAAACAAAATGGATGCCGTGTTTCCTGTTGACCAGCAGGTGCTGCCCTTCATCCACACCGGCCAGGCTCTTTCCCTGACCACCGCTGAAACCACTTATCAAGCCCGTATACAGGCCGTTATCCGCCAGGGCGATGCTGTCAGCCGCACGGTCCCGGTCAAACTCCGTTTCACTTCCGACGCGCGTCTGGCGGCAGGAATAGAGGCCCGGGCCGCTTTCCCCACCGGCCATGAGGCCAAGGGATTTCTGGTGCCGCGGGAAGCCGTCCTGGAAAAAGAGGGGCGTTCAGTCCTCTATATTGTGCGCGAGCAGAAGGTGTTTCCCATTGAAGTGGCCATCATCGGGTACCGCGACGACGCAATTGGCGTGCAGTCGGACAAACTCCAGACCGGTGCCGAGGTGGTGATCAAAGGCAACGAACGTTTGCAACCAGGGCAAAGTGTCCGTCCCTCTTCCCGGCAGACTCCCGCCACCGAAAAATAACGCCCGCGGCAAACGCCCTCGGTGCCCGGTATCGCCCCACGCATTATTTTTGCTGGCGCTAGGAACGACACACCTCTCTCAGGGCGGATAGTGCGCAGAACCGTGTCCCCTTCCCCCCCAGCAGAGGACCAACCAGAGATAACGCCATGAATATCGTCAAATTCGCTATTACCAAACCGGTCACCGTGCTTGTCGCGGTTATTCTGATTCTCCTTTTCGGCATCCTGGGTCTGCGGCAAATGCCCTATCAGCTCAGTCCCACGGTCACCGAACCGGAGATTACGGTCACCACCGTCTGGCCCGGCGCGACACCATACGAAGTGGAACGGGAGATTGTCGAAGAGCAGGAGGATGCCCTGAAAGGGGTCTCCAACCTGGTGGAAATGGAAAGTTCCTGCCAAAACAACCGCTCCCAGATCACACTGCGCTTTAAGGTGGGCACGGATGTCGACACCGCTTTGCTACGCGTCTCCAACAAACTTGACGAGGTCCCGTCGTATCCTGATGGCGTCGAAAAACCGATTATCAATGCCTCAGGGGCCTCCACCTCTCCTGTGGTCTGGATGCTTCTGAAGACGAAAGAGACCTCCCCCCGGCCCATCCAGGAATACCGGACATTTTTCGAAAACGAGGTTCGTCAATACCTTGAACGTGTACCCGGGGTCGCTGACTTGCTGGTCTTCGGGGGCACGGAAAAGGAAATGCAGGTCACCCTGGACCCGGAAAAACTCGCCGCCCATGCGCTCCGGGTCCAGGAAGTCATCGCTGTTTTGCAAGGGGATAACACAAATGTCTCCGCAGGGACGACTGGTATCGGCCGCCGCGACTACCGCCTGCGCACCATCGGGGAATTCAAGACGCCTGCGGATATCACTCAGACAGTTATCCACGCCCGAGGCGACAACGTTGTCCGCGTCGGGGATGTCGCCGAGGTCCATTTCGGGTATGCGGACAACGATGCGGCCATGATGCACAACGGCCAAAACGGCATCGTCTGCGGCATCAAACCTGAGCCCGGGGTCAACGTCCTGGATATGACCAACCGCGCCGAGGCCGTGGTCAACGACCTCAATCAGGGACTGCTCGCCGACCAGGACGTATTTTTGGACTGGGTGTACGATCAGCGTCCCTACATCAACGGGGCTATTGACCTCGTCAAGCGCAATATCCTGCTTGGGGGGCTGCTGGCGGTATTGACCCTGCTCATTTTCCTGCGTTCAGTGTCCTCGACGATCATTGTGGCCGCGGCGATTCCCATAAGCATTATCGGTACCTTTGTCTTCATGAATGGCTTTGGCCGCAACCTCAATGTTATCAGCCTGGCCGGAATTGCTTTTGCTGTCGGCATGCTTGTCGACAGCGCCATCGTGGTCCTGGAAAATATCGACCGCCACCGATCGATGGGAAAATCCCCTTTCGAGTCCGCCTACCATGGGGCCAGAGAGGTCTGGGGGGCGGTGCTGGCATCGACCCTGACCACTGTCGCCGTCTTCCTGCCGGTGGTATTCATTGAACAGGAAGCCGGGCAATTGTTCAAAGACATCGCTATCGCCGTGACCTGCGCCATCGCATTGAGTCTTTTCGTTTCGGTGCTGGTCATTCCCATGCTCGCAAAACATTTCTTCACCTGGTCCCGCCGCCGCCACGATACCAAAAAACAGGGGCTACTCGGCACCTTCGGATCCTATTTTGTACGCGCCATGATGGGCCTGGTTCGATTAGCCACGGCCAATTGGGCCTCTCGACTGATTACACTCACTGGATTGACCGCCCTGGCGATTTTCCTGGCTGTCGCCCTGTTTCCCAAACTCGAATATCTCCCCCAGGGCAACCGCAACCTGATCTTGAACATCATGATCCCTCCGCCCGGCCTGTCCTACGCCGAGCGTGAGGACATCGGCCAGCAGATCGCGGATATGGTCGCCCCCCGCATGGGCCAACAGGATGGGGGAGAAACCGGTATCGAGGATCTGTTTTATATCGGAGCCGACACCTTGATGCTTTTTGGTGCGACCGCCACCCACGACCAAAAGGGCAGAGAACTCATCCCGACCCTGCGACGGGTGGTCAACAGTTTTCCAGGCATCTTCGGTGTCAGCCTCCAGGCCGGTATTTTCGAACAGGAACTCGGCGGGGGACGCAGTATCAACGTCGATGTCCGGGGCAAAAATCTGGACCAGGTCATCCAGGCTGCAGGGGCCCTGTATGGTTCGATTTCCAAAACCCTGCCCGGTTCCCAGATCCGTCCCCAACCCTCTCTGGAAACCTTGTATCCCGAGATCCGATATATCCCCAAACAACAGCGCCTCAAGGCGCTGGGCCTGACCGTGGGCGAACTCGGGACCACCCTGGATGTCTTCATGGACGGACGGGATATTGATGATTTCAAACAGGAAGGGGAAAAGAAAATCGATCTGGTGCTCAAGGGCAAGCCGGGCATCAATACCCCCGAAGACCTGTTCCAGTCCCAGATCGTCACGCCAACGGGAGCCGTTGTTCCGATCTCTTCGCTCAGTCGGCTGGAACGGAGCTACGGCATCAGCGAAATCCGCCATCTCGAACGCCAACGAACCGTGACCCTTGAAGTCACCCCCCCGGAAACCCTCGCCTTGCAAGCTGGCATGGAGACCATATCCTCAAAGGCTGTCCCCCAACTCAGGCAAGCGGGGCTACTGGACGGCATTTCAGTTGACATGAGCGGTGCGGCAGACAAACTGGAACAGACCTGGGACGTGCTCAAAGGAAATTTTATTCTGGCGATCATTATCACCTATCTGCTCATGTCCGCCCTGTTTGGAAACTTTCTCTACCCCTTGGTGATCATGTTCACCGTCCCCTTGGCTGCCGCTGGGGGGTTTTTGGGGCTCAAACTGGTCGATTGGTTCCTGGTGCCCCAACCTTTGGATGTACTGACCATGCTCGGTTTCATCATCCTGATCGGGATTGTGGTCAATAACGCTATTCTGATCGTCCACCAGTCCCTGAACAATATTCGTCTCAGTGGCATGGGGCACCTCAAGGCGGTCCGAGAATCGGTCAGGACCAGAATCAGACCGATTTACATGAGCGCCTGTACGTCCATTTTTGGAATGCTCCCGCTGGTGATCGCCCCGGGGCCCGGCTCCGAACTTTATCGCGGCCTGGGCAGTGTCGTGCTTGGTGGATTGGCGTTGTCGACGATTCTCACAGTCTTTGTCACGCCTTCTCTGTTGCTGTTTTTTATCCGCATGGAAAAAATCCCGACAATCACAGAAGAAAAATACGAATCGCCCTGAATCCGCCCGGCCGGGCACAGAGGCAAAGAGCGTCCCCCCCCCAGTCGACAATCTTGCGGAACAACAACAAAAATATCGGGTTATGACGTCCCTCGACTATCGAACTGCCGGACATCTTGGCTTTTGTTTCCAGGAAGGCCATGTCCGGCGGCAAGGATGACGACGCGGGAACCTTTTGACCTTTGGGCCCGTTGCCTTTATAAGTGTTCCGTTTTTTCCTAGAGGAGTCTCTTTTGCTCCGGCCCGGCCCCGGACTGAGAGCCACTATCGCAGTATCCGCAAACCGAAGGACCAGAACCGTATGCAACCCAGCCAGCCCCATGAGAGTTTCAGTGACCATCTGGAGCAGGAAGTCAGCGAAGACATCCATCCCCTGTTGCGCAAAATCACCGACAATTTGAAGACGATAGGCATCGTCATCGGTGCGGTGGTCCTGATCGCTGCCGGCTATTCCGGGTTCACGCTCTACCAGCAACGCCAGATCGCCTCGGCCCAGAACGAACTGGGACAAATCCTGAGCATGCAGGATCCGGCCCAGGCTGCTCAGGCCCTGGACACCTTCGCCTCAAAAGCGCCTTCTTCCATGCAGCAGGGGGTGCGGCTCGAAATGGCCCGCCTGGCCATGGAAGCCGAAAAATATGAACAGGCCAGCACGGCCTGGGAGGCATTGGTCCAAACCACTCCTGCCGACGCCGCGCTGCATACCGTAGCCCAATTCGGACAGGCCAAGGCGTTGCGACTCAGCGGCAATACCGAGCAAGCGCTCGATATTCTCCAAAGCCTGCGGGAGACCATTGCTGAGCCCTACCGTCAGTTTTTTCTGACAGAACTCGCTGCGACTGCCGAAGCCGCGCAGAACTGGGACACAGCCCTCTCGGCCTATCAGGAATTGCGCACATCGCAGGAGCCCGGGCGTCAGGATTTTCTTGAATATAAGATCTCGCAGATACGCCAGCACCAGGAAAGTGCCTCCTAACTGACTGTTGAAACAATCTTTATCACGCAGGGGTTCAAAAATCCCAAGGGCAAGACGTAAAAACGTTCACGTTCACAGCGCATGCGCTTCTGGATTCAGGTGTGAACGGTTTCTCACAACACTGCCCGTGGGATCTTGTTGAGTAGCCCGAT